>NZ_JBFTIO010000004.1:0-429093 GCF_056394985.1 Variovorax sp. 10N412
GGCAGCGTGAAGCGCGTGACGGACATCATGGGCGAGATCACGGCGGCGAGCCAGGAACAGACCTCGGGCATCGAGCAGGTCAACCAGGCCATCAGCCAGATGGACCAGGTCACCCAACAGAACGCCGCGCTGGTCGAAGAAGCCTCGGCGGCAGCCCAGTCGCTGCAGGAGCAGGCCGGCAGCCTCGTGCAGGCCGTCAGCATCTTCAAGCTCGACCACAACGCCGCGGTCGCGCGCACCGGCTTCACACGCATCACGCCCATCGCCCGGCCCGCCAAGGCGGTTGCCGCCTACCAGTCGGCGCTCAAGCGCCCGGCCAAGGCGCTGCCTGCGCGCCACGAACCGGCCAAGGGCGCCGCGCCGCGGCTGGCCGTGGCTGCCGACGCCAAGGGCGACTGGACAGAGTTTTAAGAAACAAGAGAGCCAAGAGACACGAGGGCTCAAGACCGGCGGGCCTGTGCCGATAACGAATTGACGACGCCGCATCCCGCGGCGGGATTCGCTGCAGTTCTGAAAGAGAAGAAATCAAATGAGTTTGAAGAACCTGAAAATCGGCACCCGCCTGGGCCTTGGCTTCGCGGCGATGCTGCTGTTGATGGCGGTGATTGCCGGCACCGGCTTTCTGCGCCTTGCCAGCGTGGGCCAGTCCACGGACGAGATGATTGCGCACGCGCTCGTGAAGGAGCGCCTGGCCAACCAGTGGGCCAACCTGCTGGGCCCGACCGTGGTGCGCTCCTACGCGATGGTGAAGTCCACGGACCCGACCGTGGTGGCCTATTTCGCCAAGGCGCGCACCGAAAGCTCGAACCGGATCAACCCCGTGCAGAAGGAGCTCGAAGGGCTGCTGACCTCGCCGGAAGAAAAGAAGCTCTACGTCGGCGTGGCCGATGCGCGCGCGGTCGTCCTGGAAATCAGCGACAGGCTCAACAAGCTCAAGCTCGCGGGCCAGAGCGACGAAGCCACTGCCCTGGCGGACAACCAGTTCGCGTCGGGCCTCGCCGTCTATGAAGATTCCGTGGCCAAACTCGCCGCGTACCAGCGTGACAGGATCGACGTGCTGTCCAAGAGCATCCTTGCCGACCACGCGAGCGGCCAGACCCTGCTGCTGGTGCTGTCGGCCATTGCGCTGGTGCTGGGCGCGCTGTTCGCGTGGCGCCTGACGCTGGGCATCGTGCGTCCGCTGGGCCGCGCGGTGATGGTGGCCGAGACGGTGGCCGCCGGCGACCTGAGCGCGGACATCGTGGTCGAGAGCCGCGACGAGGCGGGCCAGCTGATGCATGCGCTGCGCGAGATGAACGCCAGCCTGGCCAAGGTGGTGGGCGAAGTGCGCGCTGGGACCGAGACCATCGCCACGGCGTCGGGGCAGATCGCCTCGGGCAACCAGGACCTGTCGTCGCGCACCGAAGAGCAGGCCAGCTCTCTGGAAGAGACGGCCGCCTCGATGGAAGAGCTGACCTCGACGGTGAAGCAGAACGCGGACAACGCACGCCAGGCGAACCAGCTGGCCGTGTCGGCGTCCGAGGTCGCGGTGCGCGGCGGCAACGTGGTCGGGCAGGTGGTCGGCACCATGGGCTCGATCAATGCGTCGTCCAAGAAGATCGTGGACATCATCGGCGTGATCGACGGCATCGCGTTCCAGACCAACATCCTGGCGCTGAACGCGGCAGTCGAAGCTGCTCGCGCTGGCGAACAGGGCCGTGGTTTTGCCGTCGTGGCATCCGAAGTTCGCAGCCTGGCGCAGCGCTCCGCAGCAGCGGCCAAGGAAATCAAGGCCCTCATCGGCGACTCGGTCGAGAAGGTGGAAGAGGGCAGCAAGCAGGTGGCCGAAGCCGGCCGCACGATGGAAGAGATCGTGGGCAGCGTGAAGCGCGTGACCGACATCATGGGCGAGATCACGGCGGCGAGCCAGGAGCAGACCTCGGGCATCGAGCAGATCAACCAGGCCATCTCGCAGATGGACCAGGTCACCCAACAGAACGCCGCATTGGTCGAGCAAGCCTCGGCCGCAGCCCAGTCGCTGCAGGAACAGGCCGGCAGCCTCGTGCAGGCCGTCAGCATCTTCAAGCTCGACCGCAACGCCGTGGCTTCCCCCCGCGCGGCGTTCACGCCCATCACCCCGATCCCGAAGGTGGCGAGGCCCGCGCCGCGGCGTGCGGCGCCGCCATTGCCCGCACGGCGTGCCCCTGGCGCCGCCGCGGCCCCGCAGTTGTCCATGACCGGCGACGCCAAGGGCGACTGGAGCGAGTTCTGACCCTCAACTTTCGGCCGATGCTGCCGATAGAGAGAACAAGGCATCGAAAAGACAGTGACTCGGTGCCACCCCTACACACCATCGACAGGTAAAGCCTTATGTCCGGAAGTTTGTTCTACACAGGTCTGAGCGGTCTGAGCGTCGCTCGCACCGCGCTGATGACCACGGCCCACAACACCGCCAACGTGTACACCGCCGGCTACAGCCGGCAGGTGGCGGAAATCGCCACCGGCAGTGCCATCTCCAGCGGCTCGGGCTTCATCGGCTCGGGCGCCAACGTGACGACCGTCTCGCGCAGCTACGACCGCTACCTGACGGCGCAGCTGGGAACGGCGCAGTCGGCTTCGGCCGCGCTGGCCACCAACAGCGTGCAGATCAACCGCATCGACACCCTGCTGGCCGACAAGACCTCGGGCATCGCGCCGCTGATGCAGAGCTTCTTCACCAGCATCCAGGGTGTGGCCAACACGCCGGCCGACCCCGCCGCCCGCCAGCAGATGATCAGCTCGGCCCAGGCGCTGGCCAGCAAGTTCCGCGCGACCGACCAGTACCTGTCGGACCTGAACTCCTCGGTGAACGAGCAGATCGTGGGCAGCGTGGACCAGATCAACACCTACGCCACCAAGATCGCCAGCCTCAACCAGCAGATCAGCCAGATCAGCGCCATGGCCGGCGGCCAGCCGCCCAACGACCTGCTCGACCAGCGCGACCAGCTCGTGAGCGACCTGAGCCAGGTGGTCGACGTGAAGGTGCTGCAGCAGGACAACGGCAAGTACAACGTGTTCATCGCCACCGGCCAGTCGCTGGTAGTGGGCGACTACGCCTCGCAGATGGTGGCGGTGAATTCCGCCGCCGATCCGTCGCGCAAGGCGGTGGCGCTGCAGGGCTTTGCCGGCAACACCTCCGAGCTGTCGGACAGCGCCATCACCGGCGGCGTGCTGGGCGGGCTCATGAGCTTTCGCCGCGACACGCTCATTCCCTCGCAGAACGCCATCGGCCGCCTTGCGATGTCGGTGGCCGACGCGGTGAATGCGCAGCACAAGCTGGGCGTGGACCTGAACGGCGCGCTGGGCAAGGACTTCTTCACGCAGGCCGTGCCAGGTGCGCTGCCCAACGCAAAGAACACGGGCAACCTCGAATTCGGCGCCACGGTCTCGAACGCTTCGCAGCTCACGACCAGCGACTACAACGTGAGCGTCACCGATGTGGCCGGCACGCTCACCTACTCGGTCACCCGGCTTTCGGACAAAACGTCGATGGGCACTTTCACCACATTCCCGATCACCTTCGACGGCGTCAGCCTCACGGCCGCCAGCGGCACCGCGCAGGCCGGCGACTCGTTCCTGGTGCAGCCCACGCGCACCGGCGCGCGCGACCTCGACGTGCTCACGCTCGACCCGGCCAAGGTGGCCGCTGCGTCGCCGATCGTCACCGGCAACACCGCCGGCAACAAGGGCAGCGGCGCGCTGGGCGCCGCCACCGTGGACGCCAGCTACCCGGGCACGCCGCTGGCCGGCCCGGTGACGCTGAGCTACGACGCCGCCACCGGCAGCTTCTCGGGCTTCCCCGCCACCTCGGCCGTCACCGTGACCCTGGCCAACGGCACCAGCACCAGCTATGCGGCCGGTACGCCCGTGCCTTACACGGCCGGCGCCAAGATGAGCTTCGACGGCATCACCGTCGGCATGACCGGCGCGCCTGCGCAGGGCGACACCTTCACCATCGGCAAGAACACCTCGGGCGTGTCCGACAACAGCAACGCCCTGGCGCTGGGCGCGCTGCAGCGCAAGACCCTCATGGCCGGCGGCACGGCAACCTTCAACGGCGCCTACTCGCAGCTGGTGAGCGAGGTGGGCAACCGTGCCATGGCCGTGAAGGTGGCGGCCACCACGCAAGACAGCGTGACGGGCCAGATCAAGGCCAGCCAGCAGTCGATCTCGGGCGTGAACCAGGACGAGGAAACCGCCAACCTGCTGATGTTCCAGCAGATGTACCAGGCCAACGCGAAGGTGATCCAGACCGCTTCGACCATCTTCGACGCGATCCTCGGCATCAGCAACTGAGCCTTCATTTCGTACCGATCCAGGAAACCGCGATGCGCATCAGCACTCAATCCTTCTACGACCAGAACGTCAGCGCCATGGGGCAGCAGCAGCAGAAGCTGTTCCGTGTGCAGCAGCAACTGGCCACGAACTCCAAGTTCCTCACGGCCGGCGACGATCCGGTCGGCGCGGCCCGCGCCCTCGGCGTCACGCAGACGCTGTCGGAGAACGCGCAGTACGCCACCAGCCGCCAGCGCGCGTCGCTGTCGCTGTCGACCGAGGAGAACGCACTCAACTCGGTGACCTCGATCCTGCAGAACATCAAGACCCTGACGGTGGCGGCCGGCAACGGCACGCTGGCGGACGCCGACCGCGCCTCGCTCGCCACCACCATCCAGAGCGCGCTCGACCAGCTGGTGGGCGTGGCCAATTCGGACGACGGCAACGGCCAGTTCCTGTTCGCCGGCTTCAAGAGCGGCTCGCCGCCCTTCGTGGCGGCGTCCGGCGGCGGCGTGCAGTACGTGGGCGACCAGGGCCAGCGGCTGATGCAGGTCGACGTGGCGCGCCAGCTGTCCACCTCGGACGACGGCCGCAGCATCTTCCAGACGGTGCAGGGCGGTGCAGGCTACGTGACCGTGGGCGCGGCCGGCAATACCGGTACCGGCGTGTTCGGCGCGGTGGGCGTGAAGGACGCCACCGATGCGAACTACGGCAAGGACTTCAGCATCAGCTTCACGGGTGGCAACTACTCCGTGTCGACCAAGGACACACCGCCCGTGGTGGTGGCCGGCGGCGCGTATGTCGAAGGCCAGCCGATCTCGTTCGGCGGCGTGCAGATGAGCTTCAAGGGCACGCCGGCCAACGGCGACAGCTTCGACGTGTCGACCGCGAAGAACGCCGGCACCGACATCTTCGCAAGCATCGGCGAGCTGGTGTCGGCGCTGCGCACCCCGCTGACCGGCGGCGGCGCGGCGGCCCAGGCCAAGCTGCAGAACGCCTTGAGCACGGCCAACGTGAAGGTCACGAACGCACACGACAACGTGCTGACGGTGCTGTCGTCGGTGGGCTCGCGCCAGACCGAGATCGACGCGCTCGACACCGCCGGCGCGGCCAGCAAGCTGCAGGAAGAAAGCTACCGCTCCAGCATCGAGGACCTGGACCCGTACAGCGCCATCGCGGAGTTCTACCAGCGCCAGTCGTCGCTGCAGGCCACGCAGATGACGTTTGCGAAGCTCAACAGCATCGCCCTGTTCAATTACCTCTAAGTGAAGAAGGCGGGGCCTTGCAGTTCTACGGACGCAAGCCCTGCGTGAACCGCAGCATGTTCGAGATGGCTTCCGCGAAGCGTGGCTCCAGGAACGCCGCCAGGTTCGGCATCAGCAGCTGCAGCATGAAGATGCCCGCCAGCAGCGTGAGCGGAAAGCCCACGGCGAAGATGCTGAACTGCGGCGAAGCGCGGTTCAGGATGCCCATGGCCAGGTTCAGCGTGAGCAGCGCGGTGATGAGCGGCAGCGCCAGCATCAGCCCGCTGGCGAAGATGTCGCCGCCGGCCAGCACCAGGAACAGCCAGCCGCCCGAAGCCAAGGGCCCGTCGGCGATCGGAAGCGTGCCGAAGCTGTCGGCCAGCGCGTTCACCATCAGCAGGTGGCCGTCCAGCGCCAGGAAGATCAGCATCGCCAGCATGTTCAGCAGGCGCGACACCACCATGGTGCTGCCGTGGCTCATGGGGTCGAAGAAAGAGGCGAACGACAGGCCCATCTGCAGGCCGATGTACTCGCCCGCGGCCAGCACGGCGGTGAACACCAGCTTCATCGAGAAGCCCATGGCCGCGCCGACCAGCACCTGCTGCACGATGATCCACAGGCCGCCGGCGGACACCACCGGCACGGCGGGAAGGGTGCCCAGGGTGGGTGCGATCACGAAGGTCAGCATGACTGCGACCGCGACCTTCACCGGCCGCGGCACCCACGCCTCGCCGAAGATCGGCGCCGTGCTCACCAGCGCGAGCATGCGCACGAACGGCCACAGGAAGGCCACCATCCAGGCCTCGAGCTGGCCCGAGGTGACGGAAAGAATCGACGGCGTCACGCCACCAGCTGCGGAATGCCGGCGAACAGCGCGCGCATGTAGTCGAGCATGCGGTCGAGCATCCAGGGGCCGGCGATCACCAGCGTCGCGAACACCGCGAGCAGCTTGGGAATGAACGACAGCGTGGCTTCGTTGATCTGCGTGGCGGCCTGGAAGATGCTCACGATCAGGCCGATGACGAGCGCCACCAGCAGCAGCGGGGCGCCCAGCAGCAGCGAGATCTCCATGGCCCGGTGGCCCATGGTCATGACGGATTCGGGGGTCATCTCGGCGTACCTAAAGGTAGAAGCTCTGCGCCAATGCGCCGATCAACAACTGCCAGCCGTCGGCCAGCACGAAGAGCATCAGCTTGAAGGGCAGCGCAATGGAAGCGGGCGGCACCATCATCATGCCCATCGACATCAGCACGCTGGCCACCACCAGGTCGATGATGAGGAACGGAATGAAGATGGTGAAGCCGATCTGGAAGGCGGTCTTCAGCTCGCTGATGACGAAGGACGGCAGCAGGATGCGCAGCGGCACCTCTTCCGGGCCCTGCATGTCGGGCACCTTGGCCAGCCGTGCGAACAGGGCCAGGTCGCTCTCGCGGGTCTGCTTGAGCATGAAGGTCTTGAAGGGCGCGATGCCGCGCTCCAGCGCCTTGTCGGCGCTGATCTTGTTCTCGGAGAAGGGCACGTAGGCGTCGGTGTAGGCCTTGTCGAGCACCGGCGCCATCACGAAGAAGGTGAGGAACAGCGACAGCCCCACCAGCACCTGGTTGGGCGGCGAGGTCTGCGTGCCGATGGCGGTGCGCAGCAGGCCCATCACGATCAGGATGCGCGTGAAGCTGGTCATCGACAGCAGCAGCGCGGGCAGGAAGGTGAGCGAGGTCAGCAGCACCATGGTCTGCACGCTCAGCGACCAGGTCTGGCTGCCGCCGGGGCCCGGCGTGCTGGTGATGCCGGGCAGGCCCTGGGTCCAGGCCACGGCGGGCAGCGCGGCGGCGGCAAGCAGCAGCGCGGCACGCAGGCCGCGGCGCAATGCGGAATGCGTCATGGGGCGGTATGCGTCTTGCCCGAGAGGGATTCGCGCAGCTTCCGGGCAAAGAGTTCGACAGGGTTGTTCATGGCGGCGGGCGTGCCCGCCGTGCCGGAGGCCGGCTGTGCCTGGGCCGGCAGCGTGTGCAGCATGTTGACCTGGCTGGACGTGACGCCCAGCACCAGCCATTGGCCGCCCACTTCGACCACGACCACGCGTTCGCGCTGGCCGAGCGCGGCGCTGGAGACCACCTTCACCAGGTGGCCGCCGCCCAGGCGCTGAAGCCCGAAGCGGCGCGCCAGCCAGGCGCACAGAAAAATCAGGCCGACCACCACCGCCATGCCGAAGCCGGCCTGCAGCAGGCCCGACGCACCGACGGCGGCCGGCTGCGCTTCATGCACGGGCGTGGGCACGGTGGGCAGCGCGGCGTGCGCCGTGTGCACGGCTTGCGCGCACAGGGTGCACAGCGCCGCCGCCCATGCGGGCAGCGCACGCAGCGCATGCAGGTGGGGGCGCAGGTTCATGAACGGGCGAGCTTCTGCATGCGCTCGGACGGGGTGACGATGTCGGTCAGGCGAATGCCGTACTTCTCGTTCACCACCACCACTTCGCCCTGGGCGATGAGGTAGCCGTTGATCAGCACGTCCAGCGGCTGGCCGGCCAGGCCGTCGAGCTCCACCACCGAGCCCTGCGACAACTGCAGCAGGCTCTTGATGGTGATGCGGGTGCGGCCGATCTCGGCGGTGAGCTGCACGGGCACGTCGAGCACGCGCGCGATGTCCACGGCGGTGGTGCTCGACGGCACCGACGGCGCGTCGTGGATCTGCTGGAAGACCTGCGCGGTGGCCGGGGCCACGGTGGGTTCGGGAGCGGCGACTGGGGTGGCCGCGGTCTGTTCGGCCAGCGCGCTGGCCCAGTCGTCCGCGTCGCTGCTGGCGGAAGAGGTGTTGTCAGTCATGGTCGTTCTTCAAATCGCTGTCTTGGTGGGAGATCATGTGTTGCACGCGCAAGGCGTAGCGCTCGTTCGAGGTGCCGTAGCCGCACTCCATCACCGGCACGCCGCCGACCTTGGCGAGCACCGTCGTGGGCAGCTCGATGGGAATCACGTCGCCGGTCTGCAGCTTCATCACTTCGCCCAGCGTGGAGGGCATGGTCACGAAGTCGGCAATGAGCTCGACGTCGGCGGCCTGCATCTGGCGCGACATCTGCTTGACCCAGCGCTTGTCGACCTCGACCTCGTCCTGGATCGGGTTGGACAGCAGGTCCTTGATGGGCTCGATCATCGAGTAGGGAATGCACACGTGCAGGAAGCCGCCCACGGGGCCGAACTCGATCTGCAGCGTGGTGTTGATCACCACCTCGTTGGGCGCCACGATGTTGGCGAGCTTGCCGTGCATTTCGGCGCGCACGTAGTCGAAGTCCAGCGGGAACACCGGCTGCCAGGCGTCGCCGTAGCACTGCAGCGACAGGTCGAGCAGGCGCTTGATGATGCGCTGCTCGGTGCGCGTGAAGTCGCGGCCTTCCACGCGCACGTGGTAGCGCCCGTCGCTGCCGAAGAGGTTGTCCACCACGAGGAACACCAGCTTCGGGTCGAACACGAACAGCGCCGTGCCGCGCAGCGGCTTCAGGTGGATCATGTTGATGTTCGCGGGCACCGGCAGGTGCCGCACGAACTCGCCGTACTGCTGGATCTGCACCGGCCCCACCGAGATGTCGGGGCTGCGGCGCATGAAGTTCAGCAGCGCGCTGCGCAGGCCGCGCGCGAAGCGGTCGTTGATGACCTCCAGCGTGTGCATGCGGTTGCGCACCACGCGGTCGGGCGCGCCGAGGTCGTAGGCCGGCAGGCCGTCCTTGGGCGGCGGCGGGGCGGCCGGCTGGTCGACTTCGCCGGTGACGCCTTGCAAGAGCGCATCGACCTCGTCCTGCGAAAGCACCTGTTCATACGCCATGGGTCGCTTGTCCGAAGAGGGGGGTCACTGCACCACGAAGGTGTTGAAGGACACGTTGGAGATGCCCAGCGGGGGCTGCCCGGCGGCCAGCGGCGTGTTCAGCGCGGTGCGGATCTCCTCCGCCAGCTTGGCCTTGCCCTCGGGCGTGACCAGCGTGTCGGGTGTGCGGTTGGACAGCAGCATCAGCAGGCGGCTGCGCAGTTCGGGCATGTACTCCACGATCTGCGCCTTGGTCTTTTCGTCGGGCACGCGCAGCGCCATGCCGATCTGCAGGAAGCGGCTGCGGCCTTCGGACTGCAGGTTGACGGTCAGCGGCTCGAGCATCAGGAAGATCGGCTTTTCCGGCGCGGCGGCCTTCGCCGGCTCCTCGGCCGCGGGCGCCGCGTTCATGAAGCGGGGAATGAAGGTGTACGCGGCGGCGGCGACGGCCGCGAGGCCGACGGCGATCACGAGCCCAATCACCAGCTTGGAAGAGCGGCGCGGGGCTGGTTGATTCGGGAGAGCGGTTGCTGCGGGAGTGGAGGTAGCCATGGTGATGCGGGGTTGCGGGTCCGGTCTATTCTTTGCGAAGTCCCTCGGCAACGAACGGTCGAACAAGCGCACAAAGGCGTTTCATATCCGTCATTGCGGGCGCCGGGCAGGCGCCGCCGAGGGGAGGGCGGGCGTCAGGCGAAGGTGTCGACCCCCGCGCTCGCGTGGGCGGCAGGCGCCGCGCGAGCGGCCGTCACGGGCGCGGCCGCCACGACGGCTGCGGCACGGCCGGCACCGGGGTAGCTGGCGGCCTGTTGCCGTGCGGCGGTCTGCTGCTGTTGTTGCTGCTGCGCGAACGCGGCGTCCTGGCCGCCGGCCTGGCGGGTGTCTGCGCCGACCGAGGCCTGGCCCAGGGTGATGCCCTGTTCCGACAGCGAGCTGCGCAGCTGCGGCAGCGCGGCCTCGACGGCCTTGCGCACGCTTTCATGGGCCGACACGAACAGGGCCTGCGCCTGGTTGTCGCCCAGCGACAGCGTGACCTTGAGCGGACCGAGCCCGGCGGGGTTGAGGTTGAGCTCGGCCGTGTGGTGGCCGGTGGTGCTCATGCGCGCCAGCTGCTGGCCGAGGGCAGGGCCCCATTTGTCGCTGCCGACCTCGGGAGCGATGGTGTGCACCGCGGGGCGCGCGGCGGCGGTCTCGTCGCTGCGTCCGGCCGAGGCCGCGGTGGCGGCGGGCTGCTGCAGCGAGAAGGGCGCGACGCCCGCCTGGGTGTCGGCATCGGTGTCCGCGCCGGGGGCGTTGGTGGCGGCCGGCACGGCGGCTGCCGCGGCGGCGATGGCCGCCGTCGTGCCCTCGGGGGCCTTCGGTTGTGCGGCGCTTGCCAGCTGCTCGGCGGTGGTGGCGCTCACGGCGGTGCGCGGACCGGCGCGGCCGGCCGCGGTTGCGCCGGCGGCCGGGCCTGCGGTGGTGGACGCGGGCTTTGCAGTGCCTGCACCCATGGCCTGTGCCGCGACGGCGGCGCGCACGATGTCCTGCAGCGAGGCGGTCGGCGCAGTGTCGGCGTCGCGCGGGGCGTTGGCTGTGCCGGCTGCCGCAGCGGGCTTGGTGGCGTCCTTGGCGGCGTCCTTGGCCGCCGCGTCGGCGTCGGCTTCGGGCGTGGCCTTGGCGTTCGCGGCCAGGGTGGCCGCATCCGACAGGGGCGCCTGGGCCTTGGCGAGCGGGTCGGCCGCGGCCGCGGCCGCGGCAGCGTCAGCGGGAATGTCCGCCGCCGCGGCGGCGCCCTGGGCCGCATCGAGCGCCTTGGCTGCGTCGGCCGCATCGCCGGCACCCGCGCCCTTGGCCGCCGCGCGCCCCGCGAGGGTCAGTGCGTGCAGCGGCGTGTGGGCCGGCGCCAGGAAGGCGAGGTTCGGGTCGGCGGGCAGCGCGTCCTTGGTGTCTTCGTCGGCACCGGGCTTGCGCACCGGCTTGCGCTCTGCGGCCGTGGCGGTGGCGCCCGACGCATCGTCCGTGGTCCGGGCGCGCTGGTTGCCGTTGCTGGCGCGCGAGCGCTCCAGCGCGGCGCCGAAGCCCTGGCCCTGCGCTTCGTCCGCGCCGCGGTTGCGCGCGCCGGCCTGCGACACGGACGGGCTGGCGCCGTTGGGCGAGACGGGGGGCGAGATCATGGATGGCATGTCGGTTCCTGGGAATTCAAAGGGTCGGGTGCGAGGCGCGGTCGAAGAACTTGCGCGCCGCGCGTTCGTCGCTGTCGCGCTGCTCGCGCTTGTTCTCGGCCATCATTTCCTGGGCGCGCACGCGCTCGGCCAGGGTGTCGAAGGAGCTCAGGCGGCGCTTTTGCTGCTGCCAGTCGATGCGGCCGTTGTCCAGGCGGGTCTCGGTCTGCGTGGCGATGGCGCGCTGCTGCTCGATGGCGCCGTCCAGCGTGCCGAGGAAGTTGCGGTAGTTGCGCCACTGCGAGGAGGGCAGGCCGTCGCGCATCAGCGCGTCGAGCTGGTTGTGATAGTCCTGGCGGTACTGCAGCAGCAGCTCGAGTTTCTGGCTGGCGCTGAGGTGCGCGCTCTGCAGCGTGCCCAGGCGCCGCGCGGCGTCGTCGGTCTGCGTGTGGGCCAGGTCGATCAGCATGCCGAGGGGAAGCTTGCGGGTCATGGAAGTAGTCCTTGCGTGATGTCGGGTGTGCTTGGCGTGCGGCAGGCTGCTCAGGCGCGCCGCTCGGGCGTGAACAGGCCGTCCAGCTGCGCGATGGAGTCCTCGTAGCCGGTGCGCTCGTGCATCGACTGCTGCAGGAAGGACTCGATGCGCGGGTACATCGCGATGGCCTGGTCCAGCTGCAGGTCGTGGCCGGGGGCATAGGCGCCCACGCTGATCAGGTCGCGGTTGCGCTGGTAGCGCGAGAGCATCTGCTTGAAGCGGCGCACGCTGTCGAACTGCGTCTGCGGAATCAGCGCCGTCATGGCGCGGCTGATCGACGCCTCGATGTCGATGGCGGGGTAGTGCCCGGCTTCGGCCAGCGTGCGCGAGAGCACCACGTGCCCGTCCAGGATGGCGCGCGCCGAGTCGGCAATCGGGTCCTGCTGGTCGTCGCCCTCGGACAGCACCGTATAGAAGGCGGTGATGGAGCCGCCGCGGCCCTGCGCGTCGCGCGCGCCGTTGCCGGCGCGTTCCACCAGCGCGGGCAGCTTGGCGAACACCGACGGCGGATAGCCCTTGGTGGCCGGCGGCTCGCCCACGGCCAGCGCAATCTCGCGCTGCGCCATGGCGTAGCGGGTGAGCGAGTCCATGATGAGCAGCACGTCCTTGCCCAGGTCGCGGAAGTACTCGGCCAGGCAGGTGGCGTAGGCCGCGCCCTGCAGGCGCAGCAGCGGCGAGTTGTCGGCCGGCGCGGCCACCACCACGGCGCGGGCCAGGCCCTCTTCGCCCAGCGTGTTCTCGATGAAGTCCTTCACCTCGCGCCCGCGTTCGCCGATCAGGCCGACGACGATGACCTCTGCGCTGGTGTAGCGCGCCATCATGCCCAGCAGCACGCTCTTGCCCACGCCGGAGCCGGCGAACAGGCCCATGCGCTGGCCGCGGCCGACGGTGAGCATCCCGTTGATGGCGCGCACGCCCACGTCGAGCACCGAATCGATGGGCGCGCGGGTCAGCGGGTTGACCGGCGGCGAACTCAGCGGCACCTTGCGCGCGAAGTCCAGCGGGCCCAGGCCGTCGAGCGGGCGGCCGGCCGCGTCGACCACGCGCCCGAGCATGCCTTCGCCCACGGGCAGGCGCTTGGTGTGGGCGTTGCCGCCGGCGCCGCCCATGCCGGGCTCCAGGGTGATCGGCCGCGCGAACACGCGCGCGCCCGGCACCAGGCCGGCCACTTCGGTCTGCGACATCAGGAACAGGCGGTCGCCCGCGAAGCCGACCACTTCGGCTTCGGCGTAGCGCTGCGCATTGCCCGGCGGCAGTTCGATCAGGCAGTCGCTGCCCACGGGCAGCTGCAGGCCCACCGCTTCGAGCACCAGCCCGACGGCGCGCGTGAGGCGCCCCGAGGCGGTGGTGGTGGTGCACTGGGCGACGCCCTCGCGCGCCTTGTCCAGCGCGGCGCGCACCTTGTGCAGATGGGAGTTGGCGTTCGCGGCGGCGGTGGCGGTCTGCATCGTGGGGGTCTCGCGCATGGCGTTCAGGAGGGTTCGCCGCCGTCGGAGGCGTTCTCGCGCAGCACCGAGGCCACGCGCTTCCAGCGTGTCTCCAGCGTGCCGTCGAGTTCGCCGTTGGCGGACTGCACGCGGCAACCGCCGCGCGCCAGGGTGTCGTCGCTGCGCACCAGCCAGCCGGCGGCCTCGATCTCGTGGCCCAGGCTGTTCTTCACCAGCGCCACGTCGTCCGGGTGCAGCAGCAGGCGCGGCTCGCCGCGCAGGGCAGGTTCGGTGTTCAGCAGGTCGCGCACCAGCGGCAGCACCCATTCGGGCTCGGCCTTCAGCGTGCGGTGCACCACCTGGCGCGCCACGTCGAGCGCGAGCGCAAGCACGGTGTCGGTCAGTTCGCCCTCGGCGCGGCGCAGCGCGTCGGGCAGCGACAGCGTGAGCGCGCGCAGGCGCTCGGCATGCGCGCTGGCGGCGGCAAGGCCGGCGGCCAGGCCTTCGGTGTGGCCGGCCTTGCGGCCTTCGGCGAGACCGTCGGCGCGGCCTTCGGCTTCGGCGGCGGTGCGCGCGTCCTTGCGGATGCGCGCCAGCTCGGCCAGGTCGACCCGGGGCGCCGGGGGCGCGGGCGGAGGAACCGGGGAGAGCGGCGCGGCGCTGCGGTTGCCGTTGCGGTTGAACTCGGCGGCGGCGGCGGCCTTGCGGCTCGCGGGCACCGAGGGCTTGCCGTCGAGCGTGCCCATCTCCCAGCGCTCCCAGGCGGAGAGTGCGGGCGGGGCCGGCCTGCCGGTCATGCCCGGCAGGGGGCCCGCTGCGGCTTGCCGTGCAGCGGCGTGGATGGCGGCGAGCCGCTCGCTCGCGCCGGTGAATGCGCCCGGGGCGCCGCGGTCAGACGAAGTCATCGGTGCCAGGCGCCGAAATCACGATCTCGCCGGATTCCGCCAGGCGGCGGGCCACCTGCAGGATCGTCTTCTGTTCGGCCTCGACCTGCGACACGCGCACGGGGCCGCGCAGTTCCATGTCTTCTCGCAGGGTCTCGGCGGCGCGTTGCGACATGTTGTTGAGGAACTTGTCGCGCAGCTCCATCGGCGCGCCCTTGAGCGCGATGATGAGCGAGTCGCTCTCGATGTCCTTGAGCAGGCGCTGGATGCTGCGGTCTTCCAGGCCCAGCAGGTTCTCGAACACGAACATCTCGTCGACGATGCGCTGGGCCAGCGCCTCGTCGTGTTCGCGCACATGGGCGATGGCTTCTTCTTCCACCGCGGTGCTCATCAGGTTGACGATCTCGGCCGCGGTGCGCACGCCGCCCAGTCGGCTGCGGCGCAGGCCCTGGCCCGCGAGCATCTCGGTGAGCACGTCGGTCAGCTCGGTCAGCGCCGAGGGCTGCACGCCGCCGAAGGTGGCCACGCGCATGATCACGTCGTGGCGCAGGCGGGCGGGCAGCTTCTCCAGCACCTCGGAGGCCTTCATGCGGTCCAGGTGCACCACCAGCGTGGCCAGGATCTGCGGATGCTCGTCGCGGATGAGCTCGGCCACTTCGCCGGCTTCCAGCTCGTTGAGCCGCTCGATGCCGCCGTGCGGCTCGTCGGGCTGCAGGATGTCTTCCAGCAGGTTGCTGGCGCGGTCCTCGCCCAGCGCCTTCTTCAGCACGGCGCGGATGTAGCTGGTCGAGCCCAGGTGCAGGGCCGACAGCTGCTCGGTTTCCTGGCGGAACTCGGCCAGCACTTCGGCCAGCTCTTCCTTGGAGACCGAGCTCAGCTTGGACATCGCGAGGCCCAGCGTCTGCACCTCGGAGGTGGGCAGCTGGTGCAGCGCGGCGGCGGCGCGGTCTTCGCCCAGCGCCATCAGCAGGATGGCGCCTTTTCGGGTTCCCAGTTCGTTACTCATGGGTGTTCATCCAGTGCTGGATCAGGGTGGCGACCAGCTTGGGGTCCTTGTCGGCGATCGCGTGCGCATAGTCCATGTCGGCTTTCTTGCGGTTGGCCTCGCGTTCGCGCAGGCTGTCTTCCGGCGAGGGCGTGGCGGCGTCCAGCGCGGCGCTCGGAATGATGAGATCGGCCGTCTCCTCGACCGGTGCGGGTGCCGGGGGCGGCGGCGCGTGGCGCCGCAGGAGCGGACGCAGCACGGCGAGCCAGGCGAACAGGGCGATCAGTGCGTACAGCAGGTACTGGCCCAGCGTCTTGCCGATCTCGATGTTCTCGCGGTCGCGCCAGAACGGCACTTCGGGTGCGGGGCCGCTGTCGGCATCGCGGGCGAAGGCGCTGTTCACCACGTTGAGCGAGTCGCCCCGCTCCTGGCTGAAGCCCATGGCTTCCTTGGCCAGGTTGCGGATCTGCTCCACCTCGGCCGGCGTCAGCGCGCGGCTGGTGGTCTTGCCGGCCGTGTCCACGCTGTCGCGGTTGTTCACCACCACGGCCACCGACAGGCGCTTCACGCCGCCGGCGGATTGCTGCACGTGGCGGATGGTGCGGTCGAGCTCGTAGTTGGTGGTGGTGTCCTTGCGCGTGCTGCTCGGGCCGGTGGCGGCGGTGGAGGTGGTCGCGGCGGTGGCGCCATTCGCACCCGGTGCGCCAGGCGCACCCGGCGTTCCGGGCGGCGGCGTGCCCGGCGCATTCGGTGCGCGCGGGCCGACGATCGGCGCGGTCGGGTTCACCGGCGGCTGGTTCGACAGCGCGCCCGGCACGCCGCCCGGCGGCCCGCTGCCGTGCTGCGCCGACTCGCTGCTCTGCTGGCTGCGCATGGCGGCCTGCGACGGGTCCTGGTTGGGCTTGTACTTCTCGTCGGTGTGCTCGACCACCGAGAAGTCGATGTCGGCCGCCACCTGGGCGCGCACGTTGCTCGCGCCCACCAGCGGCTGCAGGATCGCTTCGATGCGGCGGATGTAGCCCTGCTCGATTTCCTGCGCGTACTTGATCTGGCTCACGTCCAGCCCGCGGTCGGTGCCGCGCGCGGAAGACAGCAGGTTGCCGCGCTGGTCGACCACGGTGACGCTCTTGGCGTCCAGGTCGGGCACGCTGCTGGACACCATGTGCACGATGGCGCTGACCTGGCCTTCGTCGATGCTGCGCCCGCGCATGAGCGTGAGCACCACCGAGGCCGAGGGCTTCTTCTGGTCGCGCACGAACAGCGAGGGCTTGGGCAGCGCCAGGTGCACCCGGGCCGCCTCGATGGTGCCGATCGACTCGATGGAGCGCGCCAGCTCGCCTTCCAGCCCGCGCTGGTAGTTGACCTGTTCTGCGAACTGGCTGGTGCCGAACTTCTGGTTGTCCATCAGCTCGAAGCCCACGCCGCCGGCCTTGGGCAGCCCCTGCGCGGCGAGCTTCAGGCGCGTTTCCGCCACCTTGTCGCCCGCGATCAGGATCGCGCCGCCGCCTTCGGCGAACTTGTAGGGCACGTTCATCTGCTGGAGCGACGCGATGATCGCGCCGCCGTCGCGGTCCGACACGTTGGTGTAGAGCACCTTGTAGTCGGGCGCGCGGCTCCACAGCATGAACGCGGCGGCCGCGGCCACGAGGGCCGCGCCGCCCACGATCAACGGCAGCTTGGGCTGGGCGCGCATGCGCTCCAGGAAGGGGGGGAGGCCGTTGCCGGAACCCGTCCCGGCAGTGGGCAGGTCGCCCGTGGGCACGGCTGTGCTCATGCGTGCACCTTGGTGGCGCCGGGGTGGCCGCTACGGTCCTGTGCCATGTTTGGAGAGAGATTTCGGTGTTGAGAGTTCATTCCGGAGTGCCGGTGAAGTCGTCCACGGCATGTTCGTTTCGCGACGATTGTCAACAGTGCATGGGAATTCGAATGCCCGAACAGCCGGGGTTTTCGCCCTCAGTTGCGCGCTTGAATCGGGGTCTTCCCTTGATACGCTGCAGGCCAGCCGGAGGACCTTGCGTCCTCCTTGTCAAGTCACGCAGAAGTGTTCACACAGGAAGAAGAGATCCCATGTCGATCAGCGCCATCGAATCCGTCTTGCAGCAGATGCGCGTCACCGCGCTCAACACCGGCATCGGTCCGTCCTCGGGCGCGGCCGCCCCCGCGGAGGCCGGCGGCTTCGCTGCCGAGCTGAAGCGCTCGCTCGCCAACATCAGCGGCGCGCAGCAAAGCGCCTACGCCCAGGCCGAGTCGTTCGAACTGGGCAAGCCCGGCGTGGCGCTCAACGACGTGATGGTCGACCTGCAGAAGGCCAACGTGGCGTTCCAGACCGGTCTGCAGGTGCGCAACCGCCTGGTCACCGCCTATCAGGAAGTGATGAACCTGCAGGCCTGAGGGCTGGGTTGGGTGACTCGCGGGCCCCTGTGCAACTTTTTTGTGCGCGGCCCTAAAGGTTTGAAGGCACTCGCCGATAACTAAATCAACGATGGCTTGAGTCTCACAGCGGAAGCGGGTCCAGCGTTACGGCCGATGGCCGGAGTCACACAACCTTTGTCAATCAGGAGTCCAACATGACGCAAGTCATCAACACCAACAGCCTCTCGCTGGTCACGCAGAACAACCTCAACAAGTCGCAGTCGGCGTTGAACAGCGCCATCGAGCGCCTGTCTTCGGGCATGCGCATCAACAGCGCCAAGGATGACGCTGCCGGCCAAGCCATTGCCAACCGTTTCACGGCCAACATCAAGGGCCTGACGCAAGCAACGCGCAACGCCAACGACGGCATCTCGATCGCTCAAACGACCGAAGGCGCGCTGACGGAAGTCAACAACAACCTGCAACGCATCCGCGAACTGTCGGTGCAAGCCGCCACGGGCACGAACTCGTCCACCGACCTGGACTCGATCCAGTCGGAAATCGGCCAACGCCTGGACGAAATCAACCGCGTGTCGGAACAAACCCAGTTCAACGGCGTGAAGGTTCTGTCGGCTGACGCTGGCAAGCTGACCGTTCAAGTCGGCGCGAACGATGGCGAGACCATCGACATCGACCTGCAAGAAATCAGCGCCAAGACCCTGGGTCTGGACGGTTTCAACGTCAACAACACCGGTTCGAAGAACAAGGCTGCCGGCGCGTCCGACCTCCTGATCGCCGGCTTCGCCGCAGGCACGACCACCAACGGCGTCACGCCTTACACCCGCACGCTGACCGCCGCCGCCAACGGCGCCACGGCCAACGACGTGCTGGCCAAGATGCAAGACGGCGGCACGGTCACCTCGACCGGTGGCGCAACGTACACCTACAGCGCCGCGACCAAGAGCTACACCGCTTCGGAAGCCGCACGCACCCAGGCCAACACGCTCGCATCCCTGACCCCGCCGGCTGGCACCAGCGTGACCGCCACGGTCAAGCTCGGCACCCACTCGATGGACGTCAAGATCGACAGCAACGGCACCATGACCGACGCTGCCGACGGCTCGGCCCTGTACCTCGACGCTTCGAAGAACCTGACCAAGACGGGCGCTGGCGCGACCACCGGCGCCACGCTGGCGGCAGTGCTCGAGCAAGCCACCGGCATGTCCGCTGCTGGCGACTCGATCACCATCGGCGCAACCGGCGCTTCGTACACGGTGGTGACGGCAGCAGCCGGCGCCAGCACCTTCGCGGTTGCCGGCGAAAAGGCTTCGGCCGACCAAGTGGCTGCCAAGATCAACGGCGGCGCTGGTTCCATCGACATCGACGGCGCAGGTGCGACGACGGCCTACGCAGTGGCAGCAGCCGGCGGCGCCGTGACCGGTGCCTACATCGGTGTGAGCGGCCTGACGACGACCGCCGCTGAATCGATCAACCTGAACGCCAACGGCGTGGTGACCGACGCGCAAGGCAGCACGGTGTACGCCGACTCGGCCAAGGCCGGCAAGCTGACGACCAACGCAGTGAGCGATGCCAAGGCAACCGTCGATCCGCTGAAGGCACTCGACGCCGCCCTGTCGAAGGTCGACAAGCTGCGCTCCTCGCTGGGTGCGGTGCAGAACCGTTTCGACTCGGTGATCGCCAACCTGGGCACCACGGTGACCAACCTGTCCTCGTCGCGTTCGCGCATCGAAGACGCCGACTACGCCGTGGAAGTGTCGAACATGACCCGCGCGCAGATCCTGCAACAAGCCGGCACCTCGGTGCTGTCGCAAGCCAACCAGACCACGCAAGGCGTGCTGTCGCTCCTGCGTTGATCGAGCAAGGCTAGTTAGAAGCAAAGAAACGCCGGACCCCTCCCGAAAGGGTGGGGTCCGGCCGGTGCAGGTACCCGGACGCAAGCCGGGAGCGCCTGCGCTGTCCTCTGCGGCCATGCCCCGAAGGCGAGGCCGCAGAGCACAGCGAATACAGCAAAGAACAAGGTGGAAAAGATGTCGAACCCCGTGCCCGCAAATCCCGTGAAGGACAGTCCCTGGACGCAGATGCTCCTGGGCGGCGCCACGGGCACGAGCCTGCGCGGTACGCCGTCGGGTGCCAAGGCCGACGCCAAGGAGGAGGCGACGCCGGTGCAGGTCGAGCAGGCGGTTCACCAGGTGAACACGGCGCTCGCGCTGCGCGAGGTCGGCCTGCAGTTCGAGGTCGACAAGGACACCGACAAGCTCATCGTCAAGGTCATCGATCGCGCCAGCGGGGAAGTCATTCGCCAGATTCCGAACGAGGAAGTCGTGCGCATCGCCAAGCTCGTGAGCGACGGCAAGGGCCTGCTGGTGGACCACGCGGCCTGAGGCCGCATCCGAATCTTCATCTGCAAACGCAGCAATCAGGAAAAAAAATCAAATGGCAACGATCAGCAGCCTGGGCGTAGGCGCCAACCTCGACCTCGCCTCCTTGCTCACGCAACTCCAGACCGCCGAGAGCCAGCCGCTCGTGGCGCTGCAGGCAAAAGCCAAGAGCTACACCAGCAAGCTGTCCGCCTACGGCACGATCCAGAGCGCGCTCAGCACGCTGCAGACCGCCGCCAAGAAGCTGGGTGACCCGACGCTGTTCCAGAGCGTGACCGGCACGCCCACGGTCAGCGGCATCCTGTCCGCATCGGCCACGGACGCGAGCGCGGCCGGCAACTACACCATCGACGTGACGCAGCTCGCCCAGGCGCAGACGGTCATCGCCGCGGGCCAGGCCGACACCAAGACGCCCATCGGCAACGGCAAGATCACCATCGACTTCGGCCAGGTCACGGGCGGCACGCTCAACGCGGCCACCGGCCAGTACTCCGGCGCCACGTTCACCGCGGACGCGAGCCAGCCCGCCAAGTCGATCACCATCGACCCCACCAACAACACGCTGGAAGGCATTCGCAACGCCATCAACGGCGCCAACGCCGGCGTGACGGCCAGCATCGTGAACGACGGCAGCGGCACGCCCAACCGCCTGGTGCTGACGTCTTCCACGACCGGCGAGAAGTCGAGCATGCGCATCTCGGTGGCCGGCGACGCGCCGCTGCAGAACCTGCTGAACAACGACCCGGCCGGCACGCAGAACCTGAAGCAGACGACGGTGGCGCAGAACGCCAAGCTCAACGTGAACGGCATCGACGTCACCAGCTCCACCAACACCGTCAAGGAAGCCATCCAGGGCGCCACGATCACGCTGGTGAACACCGGCAAGACCGGCCTGTCGATGAAGGAGAACACGGCGGGCGTGAAGTCGGCGATCACGGATTTCGTGAATGCCTACAACACCCTGCAGAGCACGGCCAAGACGCTGACCTCGTACGACGCCGACACCAACACGGCGGCCGCCCTGGTCGGCGACAGCACGCTGCGCAACCTGCAGACGCGGATCCGCCAGGCGCTCACCACGCCGCAGGACGGCGGCACCAACGACATGAAGGTGCTCACCGAGATCGGCGTGGCCTTCCAGAAGGACGGCACGATCGCCATCGACGCCACCAAGCTCGACAAGGCCCTGGCCGGCAACCTCAAGGGCGTGGCGAACCTCTTCTCCAGCGCCACCGGCAGCACCGGCGGCTACGGCAAGCAGATCGACGCGCTGGTGACCGACCTGAACACCGGCGCCCTGAAGGTCGCCAGCGACGGCGTGACCTCCACCATCAAGGAGCTCGACACCCAGTACGACGCCATGCAGACGCGCGTGGACTCGACGGTTGCCCGCTACAAGGCCCAGTTCACCCAGCTGGACGTGCTGATCAACAGCATGAACAACACGAAGAACTATCTCACGCAGCAGTTCGACGCGATGTCGAGCAGCAGCAAGTAAGACAGACAACGAAGACCTGGAGCCGCAGCGATGTACACCCCTCACAACCTCCGCACCGGCGCCGGCGCCTATGCGCGCGTCGGCGTGGAAACCAGCGTGATGAGCGCGTCGCCGCACCAGCTCATCGTCATGCTGTTCGACGGCGCCAAGACCGCCATCGGCATGGCGAGGCACCACATGGCGGCCGGGGAGATCGAGGCCAAGGGCCAGGCGATCTCCAAGGCCATCGGCATCGTGGACAACGGCCTGAAGGCCGGACTCGATGCGCAGGCAGCCGGCGAGGCCGGTGCCGCACTCGTGAGCAACCTGTCCGCGCTGTACGACTACGTCGTGCGGCGGCTGTTCCAGGCCAACCTGCACAACGACGTGCAGGCGCTGGACGAAGCAGGCCAGCTGCTCGAAAACGTCGCTTCCGCCTGGCGGGAGATCGACGACCGGAACCGCGGCTGAGACGCGGCCGTAACTACAAGACAACAGGGATAGGTGAAAAAGATGGCAGTCCGGAGTGAGGTCGTTCATTGCTATGAGGAGCTTGCAGCCAGCGTCGCGCAGATGCTGGTGCTGGCACGGGCCAAGGAATGGGGCAAGCTGCCCGAGCTCGAGACCCGCTGCTCGGCGCTGGTCGAGCGCCTGCGCGCCATCGAGCCGCTGGAAATGCTGGACGCGATACAGATCGAGCGCGTGCTCGGCCTGCTCGACCGCATCCGCACGGACCAGGCCGAAGTCTCCGGCCTGATCAAGCCGCAGCTCGACGACCTGATCGACCGCATGGGTCATCTCCACAAGCAGAAGAGCCTCGGGCGCGCCTACGGGCAGACGCACTGAGCCTGGCTGTATTCGCCTGAGCCCGCCTGAACCCCCACCCGAGATGCCACGCCCATGACTGGACTTGCCGGACTGATCGACGCACTGCTGGCCGCACGGCTCGCACCGCGCCTCGACGTGCTGGGCATCAAGGGCGAGACGACCATCGGCGCGCCGGGCCCGGCCGTGGGCGTCGGCAAAGTCGACAACGATGTGCGGCTGCCTTCCAATGCCGCGCTCGACCGGCAGATACCGGGTGCGCTGACCGGCGGCGCGGTGCATGCCGGCGGTGGTGCGCCGTCGTCGGTGGCCACGCGGCTGTCGGTGGCGGCACGCGTCATCGGCGCGGTGCTGGCCGACCTGCAGGCGCAGCCGGGGCCGGTGCGCGGCGCGGCGCCGCTGCTGGCATCGGGCCAGCAACCCGCCAGCGCCGCGGCACTGGCCGGCGCGCTGGCGCGCACGGTGTCGGACAGCGGGCTCTTCTACGAAGCGCACCTGGCGGAGTTCGCCACCGGCACCCGCACGCTGGCGCAGATGGCGCAGGAGCCTCAGGCGCGTTGGGCGGGGCCGTTGGTTGCGCGGCCCGAGACGGCCGCCGCCCCGGTGAATGCGGCAGCGACGGCAACGGCGACCGCGACCGCGACCGCGACCGCGACTGCGGCGGATGCCGTCGACGTGCTGCTGCCGGCCGGTGCACCGCAGGCGGCTTCCGCCGTGGCGCAAGGTGAGCTGCCGCCCGCCGCCGCACCCAGCCCGCACACACCAGCGACTGCGCCTTCGACCCATGCCGCGGCACAGCCCGGCGCGGCGCAGGCGCCGGACCCTGCGGCATCGGCCGTGTCGGTCGATGCCTTGCGCCTGCAGGCGGCCTACGGCCAGAGCGATGGCGCACCGGCCCGCACGGCCCTGGACGGCGACATGCCCGCGCACCGCGCCGGCGAGATCGCGCGTTCGTCGGAGAGCGCCGCCGTGGCGCAAGCCGCGCGCGGCACCGAAGTCATTCATCCGCAGGCGGTCACGCTCGTGCACCAGCAGCTCGACCTGCTGGCCAGCGCCGCCTTCCGCTGGAGCGGCCAGGCCTGGCCCGACGTGCCGATGCGCTGGTCCATCGAGCAGGAACAGGACAGGCACGATGCCCGCGAAGGCGCGGATTCGGCACCGGAGGCCGAGCGCCGCTGGTCGACCACGGTGTCGCTGTCGCTGCCGCGCCTGGGCGAGGTCGACCTGCGGCTGAGCCTCGCGGGCGCGGCGGTGCAGGCGCACCTGACGGCGCGCGAAGCCACCACCACCGAGCGGCTGCGCGGCGACGCGGGCCAGCTTGCGAAACGCTTCGAGGCCGCGGGCCTCCAGCTGCAGCAGTTGCAGGTCACGGAAAAAGCCATGGCGGAGGCCGCATGAGCACCGCCCTGAACGACGCCATGGAGAACCGGCCCAGCGCGATCGCGCTGTCGTACGCCGACAAGACCAAGGCACCCGTCGTCGTGGCCAAGGGCTACGGCGTGGCGGCCGAATCGATCATGCGCGAGGCGCGCGCGCACGGCCTGTACGTGCACTCGTCGGCAGACCTCGTGAAGCTCTTGATGCAGGTCGACCTCGACCAGCATGTCCCGCCCGAGTTGTACCTGGCGGTGGCCGAGGTCATGGCGTGGATCTACGGCCTGGAAGGCCGTGAACAGAATTAGCCAGGTGCGATCAATGCAAAGTCATGGACATTCCGATGAACGGAATCTGAATAGCAAATTCAGCAGTTCATTCAATGGCCGAATGCCCATAGTCTTTATTAATTCGCAAACTGAAATGAATAAATTATTCCCGAAAACGTCTGTTTGTAACCACTGGTTGCATGTTTTAGGTTACCCAGTTTCCGACGCTGGCGAACCGCTCTCACAGGGAGAGCGCGGAGGCCTTGTCGGACGTTTCCTACTTTTTTTGTCGCCATCTCTTACAAAGTACTTCAAAGTGTAAAACTTTGTGTATAGAATGTATACACGGTCAATTAGAACCTTTGGTGGACTGAGGAACGGAAATGGAACAAGAGATGGAAAACGGTAATTTCAATGCAGGCGGCGTGATTTCCAAGGAAATCGGCGAAATAAACCTGGCTTATATGCTGCTCGCGCAGAAACTGGTCAAGCAGGACAGGGCGGAAGCCATGTTCCGGCTGGGCGTGGGGCGCGAGCTCGCCGATCTGCTGGCGAACATGTCGCTCAGCCAGATCGTGAAGCTGGCGGCTTCCAACTTCCTGCTGTGCAGCTTCAGGCTGGACGACCGCCCGATGTTCGCGGTGGTGGGAGAAGGCAAGGAGCCCGCATTGCAGCAGGCCCACATGTCGATCCTGATGGCGGCGCGCCAGATCCAGGCCCAGGGCCAGATGCGCGACGCGGGCGTGGCGGCTGCATGACCACCCGCAAGAGCGTCCTTGGCGAGGTCCGTGAAGTCCAGCTCGCTGTCGAGCTGATCGGGCTCGGCGCGCGCCTGCAGTTTCTCGAAGCGGCGGTGTCGCTGAGCCGGGAACGACTGATCCGCCTGTACAAGGAACTCAAGGGCGTTTCGCCGCCCAAGGGCCTGCTGCCGTTCTCGACCGACTGGTACATGACCTGGCTGGCCAACATTCACTCGTCGATGTTCTACAACATCTACCGCTTCATGCTGGACGAGGCGGACGAGAACGAACTGCCCGCGCTCATCAAGGCCTACCGGCTCTATGTGGAGCAGGTGTCCTCCCAGGGCGGCGAGGTCGTGCTCGACTTCACCCGCGCCGAGACGATGGTGCGCTTCTTCGACAGCGACATGCTGCAACTGAGCCCCTGCAGCCGGTGCGGCGGCCACTTCGTGGCGCATGCGCACGATCACAAGAACGGATACGTGTGTGTCCTGTGCCGTCCGCCTTCGCGCGCAGGCAAGGCACGCAAGCCCAAGCTCGCCGAAGTGCGGCTGAGCGGATTCGGTGGGTTGGTGGCCGCAGGGCCAGCGTTGGACCTCGGCGGCGCAAGCTAGAAAAAGTACCCCCGCGCCCGTCTTGCGGACGTTCGGGGATTGAATGAATTGACGCCTCAGGGCGATAGGGGTAGCCCGTGCTGGTTCTGGTTGGATACATCGTGGTGATCGGTTGCGTGTTCGGGGGCTACGCCCTCATGGGCGGGCACTTCGGCGTCCTGTTCCAGCCGATCGAGCTGCTCATGATCGGCGGCTCCGCGCTGGGCGCGTTCATCGCGGGCAACAACGGCAAGACCATCAAGGCGACCATCAAGGAGCTGCCGCTCCTGCTGCGCAGCTCCAAGCACAACCGCCAGCTCTACATGGACCTGATGGCGCTCCTGTACGAGCTGCTCGCCAAGGCCCGCAAGGAAGGGATGATGAAGCTGGAGTCCGACGTGGAGAACCCGGCCCAGAGCGAGATCTTCTCGCGCTACCCGAACATCCTGGGGCACGAGGGCATCACCGTGTTCCTGAGCGACTACCTGCGCCTGGTCATCAGCGGCAACACCGACGCCCACGAGATCGAGGCCCTGATGGACCACGAGATCGAGACCATCCGCCACGAGGCCATGGTGCCCGGCCACAGCCTGGCCCGCGTGGGCGACGCGCTGCCGGCGCTGGGCATCGTCGCGGCCGTGATGGGCGTGGTGCACGCGCTGGCCTCGGCCAACCTGCCGCCTTCCGAGATGGGTGCACTGATCGCCCACGCCATGGTCGGCACCTTCCTGGGCGTGCTGCTGGCCTACGGCTTCGTGTCGCCGCTGGCCTCGCTGATCGAGCAGAAGGTGGAAGAGAGCATGAAGATCTACCAGTGCGCCAAGGTCACGCTGCTGGCCAACCTCAATGGCTACGCGCCGCAGCTGGCCGTGGAGTTCGGCCGCAAGGTGCTGTTCTCGACCGAACGCCCGTCCTTCTCCGAACTGGATGACCACGTTCGCGAAGTCAAGGCGCGCTGACGCGCCGCCCGACCCGATACCCCCGCAATCGAGCGAACGACAGAGCCACCATGAGCGAAGGCAAGCCAAGGATCATCATCAAGCACGTGCACAAGGCGCACGGCGGCGGCCACCATGGCGGTGGCTGGAAGATCGCGTATGCCGACTTCATGACGGCCATGATGGCGTTCTTCCTGGTGATGTGGCTGCTGTCCATCTCCAGCCCGAAGCAGCGTGACGGCATTGCCGAGCACTTCCGCATGCCGCTGCGCGTGGCGATGAACGGCGGCGACAAGGCCAGCCTGAGCTCCAGCATGATCTCCGGCGGCGGCGCCGACCCGATGCATGTCGAGGGCGAGGTCAGGAACACCGAGACCACGAGCGAGGACGAGGCCGACGCCAGCCGCCTGGCCGAGATGAAGCAGCAGCTCGAAGAGCTCATCGCCAAGAGCCCGGTGTTCCAGCAGTTCCGCTCGCAGATCCTGATCGACATCACCACCGAAGGCCTGCGCCTGCAGATCGTGGACACCGAGAACCGCCCGATGTTCGAACTGGCCAGCGCCCGCGTGGTGCCGCACATGCGCGCCATTCTTCGCGAGCTGGCGCCTGCGCTGAACCTGCTGCCCAACAAGATCACGCTGTCGGGCCACACCGACGCCATCGTCTACACCAACGACCGCTCGTACGGCAACTGGGAGCTGTCGGCCGACCGCGCCAACGCCTCGCGCCGCGAGCTGGTCATCGGCGGCATGACCGAGGGCAAGGTGCTGCGCGTGATCGGCCTGGCCGACAGCATGCACCTGGACAAGGCCGACCCGCGCAGCCCCATCAACCGGCGCATCAGCATCATCCTGCTCAACCGCCGTACGCAGGAACGCATCGAGCACGAGAACAGCACCGAACCCGTGGGCACGCGCGTGGGCAACGTGCCCGGCGCACCCGCTCCCAAGGCGACGCCCGCGTCGCCATGACAACGACAAGAAATCACATGCGGCAGGCGTGAGAGCGCAGGCCCGGAGCACAAGAGATGGACCTCAGTCAATTCACCCAGGCATTCTTCGTCGAAGCCATCGAGCTTCTCGCGGAGATGGAGCAACTGCTCCTGGCGCTCGATGTCGAGTCGCCGGACAGCGAACAGCTCAACGCCATCTTCCGCGCGGCGCACTCCATCAAGGGAGGCGCCGCGACGTTCGGTTTCACAGCCCTGACCAACACCACGCACGTTCTCGAGACGCTGCTGGACCGCGCCCGCCACGGGCAACTGGTCCTGAGCGCTTCGATGATCGATGCCTTTCTGGAAACGAAGGACGCCTTGCAAGAACAACTCACCGCCTACCAGGCCGGCAAGGAGCCGGAACCCGACATGGTCGCGCACATCTGCGGCGTGCTCCAGCAGCTCGCCCAGGAAAACGGCGGCGACGGCAGTGCGGCGCCCAAGCCGCTGGCCGCGCGCACGCCGGTGCCGGCGCCCGCACCGGCGCCAGCGCCCGTTGCCGCCGCGCCCGCGCCCGTGGACGCCGCAGCAGCGGCGGGAGACGGGGTGCTGCGCATCCGCTTCGCCCGCCTGTCCGACAGCGAATGCGAGCTGCTGGCCGGCGAGCTGGCCAACCTGGGCACCGTGCGCTCGCGCACGCGCAGCAGCGACCAGCTGACCATCCTGCTGGAGACCACCTGCGACCCGGACGACATCGTGGCGGTGTGCTGCTTCGTCATCGACGAGTCGCAGATCGACATCACGCGCGAAACCGGCGATGCGCCCGAGGTTGCGCAGGCCGTGGCCGCCGTCGAGGCGCCCGCCGCCGTGGCGCAGCCCGCGCCCGAACCCGAACCTGAACCCGAACCGCTGCTGGTCGCCGAGGCGCCCGTGAAGCAGGCCGCTGCCGCGGCGCCCGCGGCAGCCGGCGCCAAGGAGTCCAGCTCCATCCGCGTGGACGTCGAGAAGGTCGACCAGCTCATCAACCTCGTGGGCGAACTCGTCATCACGCAGTCGATGCTCACGCAGGCCGCCACCATGCTCGACCCCGTGGCCTACGAACGCTTCCTGAGCGGCCTGGGCCACCTGGAGCGCAATGCGCGCGACCTGCAGGAGTCGGTGATGTCCATCCGCATGATGCCGATGGACTATGTGTTCAGCCGCTTCCCGCGCGTGATCCGCGACGTCAGCGCCAAGCTGGGCAAGCAGGTGCGCCTGGACACCTACGGCAAGGAAACCGAGCTCGACAAGGGGCTCATCGAGCGCATCGTCGATCCGCTCACGCACCTGGTGCGCAACAGCCTGGACCACGGCATCGAGACGCCCGAAGTTCGCCTGGCCAAGGGCAAGGACGCCACCGGCCAGCTGCTGCTGTCGGCGCAGCACCACGGCGGCAACATCGTGATCGAGGTGAGCGACGACGGCGCCGGCCTCAACCGCGAACGCATCCTCGCCAAGGCCCTGCAGCAGGGCATGGCGGTCAGCGAGACCATGCCCGACGAGGAGGTGTGGCAACTGATCTTCGCGCCCGGCTTCTCCACCGCCGAGCAGATCACCGACATCTCCGGGCGCGGCGTGGGCATGGACGTGGTCAAGCGCAACATCCAGGAAATGGGCGGGCATGTGGAGATCCACTCGCGCGGCGGGCAGGGCACCACCACGCGCATCATCCTGCCGCTCACGCTGGCCATCCTGAACGGCATGTCGGTCAAGGTGGGGTCCGAGGCCTACATTCTTCCGCTGAGCTACGTCATCGAGTCGCTGCAGCCGCTGCCCGAGCACCTGCATTCGATCACCGCCGACGGCCATGTGATCCGGGTGCGCGGCGAGTACCTGCCGCTCATCGAGCTGCACCGCGTGTTCGACGTGAGCGGCGCGCAGACCCAGCCCACGCAGGGCATCCTGGTGATCGTGCAGGCCGACGACAACCGCTTCGCGCTGATGGTGGACGAGCTGCTCGGCCAGCACCAGGTGGTGGTGAAGAACCTGGAGACCAACTACCGCAAGGTGCCGGGCATCTCGGCCGCCACCATCCTGGGCGACGGCAGCGTGGCTTTCATCATCGACGTGGGCGCCATGCCGCGCATCCAGCGCGCGCAGGCCGCGAGCGCGGTCGCGCTGGCGGGGGCTGCCCGGAGGACCGACGCCATCGCCCTGTGACGCCCACACAAGACGGAGACAGCTGAATGCGTTTCGATTTCTTCCGACGTTCCGGTTCCGGGGACACCAACGGCAACGCTGCCTCGGGTGCCGCGCTGGTGTCCAGCGAGCCCGGTGCCAACGGCCACGTGGCCTATGAAATGCTGCTCGATGCGCAACGCCGCGTCATCGGCTACCGCATGGCGTGGCGCGCGCCGGGCGACGAGCCCGGCTCGCGCACGGCGTCGCCGGCCGCTGGCGTCAAGGCGCTGATGGACACGCTCGCCGTGCACCTCAACCCCGAGAACAGGGGCTGGCTGCTGGGACCGCAGGTGCTGTTCGTCGACGTGGCCGTCGACGCGCTGTTCCAGAGCGAGCTGCAGTCGCTGCCGGCGAACAACGTGGTGCTGTGCATGGGGCCGGACGACCTGCTGGACGCCGACATGCGCTCCATCCTGATGTTCCTGCGCGAGCAGGGCTTCGGCTTCATGCTGTGCGGCGCGCAGTCCTTGCCCGAAGACCCCGAGCTGCGCGCCATCGTCACCCACTTCGAGGTGGACGCCACCGACGTGGCGACCGTGTCGCGCATGCGCCAGGAAATGCTGCTCGGCCATCCGCCGGTGGAGCTCATCGCCGCGCGCGTGAAGAACTGGAACGAGTACGAGGCCTGCATCGCGCGCCGCGTGAACGTGTTCATCGACGGCACCTTCGGCAACCCGCCGGTGCGAGAGGCCGAGGACGCGCTGCAGCCCGAGTCGCTGCTCATCGTGCAGCTGATGCAGATGATCCAGCGCAACGAGGACGTGCGCACCATCGAGGCCTCGCTCAAGCACGACGCCGCGCTGACCTACCGGCTGCTGCGCTACATCAACTCGCCGTCGGTCGGCGTGGCGGTGGAGATCCATTCGCTGCGCCACGCGGTGACGATGCTGGGCTACTCGCCGCTGTACCGCTGGCTGTCGCTGCTGCTGGCCACCAGCAACAAGGCGGGCTCGCCCTTCATGATGAAGAAGGCCATCCTGCGCGGGCGTTTCGTCGAGCTCATGGGCCAGGGCATGCTGCCGCCCGGCGAGTCCGACAACCTGTTCGTGGCCGGCATGTTCTCGCTGCTCGACCAGTTGCTGGGGGTGTCGATGGAAGGCGTGCTGCGCAAGGTGCAGCTCACCGAGGCGGTGCAGCAGGCCATTCTGTCGCGCGGCGGGCTCTATGGTCCCTTCGTGGCGCTGGCAGAGGCCTGCGAGCTGGACAACGGCGAGGCCTCGCGCCTGTCCGAAGCGCTGTTCGTGAGCGCCTCGCAGGTCAACGCGGCGCAGCTGTCGGCCCTGGTGTGGTCGCAGGACGCGGGTCCTGCCGCGTCGGGGCCGTGAAATGACCGTGACCGTGATGGCGCCCAAGCCCCGGAAAGTGCAGGGCTTTGGTGCGTCTCATCGGCGCATTGGAAACGGCGGCTGCTATGTACATTGAAAGCCATATTTCCAAGGCTGCCGTGAACTCCGAGTTTCTTTTTACCGACAGCGATTTCTCGCGGATCCGCACGCTCATCCATCGCCGCGCCGGCATCGCCCTGGGCGAGCAGAAGCGCCAGATGGTGTACAGCCGCCTCTCGCGGCGGCTGCGCGAGCTGCAGGTGCCCGAGTTCGCCACCTACCTCGACTGGCTCGAAGAGCGCCAGGACGGGGACGAGTGGCAGGTGTTCATCAACTCGCTCACCACCAACCTCACCTCGTTCTTTCGCGAGGCGCATCACTTTCCGACGCTGGCCGACCACGTGCGCCGCGCGCAGCAGCCGGTCACGGTGTGGTGCGCCGCGGCATCGACCGGGGAGGAGCCCTATTCGCTGGCCATCACGCTGATGGAGGCGCTGGGCGACAAGGCGGCCTCCGCGCGCATCATCGCCACCGACATCGACACCGCGGTGCTGGCCAAGGCCGCGACCGGCGTGTTCACCACCGAGCAGGTGCGCGCCCTGGCGCCGGAGCGGCTGCGCCGCTTCTTCAACAAGGGCACGGGCGCGAATGCCGGCAAGGTGCGCGTGCGTCCCGAAGTCGCGGCGCTGGTGAAGTTCTCGCGGCTCAACCTGCTCGACAGTTCGTGGTCGGTGAAGGAGCCGGTCGACGCGATCTTCTGCCGCAACGTGATGATCTATTTCGACAAGCCCACGCAGAAGAAGGTGCTCGACCGCTTCGCGCCGCTGCTCAAGCCGGGCGGCCTGCTGTTCGCCGGGCATTCGGAGAATGCGTCGCTCGTCAACCCGGCGTTCCGCCCGCTGGGGCAGACGGTGTACGAGCTGGCGCGCGCGCGCACCCCGGGCCTGCCATGAGTGCCACCCATGTGGGCGCGCCGGGAGCGGTGGCGACCCATCACTACTTCGACCGCGACGTCGGCCTGATGGCCGTGAAGCTGCTGCCGTCGGAGTACTACGTGACCTCGAGCGACACCGTGCTGAGCACCGTGCTCGGTTCGTGCGTGGCCGCCTGCCTGCACGACCGCGAAGCGGGCGTGGCGGGCATGAACCATTTCATGCTGCCCGACGAGGGCGAGGCGGGTCCCGGGGCTCCCAGGCGCCACGCCACCGAATCGATGCGCTACGGCGCCTACGCCATGGACGTGCTCATCCGCGAGCTGGTGCGCGTGGGCGCGCGGCGCGACCGGCTGCAGGCCAAGGTGTTCGGCGGCGGCGCCGTGCTGGCCAACATGACGACGCTGAACATCGGCGACCGCAATGCGGATTTCGTGCTGCGCTACCTGCGCGACGAACGCATCGAGATCGCCGCGCAGGACCTGCGCGGACCGCATGCGCGCCGCGTGTGCTTCCTGCCCTCGACCGGCAAGGCCATCGTGCGCAAGCTGCGCGCGCAGACGGAGGTTCAGCAAGTACAGAGCGTGGAAGGCGAATTGCTGCGCGGGCTCACCGGCCTGCGCACCGCGCCCGATCTGCAACGAACGGCCCCCCTGCCGGTCGCCCGTGTGGCGCCGGCGGCCGCAATCAAAGGAAACCGGTGAGCGTCAAGAAAATCAAGGTGCTGTGCGTCGACGACTCGGCACTGATCCGCAGCGTGATGACCGAGATCATCAACAGCCAGAGCGACATGACCGTGGTCGGCACCGCGGCCGATCCGCTGGTGGCGCGCGACCTCATCAAGGTCACCAACCCCGACGTGCTCACGCTCGACGTGGAAATGCCGCGCATGGACGGGCTGGAGTTTCTCGAGAAGCTCATGCGCCTGCGCCCCATGCCCGTGGTGATGGTGTCGTCGCTGACCGAGCGCGGCTCTGAAATCGCGCTGCGTGCGCTCGAGCTGGGCGCCATCGACTTCGTCACCAAGCCGCGCCTGGGCGTGCGCGACGGGCTGCTCAACTACACCGAACTCATTGCCGGCAAGATCCGCACGGCCGCGAGCGCGCGGCTGCTGCCGAGCCGGCATGCCACCGCACGCCCGGGCCATGGCGCCGGTGCCGACGCGCCGCAGGAATCGCTGCTGCGCAGCCCGCTGCTGAGCACCGAGAAACTCATCATCATCGGTGCGTCCACCGGCGGCACCGAGGCCATTCGCGAAGTGCTGCAGCCGCTGCCGCCGGATTCGCCCGCGGTGATGATCGCGCAGCACATGCCGGCCGGCTTCACGCGTTCGTTCGCGCAGCGCCTGGACGGCCTGTCCCGCATCAACGTGAAGGAAGCCGAGCACGGCGAGCGCGTGCTGCCGGGCCATGCCTACATTGCGCCGGGCGGCTTCCACCTGTCGCTGGCGCGCAGCGGCGCCAACTACGTGGCGCACCTCGACCAGGAACCGCCGGTGAACCGCCACCGCCCGTCCATCGACGTGCTGTTCGACTCCGCGGCCAAGCATGCCGGCAAGAACGCCATCGGGATCATCCTGACCGGCATGGGCAAGGACGGTGCCGAGGGCCTGCTGCGCATGAAGCGCGCCGGCGCCCACACGCTGGCCCAGGACGAAGCGAGCTGCGTGGTCTTCGGCATGCCGCGCGAAGCCATCGCGCTGGGCGCGGTGGACGAGGTGTCCCCCCTGAGTGAAGTGAGCCGCCGTGTTCTGGCGCATCTGCGCACGTTCGGTGAACGTGCGAACCGAGTTTGAAAAAAGACCTGTTGGAGTTGGAAATATCGTGATCGACAAGAGCATCAAAATCCTGGTTGTGGACGACTTCCCGACCATGCGGCGCATCGTGCGCAACCTGCTGAAGGAGCTGGAGTTCCTCAACGTCGACGAGGCCGAGGACGGCGCGGCCGGCATCGAGAAACTGCGCGGGGGCAACTTCGGCTTCGTGGTGTCGGACTGGAACATGCCGAACATGGACGGCCTGACCATGCTGCAGACCATCCGTGCCGACCCCGAGCTGAAGAAGCTGCCGGTGCTGATGGTGACGGCCGAGGCCAAGAAGGAAAACATCGTGGCGGCCGCGCAGGCGGGTGCCAACGGCTACGTGGTGAAGCCCTTCACCGCCGCCACGCTGGAAGAAAAGATCACCAAGATCTTCGAAAAACTTGCAAAGGAAGCGGCGTGACATGAGCCAGATCGCGACGGAGGCTGCGGACTCCACCAACACCGCCGAACAACTGCTGGGCCGCATCGGCCAGCTGACGCGCCAGCTGCGCGAGGGCCTGCGCGAGCTGGGCCTCGACAAGGAGGTCGCCAAGGCCGCCCAGGCGATTCCGGACGCGCGCGACCGCCTGAGCTACGTGGCCGAGACCACCGAGCGCGCGGCGCACCGGGCGCTCAACGCCATCGACGTGGCGCAGCCCCTGCAGGAAGCGCTGGCCGCCGACGCCAAGGGCCTGAGCCAGCGCTGGGACAAGTGGTTCGAGAACCCGATCGAGCTCGACCATGCGCGCGAACTGGTGCTGGACACGCGCGGCTACCTCAACCAGGTGCCGCAGCGCGCGAGCGAGATCAACTCGCAGCTGATGGAAATCCTCATGGCGCAGGACTTCCAGGATCTGACCGGCCAGGTTATCAAGAAGATGATGGAAGTGGTCAACGACGTGGAGACGCAGCTGCTCCAGGTGCTCATCGACAACTCGCCCCCCGAGAAGCGCGTCGAGGCCGCGCACAGCCTGCAGAACGGCCCCCAGGTGAAGCCGGGCAACCCCGACGCGGTGACCGACCAGGCACAGGTCGACGACCTGCTGGAGAGCCTGGGCTTCTGACGCCCCGAAGTGCCCGGCCAGCCTCGGCCGGGCCGCGCTGATTAAGCGAAGAGCAGGGCGATCAGGGCCCTGATCGGCAGATTGTTCCGGACCACCAAATTCAATAATTTGGTTCTAGGCAAGGCGTATTCCGCCACCGCCATCCGGAGCATGAATGTCTGAGGAAAGCGATCTCGAAAAAACGGAACCCGCCTCCGAGCGGCGCCTGGAGAAGGCGCGCGAGGAAGGCAACGTTGCCCGTTCACGCGAACTCACCACGTTCGTGATGCTGGCGACCGCCAGCGCCGGGCTGTGGCTCGCCGGCGATTCGCTCAGCCAGAGCCTGAACGGCGCGCTGCGCCTGGGCCTGCAGTTCGACCGCGCCAGCGCCTTCGACCCGCAGCACATGCTGGCCCAGACCGGGCTCATGGCGATGCAGGCGCTGATGGCCGTGGGCCCGTGGTTCGCCATGATGGTCGTGGCCGCGGTGGTCGCGCCGCTGATGCTGGGCGGCTGGATGTTCTCCGGCAAGGCGGTGGCCTTCAAGGCCGGCAAGCTCAATCCGCTGGCCGGCATCGCGCGCATGTTCTCCGCGCAGTCGCTGGCCGAGCTGGTCAAGGCGCTGGCCAAGTCGGCGCTGATCGGCTGGGTGGCGTGGCGGGTGGTGTCGGGCGACATCGAAGCCCTGATGGCGCTGATGGCGCAGCCCGCGCACTACGCGCTGCCGCACGCCATGGTGCTGGTGGCCAAGCACTGCGCGCTGATCGCCGCCACGCTCTTCCTGGTGGCCGCGATCGACGTGCCCTTCCAGCTGTGGAGCTACTTCCGCAAGCTGCGCATGTCGCGCGAAGACCTGCGCCAGGAACACAAGGAAAGCGAAGGCGATCCGCAGATCAAGGCGCAGATCCGCCGCCAGCAGCAGCAGATGGCGCGCCGCCGGATGATGGCCGAGGTGCCCAAGGCCGACATCGTGCTCACCAACCCGACGCACTTCGCGGTGGCGCTGAAGTACATGGACAGCGACATGCGCGCGCCGCGCGTGGTGGCCAAGGGCACCGAGCTGGTGGCCGCGCGCATCCGCGAGATGGCCAAGGAACACAACGTGCCCATCCTGGAGGCGCCGCCGCTGGCCCGCTCGCTCTACAAGCACACGAAGCTGGGGCAGGAGATTCCCGCGGGCCTGTACACGGCCGTGGCCGAGGTGCTGGCCTGGGTGTACCAGCTCAAGCGCTGGAAGAGCGACGGCGGTGACGCGCCCCGCACGCCGACCGACCTGCAGGTGCCCGCAGACCTTCAATACACCGACACAGCCCAACCCGTGGAATCCCAAGCCGCATGAACGCGTTGACAACTTTCCTGCGACTGCCGGCGAACACGTTCTCCGGCTCGCAGTTCAAGGGCATGGCCGGCCCGGTGCTCATCATCCTCATCCTGAGCATGATGGTGCTGCCGCTGCCGCCCTTCCTGCTCGACCTGCTGTTCACCTTCAACATCGCGGTGTCGGTGATGGTGCTGCTGGTGAGCATGTACACCATGAAGGCGCTCGACTTCGCCGCCTTCCCGGCCGTGCTGCTGTTCTCCACGCTGCTGCGCCTGTCGCTGAACGTGGCGTCCACCCGCGTGGTGCTGATGCACGGCCACACCGGCCCCGACGCCGCGGGCAAGGTGATCGAGGCCTTCGGCCACTTCCTGGTGGGCGGAAATTTCGCCGTGGGCGTGATGGTGTTCATCATCCTCGTGCTGATCAACTTCATGGTGATCACCAAGGGCGCGGGCCGCATCGCCGAGGTGGGCGCGCGCTTCATGCTCGACGCGATGCCCGGCAAGCAGATGGCCATCGACGCCGACCTGAACGCCGGCCTGATCGGCGAGGAAGTGGCGCGCAAGCGCCGCGCCGAGGTGGCGCAGGAGGCCGACTTCTACGGCTCCATGGACGGTGCCAGCAAGTTCGTGCGCGGCGACGCCATCGCGGGCCTGCTGATCATGGTGATCAACATCATCGGCGGCCTGGTGGTCGGCATGCTGCAGCACGGGCTGGACTTCTCGACCGCCGGCAAGACCTACACGCTGCTGGCCATCGGCGACGGCCTGGTGGCGCAGATTCCGGCGCTGGTGATCTCCACCGCGGCCGGCGTGATCGTCTCGCGCGTGACCACCGACGAGGACGTCGGCAGCCAGCTGACCGGCCAGCTCTTCTCCAACCCGCAGGTGCTGTTCCTCACGGCCGGCATCGTCGGCCTGCTGGGCATGATTCCCGGCATGCCGAACCTGGCGTTCCTGCTGATCGCGGGCGGCCTGGTGTGGCTGGGCCGCCGCCTGCTGCTGCGCAAGCCGCAGGAGGCCGCGCAGCAGGCTGCGGCCGCCGCGCAGGCCGCGAGCGTGTCGCCCGCGGCCGAAATGGCCGAGGCCACCTGGGACGACGTGGCCATGGTCGACCCGCTGGGCATGCAGGTCGGCTACCGGCTCATTCCGCTGGTGGACCAGTCGCAGCAGGGCGAGCTGCTGGGCCGCATCAAGAGCATCCGCAAGAAGATCGCGCAGGAGGTGGGCTTCCTGGTGCCGGTGGTGCACATCCGCGACAACCTCGAGATCAACCCCAACACGTACATCATCAGCCTGAAGGACGTGGAGATCGGCCGCGGCGAGGCCTACCCGAACCAGTGGATGGCCATCAACCCCGGCCAGGTGACCGGCTCGCTGCCCGGCACGCCCACGCGCGACCCGGCCTTCGGCCTGGCAGCGGTGTGGATCGACGCCAGCCTGCGCCAGCAGGCGCAGGTGTACGGTTACACGGTGGTCGATGCCTGCACCGTGATGGCCACGCACCTGAACCACCTGATCCAGACGCACGCCGCCGAACTGCTCGGGCGCCAGGAAGTGCAGCAGCTGCTCGACCAGATCGCCAAGACCGCGCCCAAGCTCACCGAGGACCTGGTGCCCAAGGTGCTGTCGCTCAGCACGCTGCACAAGGTGCTGCAGAACCTGCTCGACGAAGAGGTGCCGATCCGCGACATGCGCACCATCCTCGACGTGATGGCCGAGCATGCGCCGACCATCAAGGACCCGACCGAGCTGACCACGCTCACCCGCCTGGCCCTGGGCCGCGCCATCACGCAGCAGCTGTTCCCGGGCGAGACCGAGATGCAGGTCATCGGCCTGGACGGCTCGCTCGACGGCGTGCTGCAGCAGGCGCTGACCAGCAGCAGCGGCATCGAGCCCGGCATTGCCGACAACCTGCTGCGCCAGGCGCAGGCCGCCATCGTTCGACAGGAACAGCTGGGCCTTGCGCCCGTGCTGGTCGTGCAGCACGCGCTGCGCGTGCTGCTGTCGCGTTTCCTGCGGCGCAGCCTGCCGCAGCTCAAGGTGCTTTCGCATGCGGAGATTCCTGACTCCCGCACCATCAAGATCACTGCCGCCATTGGAGGACGCGTTTGAATTCCCAGCAGACCGACGTGCGCACGACCGCACGCAAATTCGTCGCGGCCACCAGCCGCGAAGCCCTGAGACTCGTGCGCGAGGCGCTGGGCGCCGACGCCATCGTGCTCAGCCACCGCGTGGCGCCGGAGGGCGTCGAGATCGTCGCCATGGTGGAGGGCGAGATGCGGCAGGTGGTGGGCGACGCCTCGCCAGCGAAGCCTGCGGGCCCCTTGGCCCCTTCGGCCCCTGCGGCTGTGGTGCCTGTGCCGGTCGCGATTGCAGCTCCGGTCGCGCCTGTCGCACCGGTGGCAGCCGTCACCCCTGTCGCCCCCGTGGCGCGCGCCGTGCCGTTGACGCCGGTCGCCATGGCGCCCGTGGCCCCGGTCGTGCCCTCCGCGCCCTCCGCGCCCTCCGCGCCCGCCGACACGGTGCTCAACGAACTGCACTCCATGCGCGGCATGATCGAGGAGCAGCTCGCCAGCGTGGTGTGGAACGACAAGCAGCGCCGCGACCCCGTGCGCGGCCGCCTGCTGCGCACGCTGCTCGGCGCCGGCTTCAGCGCGAAGCTCTCCAAGGCCATGCTCGAGAAGCTGCCCACCGGCCAGAGCTACGCCGAAGGCATGGCCTACGTGCGCTCCGAGCTGATTCGCGCCGTGCCTGTGCATGAAGACGAAGACGCCCTGTTCGCGCAAGGCGGCGTCTATGCGCTGATGGGCCCGACCGGCGTCGGCAAGACCACCACCACCGCCAAGCTGGCCGCGCGCTGCGTGATGCGCTTCGGTGCCGACAAGCTCGCGCTGGTCACCACCGACAGCTACCGGATCGGCGCCTACGAGCAACTGCGCATCTACGGCCAGATCCTCAACGTGCCGGTGTACGCCGTGAAGGACGCGGCCGACCTGCACCTCGTGCTGCAGGACCTGCGCGACAAGCACATGGTGCTGATCGACACCGTCGGCATGAGCCAGCGCGACCGCGCGGTGCCCGAGCAGATCGCCATGCTGGGCCAGAGCCCGCGCCCGGTGAAACGCCTGCTGCTGCTGAACGCCACCAGCCATGGCGACACGCTCAACGAGGTGGTGCACGCCTACCGCCAGGGCAACGAGCTGACCGGCTGCATCTTCACCAAGGTCGACGAGTCCACGCACCCGGGCGCGCTGATCGACACCGTCATTCGCCACCGCCTGCCGGTGCACTACATCTCCAGCGGCCAGAAGGTGCCCGAGAACCTGTTGCAGGCCGACCGCGCGCAACTGGTGGACAGCGTGTTCCAGCCGCGCCAGCACAACCCGCTGTTCGTGCCGGCCGAGAGCGACCTGCAGGAAGAACCCGCGGGCGCCGGCCCGTCGGCGCAGGTGGTGCAGGCGCAGGGCGAGACCGACCGCCTGCGGCTGAAGTACCAGAACCTGATCCGCGCCATGGCGCACGACGCGCAGGAGCTGGCCACCGCCGCCGGCGCGCTGTCCGGTGCGCAGATCGGCTTCGATCGCGCACGCGGCCTCTGGCGCCAGGCGGGCGACGCCGAGACCGGCCAGAAGGCCGTGCTGCAAGACCTCGCGGTGCATGCGCGCGGTGAAGTGGCCGCGGGTTGCGAGACCTACGTGCTGGCGCTGTCGGGCCAGATCGGCCTGCGCTCCAACGAAGGCGGCGACGCCTACGAATGCCATGGCAGCCTGCTGCTGTCGGACCGCACGGGCCTGCCGCTCGCAGCCCCGAACCAGTGGCTCGCCACCGCCGCCACGCGCGGCATGAAGGACCCGGCACGCAAGCCGGGCGCGCGCCAGGCGCCCTGGCTGCGCCAGCAGGACTTCGGCGCCCGCACGATGGTGCACGTGCTCACGCGCCTGCCCGGCATCGAGGCCATGGTGCAGTGGCAGGCCGCCGGCCAGCGCTGGCTGGCGCGCGCGCCGGGCTCCACCGCCGTGATCGATTCGCGCACCGGTGCGCCCGACACGTTGGCCCGGCTGGATCTCGAATTCGGCGAAGGCCGGCCGGTGCGCTTTCGCGGCAAGCCGGCGCTGCAATGCGAAGCGCACGTCGACGTGGTGCTGCGCTTCAACGCTGCCGCCGCGGCGGCGGGCATCGAGCGCGGCGCCATGCCAGCGCTGCGCTGCGTGGCCACCCGCACGCTCGACGCGCGCACCGGCAACGTGCTGGCGCTGGGCTTTGCGCTGTCGAACGTCGGCACCGAAGTGACGGCGCGCCAGCTCGCGCAATGGCAAGGCTGGGCCAACGAGGCCGAGCCCTGCTTCCGCCTGCTGCGCGACGGCGTGCAGCTGGTGGGCGGCATCGGCGAGCTGGGCGACCCGGACAACATGAAGCGCCTGCTCATCGCCGGGCAGGTGACCACCACCGTGTGGCGCCTGCTGCACGCCGAGGGTGAATGGGCCGACCGCACGCGCACGCTGCTGGGCCAGCTGACCGCCCGCCCCGCGCGCAACGGACGGCTCATGAGCGGCAGCGCGCTGTATGCCGGGGTGGGCAAGCTCTTCTTGCTGCTGGAGGCGCTGGGCACCGAATCGACGGCGCCCGTGCAGGCGCCGCGCGCGCTGGAGCCGCTGGGCCGATGAGGAGAACCGCATGAGCAAGCTGGTCGCCGACCAGGCGGACGGACTGCGGCGCCTGCTGGCGCCGAAGCCCACGCGCGTGATCGCCGTCGCCGGCATGGGGCAGGGCGCCGGCGGCACCACTGCCGCCATGAACCTGGGCGTTGCCCTGGTCCAGCAGGGCAAAAGCGTGCTGCTGCTGGATGAACACTGCCCGAAGGAAGGCTCGGCCTGCGAGGTCTGGGCGATCGATCCGCTCGGCAGCCTGGCCGACGTCGCCAGCCATCGGCTGACGCTGGACGGGGCCGACGTGCAGGCCGGGTGCGGGGTGCACGTGCTGCCCGCGCCGCCCGGCGTGGCGCCGGACACGACCGACCCGCGCACGCTGTGGCCCGAAGGCGTGGTCATCGTCGACGCGGCCTTCGACCGCGAGGGGCGCCTGTCGCCGCTCGCGCGGGACGCGGACGACCTGCTGCTGGTGCTCAAGCCGCATCCGGCGTCGATCACCTCGGCCTATGCGGGCATCAAGAACCTGCACTACGCGCACGGGCTGAAGCAGCTGCGCTTTCTCATCAACGGCGTGGTCGATGTCGACGGCGCGCAGCAGATCATGAACAACCTCGCCAACGCCGGCAGCCGCTACCTCGCGCTGTCGCTGCTGCCCGCCGGGCTGGTGCGCTTCGATGCGCGCATTCCCGATGCGTGGCGGCTGAAGCAGACCATTGCCGAGGCCTTTCCCGCCAGCGCGGCCGCGGTGGACTTCCGGCGCCTGGCCGACGACGTGGGCCGCTGGCCGTGGCGCGCGGCCGTGCCGCTGCAGGCCGCCTGACGCGCCGACCACCCCATCAACGGAACAAGGACGGCCGTGTACACCGCACAGGGAACCATCGACAAATCGCACCTGCTGGCGCAGCATCAACCGCTGGTGCGCCGCATCGCGCTGCAGATGATGTCCAAGCTGCCCGCCAGCGTGGAGCTGGACGACCTGATCCAGGCCGGCATGCTGGGCCTGCTGGACGCGTCCAGCCGCTACCAGGACAACCGCGGTGCGCAGTTCGAGACTTTCGTCAGCCAGCGCATCCGCGGCGCCATGCTCGACGAGCTGCGTGCCAACGACTGGGGCTCGCGCGGCCTGCGCCAGTCGGCGCGTGGCGTCGAGAAGGCCATCCACGCGCTGGGCCACCGGCTCGGGCGCTCGCCCACCGAAGGGGAGATCGCCAAGGAGCTGAAGATGGACCTGGAGGCGTACCAGTCGCTGCTGCAGGAAATCCAGGGCTGCCAGCTGCTGTACGTCGAGGACTTCGCCAAGGACGATGCCGACAACCCCTTCCTCGATGCGCATTCGCAGGAATCGCGAAAGGACGGACGGGCGAGCAACGACCCGCTGGAGCAGTTGCTGGAAAGCGGCTTCAGGCACCAGCTGGTCGACGCGATTGCAACCTTGCCCGAGCGCGACCAGTTGCTGCTGAACCTGTACTACGAGGAAGAGCTGAACCTGCGGGAAATAGGCGCCATTCTCGAAGTGAGCCAGTCGCGCGTGTGCCAGCTGCACAGCCAGGCGATCAGCCGGCTGCGCGCGAAGCTCAAGGACCTGCTGTAGGGCCTGCTGCAGGGCCTGGTGCGGGGCCGGCGGCCCAGTCGCCGTCGGCATCGAAGCGCCGCAGCCAGCGCGCCGACGTGGCTGGCGTGAACATGTCCTCGCGCGCCGTGTTGGGCGGATGGCTCACCAGCCAGAGCCTTGACAGGCGCACCGGCTTCAGCGCTTCGGACAGTGCGCGCAGGGGCTCGGGCACCCCTTGTTCGACCGGGTGCAGCGCAGGAGCGTCGCCGGCCTCGATCCACAGGCCCCGGCCTTCCATGCACGGCTGCACGCGCAGGCCCGGCACCTGGCCCAGCCGGCCTTGCAAGGCATTCACGCCCCCCAACGTCGTGGCGTGGTCGCCGCACACCAGCACCCCGAAGCTCGGCGTGCGCATGCCGCCCTCCAGGCTCATGCCGTCGGGCCTGCTGGAGCGCATGAAGAAGGGCTTGTCCACGTCGAGCCCGAGAAACCGTTGCGCCAGGGCGAACTCGGCCACCTGCTGGAACGCATAGCGCTCCAGCACCGGCGGGCGCCCGATGCCCAGGCCCATGTAGGCCTGCTCGGGCTGCAACCGTTGCAATGCGCCCAGCCACCACGCGCGCAGTTCGTCCTTGCGCGCCGTCCAGAACGCCAGCGGAAAGTGCAGTGCGAGGTAGTCCAGGCCGGGCGCGGCCTTGGCAAGGCGCGCGCGGCGGCACTGCGCGATCGCCTGGAACTCGAACTGCGACGAGCTTTCCTTCGTCGGGGCGTCGAAGGCTTCGAGCGAGACGGTGTCGTCGGCATGCTTGAGGAAGTGCGTTTCGATGTCTGCCTGCGTGTGCGCCCTGCGCGCGACGGCGCCGCTGCGCAGGCCCATGTATCGGGTCAGCGCGTGGCCGGTGAGCGCCTGGAACTCCTCGTGCAGCTGCGGAATGAGCAAGGCCAGCCGGCCCGCATCGGCCTTGGAGCGCACCTGAAAGTAGGCCGAGGCGTGCATGGCCAGCCGCCAGGTGGCGGGCGGTTGCGGCGGGCCCGACGCATCGCTGGCTGGCACCGTGGCCGTGGCGCCGGCGTCGGTGCGCAGGGCGTCGATCCAGCGCTGCAGCTCGGGTGCGGGCAGGTGGTCGCGGCCGCGCATGCCGGGCGCGTAGAGCACGTGGAACCGGTCGCGGCCGAACATGTCGACGAGGGCCTGGCTCTGGTTGAGTCCCAGCGAGTCGGGCGTGAGCTTCAGCTCCACGGCATGCGTCACCTGCGCGGCGCCCGGCGACGGGTGGCCCGGCGGCACGACCACCAGGTCGGCGGAGAGGCTGCCCTTCGGCTTGCGCCAATGGCAGTCGCCCTTGCGCAACGGCCGGGGGGCCGGGTTGCCGATGAGCGGCATGCCGTTGACGGCAAAGGCCAGCTCCGACTTGAAGGGCGCCTGCCAGAAGCCCACCTGGTAGTCGCAGGCGTCCAGCAGCGTGGCGAAGCTGCGATGCGCGTCGCTGCGCACCTTGGGCTTGTCGTCGCCGCCGGCATGCACCGCGGATTCCTCGCCGGGCTGCATCTCGTAGCAGCGCGAGTCGGGGCGCACCGGAAAGGCCACGGCGAAGGCGCCGAGCGCGCGATACAGCGGCAGGAAGGGCAGCGGCCGGCCCCAGGTGTTGCCTGCCTCGCCGTGGCCTTGCATGGCCGTGGCGTCGGCGATGGCGCTGGCTGCGATGCAGTGGCGGCCGAGGTCTGCCAGCACCTGCGTGAGCACGCCCGCTGCCTTGCGCAAGCCTGCCTCCTGCCATTGCAGCGCGGGATAGATTTGCAGGCTCGCCTCCAGGTCCTGTTCGAGCAGCGCGCCGACCGGCAGGGTGGGCGCTTCGGCGGCACAGAGCAGCTTGCCCAGCCGGTACACGAGCACGCCCATGGGACGACGCAGGGTTTCGATGCCTTCGGGGCCGAGCGCGTCCAGCACGGCCAAAGCCTTGGCGAGGTGCGGTTCGCAGGAGGTCTGGAGGGGGTGGGGCGGGAGGGTGTGCGCCATCGGGGACTCGCATCGCGAAAAAAAGAACGGCGGAGTTTGCAAGGCCCGACGTGCCTGAAAAGCGAACAATGGTTAAGTCGCGCGCAGCGCCAGAAGAATCCCGCGCGAACTGCGAACAAGTTCGCACACCTCGCGGTCAGGCTTTGTCCGGCACGGGCGCGCGCCGCTTTCCGGCGCGCCGCCGCAGCGCCTGGCGTCACGATGGCAGCCTTGCCAAAGCAATCTTCCCTTCCCCCCAAGCGCCGCGCGGCGCGCCCCATCGGCGACTACGCGCTCATCGGCTCGACCCACAGCGCAGCGCTGGTGCACCGCGGCGGCGACATCGAATGGCTCTGCCTGCCGCGCTTCGATTCGGCCGCCATGTTCGCCAGCCTGCTGGGCGACGAGCGCAACGGCCACTGGACGATGCGCGCCAAGGACCCCAAGGCGGGCGTCACGCGGCGCTACCTGCCCGGCACCGTGGTGCTCGAGACCACCATCGAGACGGCGAAGGGCGCCGCCACCGTCACCGACTTCATGCCGCGGCCCGCAGCCGACGGCACGCAGGAGGTGGTGCGCATCGTGCAGGGCTTGCGCGGCACCGTGGCCATGCACACGGAGTTCCGCATCCGCTTCAACTACGGCCAGTGGATTCCGTGGATGGACCGGCACGACGGCGCGGTGTTCGCCATGGCGGGCCCCGACGCCGTGCGCATCACCTCCGGCGTGCCGCTGACCAACGAGAACTTCGCGAGCTTTGCCGACTTCAGCGTGTCCGCCGGCCAATCGATCGCTTTTTGCCTCGACTGGTTTCCCTCGCACCTGAAGCCTCCGGTGACGCGCGACGCCAGCGCCCTGCTGGCGCGCACCGTCGCCGAGTGGAGCGCATGGACCGAACGCTGCGGCTACCGGGGCGAGTTTCAGGAGCCGGTGATGCGCTCGCTGCTTACGCTCAAGGCGCTGACCTACGAGCCGACCGGAGGCATCGTCGCCGCGCCGACCACCTCGCTGCCCGAGCAGCCGGGTGGCGAGCGCAACTGGGACTACCGCTTCTGCTGGCTGCGCGACGCCGCGCTCACGCTCTACGCGCTGATCGGCTCCGGCTACGTGGAAGAGGCGAGCGCCTGGCGCTGGTGGCTGATGCGCGCGGTGGGCGGTTCACCCGAAGAGCTGCAGGTGATGTACGGCCTGCACGGCGAACGCTCCCTGACGGAGCTCGAGCTCGGATGGCTGTCGGGCTATGAAGGCAGCCGCCCGGTGCGCATCGGCAACGGCGCGCACGGGCAGCTGCAGCTCGACGTGTTCGGCTCGGTCATCGCGGCCTTTCATGCGGCGCGCAAGGCCGGGCTTTCGGACATGGACAAGGTGTGGCCCCTGGAGCGCGCCATTGCCAAGCAGTTGATGGTGCTGTGGAAGCAGCCCGACTGCAGCCTGTGGGAGGTGCGCGGCGAACCGCGCCACTTCGTGCATTCCAAGATCATGTGCTGGCTGGCCTTCGACCGCATGATCGCGAGCGCGACCGAGTTCGGCCTGGAAGGCCCCGTGGAGACATGGCGCGCGGTGCGGGACGAAATCCATGCCGAGGTGTGCGCGCGCGGCTACGACGCCGTGAGCAATTCCTTCGTGCAGTACTACGGCGCCGACACGGTCGACGCGGCGTTGCTGTGGATGCCGCTGATCGGCTTCTTGCCGATCCACGACGCGCGCGTGCAGGGCACCATCGCGCGCGTCGAGAAAGAGCTTGTCTTCAACGGGCTGGTGTACCGCTACCGCACCGAGGAGGGCGTGGACGGGCTCGCAGGCGGGGAGGGCGCGTTCCTGGCGTGCAGCTTCTGGCTGTCGAACGTGTACGTGGCCATGGGCAAGGTGCGCAAGGCGCGCGCGCTGTTCAAGCGGTTGCTGGCGCTGGGCAACGACCTGGGGCTGTTCGCCGAGGAATACGACCCGGTGGCGAAGCGCCAGCTGGGCAACTTTCCTCAGGCCTTCTCGCACATCGGGCTGGTCAACAGCGCACATGCGCTGGTGGCGGCGCAGGGCGGCGTGTGGGAGCTGGCGGACCTGGACGGCAAGGAGGGCCCCAGGTCTTCGCAACCGGGGGCTAAGCCGAGGAGGACGGCGCCGAAGACGACGTTGAAGAAGGCGACGCCGAAGCCGCGAGCGCGAACTCCTCGGCGCTGAACACCGTGTGGAAGACGCTGCCGTCGAACATCTCGAACAGCTTCTTGGAGACTTCGCGGCTTTCGTGGCGCACGGGGGAGTCGAGCGCGGTGGCAATGTCTTCGCGGCTCGCATAGCGGATGGACAGCACCATCGCCAGCGTGGGGTCGCTCACATCGCTTTCGAGCTGGCGCAGCACGCGCACTTCGAGCGCGCCGGGAAAGCGGGTCCACAGGGGCACCAGCGTCTGGTGCACGTGCTGGTCGAAGGCCTCTTCCATGCCGGGCTTGACCTGGCCCTTGAAGAACGCGCAGCGGATGAACATGGGTGTCTCTTTTCTGTGGTGAAACAGGGGGGCGCCGCGCTTCAGCCGCGGTCGTAGCCGCTGAACTGCCGCATCATCGCGGCTGTGTCTTGCGCGCCGAGGCCGGCTGCGACAAAGCTGCGGTGCAGTTCCGCGACGGCGCCCGCGAGCGGCAGCGGCAGGCGCTCGCCCTGCGAGAAGGCCTGCACCGCCTCCAGGTCCTTGAGCATGTTGTCGATGCGGCCGGTGGGCGTGAAGTCGCGCGCGGCCATCTTGGGGCCGAACTCGCGCAGGATCTGGCTGTCTGCGCGACCGCCTGCCAAGGCTGCGGGCAGCTTCGACGCATCGACACCGCCGGCCTCCGCGAGCCGCACCGCTTCGGCCACCGCCTGGAAGCCGATGGCGCACAGCAGCTGGTTGACCAGCTTGGTGGTCTGGCCCGCGCCGCTGTCTCCCATGCGGGTGTAGTTGGCGCACAGGCTGTCCATGACGGCGCGTGCGCGGCGCGCATCGTGTTCGCTGCCGCCGGCCATCACCGTGAGCTGACCGAGCAGCGCCTTGGGCGCGCCGCCCGACAGCGGCGCGTCGACGAAGCCCATGCCCGTGCGCTCGCGCAGCGCTTCGGCCAGCCGGCGCGTGGAGGGCGGGTCGATCGACGACATGTCGATCAGCAGGCGCTGCGCATCGGCCGGCGCCGAGGCGATGCCGGCCTCGCCGAAGATCGCGCGCTCCACCGTGGCGGCCGCGTTGAGGCTGGTGATGACGAAGTCGGTGGCTGCCGCGGCCGCCTGCGCGCTGCCGGCGGCCTTGGCGCCGTGCGCTTCGAGCGCGGCCACCTTCGCGGTGTCGGGGTCGAACACGTGGACGTCGTGGCCGCAGTCGAGCAGCCGGCGCGCAATGGCCGAGCCCATGATGCCGACGCCGATCACGGCCACGCGCTGGCGGGGGGCGGTCATGCGGAAACTTTCATCAGGGGGGCGCTTGCCCTGGGTTGAAGGAGCCGGGCGCCCACGTCCGCGACGATCAGCGGGACCGGCGTGTCGATGGCGGCACGCAGGACGTCGGTCTCGCCCGTGTCGGGCGGCTCCAGCGTCTGCAGCTGGCTCTCGAGCAACGCGGGCGGCATGTAGTGGCCGGTGCGCTGCGCCATGCGCTGGCGGATGAGTGCGCTCGGCCCGTCGAGGAACACGAACTGCAAATCGGACGACGCGGCGCGCAGCCGGTCGCGGTAGGCGCGGCGCAGGGCCGAGCAGGCCACTACCACGCCATGCGGCGCGGCGGTGCGGTCGGCCAGGCAGGCGCCGATGCGGTCGAGCCAGGGCCAGCGGTCCGCGTCGGCCAGCGGCAGGCCGGCGCGCATGCGCGCCACGGCTTCGGGCACATGCAGGTCGTCGCCGTCGACCCAGGGCACGCCGAGCATCTGCGCCAGCGCGGCGGCCACGCTGCTCTTGCCGGTGCCCGACACGCCCATGACCACCACGCTCAGGCGTTGTTGCGGCAGGGAGGCTGCAGCGCGCACGGTGTCAAAGGCTCGCGGTGATGCCGCCGTCCACGTACAGGATGTGGCCGTTGACGAAGCTGGACGCATCCGAGGCCAGGAAGATGGCCGCGCCGCCGAGCTCTTCCACGTCACCCCAGCGCCCGGCGGGCGTGCGGCCCGACAGCCAGCCCGTGAAGGCCTCGTCGGCCACCAGCGCCTGCGTGAGTTCGGTCTTGAAGTAGCCCGGCCCCAGGCCGTTCACCTGGATGCCGTACTTGCCCAGGTCGATCGCCATGCCCTTGGTGAGCATCTTCACCGCGCCCTTGGTGGCGGCGTAGGGTGCAATGCCCGGGCGGCCCAGCTCGCTCTGCACCGAGCACACGTTGATGATCTTGCCGCGCTGGCGCTCGATCATGCGTTGCGCCACGAAGCGGCCCACCAGGAACACGCTGTCGATGTTGGTGGTGGTGATCTTGTGCCAGGCGTCGATCGGGAATTCGGCGAACGGCCCGCGATGCTGCATGCCGGCGTTGTTCACCAGGATGTCGATGGCGCCGATGCCGGTCTCGATGGCGGCCACGCCGGCTTCCACCGCGGCGGCGTCGGTCACGTCGAAGGCCACGGCCTCGGCGGCGATGCCCTTGGCGCGCAGGGCGTCGCGGGCAGCGGCCAGCGATGCGGCGTCGCGCGCGTTGAGCACCACGCGTGCGCCGGCGTTGCCGAGCGCCTCGGCCAGCGCAAAGCCGATGCCCTTGCTGGAGCCGGTGATGAGGGCGGTGCGCCCGGAAAGATCGAACAGTTTCAAGAAAAGCTCCTGGGCGATGACAGCGTGATGGCGGGTAAGTTACCGGTATCCTGGAGGGCCGTCAACCGGTGAAACCTGTGTTGCCAGTTCTATTGGTGCCGGTTTAAAGTTACCGGTATCTTATTCGGTTCTTTCTTACCGTCATTCGCAGGAGACATCCGCTTGACCGCTACCGCCACCTCCCCGCACGTGCTGATGCCCGGCACCTACCCGGAATGGGACATGACGCCCATGCAGTCGGCCTACACGCTGCACCGCCTCTGGGAGGCACCTGACCGGGCGGCCTTCATCGCCGAGCACGGCGCGAACATCCGCGCCATCGCCACGCGCGGCGAGCTGGGCGCCAATGCAGAGCTCATCGCGGCGCTGCCGAAGCTGGAGCTGATCGCCTGCTACGGCGTGGGCACCGACGGCATCGACCTGGCCGCCTGCCGCGCGCGCGGCATCCGCGTGAGCAACACGCCCGACGTGCTCAACGGCGACGTGGCCGACCTGGCCGTGGGCCTCACGCTGGCGCTGCAGCGTCGCATTCCGGCGGGCGATGCCTTCGTGCGCAGCGGCGCCTGGGCCGACGGCGGCATGCCGCTGGCCACGCGCGTGTTCGGCCAGCGCGTCGGCATCGCCGGCTTCGGGCGCATCGGCGGCACCATCGCGCGCAGGCTCTCGGGCTTCGACGTGGAGCTGGGCTACTTCAGCCGCACGGTCAAGGCCGACAGTCCGCACCGCCACTTCGCCAGCCTGGAGGCCATGGCCGACTGGTGCGACGTGCTCATCGTCATCCTGCCCGGCGGCGAGGCCACGCGCGGCATCGTCAGCGCGCAGGTGCTGAAGGCGCTGGGCCCCAAGGGCTGGCTGGTGAACGTGTCGCGCGGCACCACCGTCGACGAAGGCGCGCTGCTGCAGGCGCTCGAACAGAAAAGCATCGCCGGCGCGGCGCTCGACGTGTTCCTGAACGAGCCGCGCATCGACCCGCGCTTTGCCGCGCTCGACAACGTGGTGCTCACGCCGCACCACGGCAGCGGCACCGAGCAGACGCGCCGCGCCATGGGCGAGCTGGTGCGCCGCAACCTCGAGGCCCACTTCGCGGGCCGGCCCCTGATCACCCCCGTCGCCTGACCTGAACAGAACTGAACTGAAGAAAGAAACATCATGCGTTTGCGTTGCATGTGCCTCGTGATCCACGCGCCCGACGACCTGCGCCTGGACGAACAGGACGCCGGAGAAATCGGTCCCGGCCAGGTGCTGGTGAAGGTCGGCATGGGCGGCATCTGCGGCTCCGACCTGCACTACTTTCACAACGGCGGCTTCGGCACCGTGCGCATCAAGGAGCCGATGGTTCTGGGCCACGAGGTGGCCGGCACGGTGGTGGCGGTGGCCCCGGGCGTGCAGAACGTTCGCATCGGCGACAAGGTGGCGATCAACCCCAGCCGCCCGTGCGGCGCCTGCAAGTTCTGCCTGGAGGGCCTGCCCAACCAGTGCCTGGACATGCGCTTCTACGGCAGCGCCATGCGCACGCCGCACGTGCAGGGGGCGTTTCGCAACATGCTGCTGTGCGAGGCCACGCAGTGCGTGAAGGTGGCCGACCACGTGCCGCTGCGCCTGGCCGCGCTGGCCGAGCCGTTCTCGGTCGGCCTGCACGGCGTGTCGCGTGCCGGGCCGCTGCTGGGCAAGCGCGTGCTGGTGTCGGGCTGCGGTCCCATCGGCGTGCTGGCCATCGCGGCGGCGCGTGCGCACGGCGCCGCCGAGATCACCGCCACCGACGTGGTCGACGAGCCGCTGGCCATTGCGCGCGCCATGGGCGCCGACCAGGTCATCAACGTCGCGAAGGACAGGGAGTGGGTGTCGCGCTACTCGCCCGACAAGGGCACCTTCGACGTGATGCTCGAATGCTCGGGCAACGAGCGCGCGCTGCGCGACGGACTGGAGGTGATGCGCCCGCGCGGCGTGGTCGTGCAGCTGGGCCTGGGCGGCGACGTGAGCATTCCGCAGAACATGGTGGTGGCCAAGGAGCTCAGCATCTGCGGTTCGTTCCGCTTCCATGCGGAGTTCGCGCTGGCGGTGCGGCTCATCAACGAAGGCCGGGTGGATCTGTCGCCGGTGGTGACGCACACCTTCCCGATGCTGCAGGCGCGCGCGGCTTTCGAGCTGGCGAGCGATCGGCAGAAGGCGATGAAGGTGCTGATCGATTTTGCGGATGTGGGCGCGAACGCGGGCGCCGACACGGCCGCGCAAACCGCGCCGGCCTGACGCCGCTCAGGAGCTCTCGCGCTGCTCGATGTGAAACGGGATCAACACCGTTTCCGCCGGCGGCCGATGTCCTTCGCGGGTGCCGTCCAGCACGCGCAGCAACAGTTCCCCCGCCGCCTTGCCGATGCCCACGCAATCCACCGCCACGGTGGTGATGCGCGGGTGGCAGGCACGCGCCACCTCGAAGTCGCCGAAGCCCGCGATCGCGATGCGGCCCGGCACGCTCCAGCCGCGGCGCTGGCATTCCATGAGCGCGCCGAAGGCCGAGAGGTCGGACACGCAGAGAACCGCGTCCACGTCGGGCCACTGCCGGATCAGCTGCGCCACCGCCTCGCCGCCTTGCGCCATCGAGATCGGCGGCTGGCCGAAGCTGATGACGCGGCCGTCGGGCAAGCCCAGTTCACGGATGGCCTGCGCATAGCCGCGCTGGCGGTCCGCGCCGCGCGTGTCCCGGTTCGACGTGCCGCCGATGTAGGCGATGCGACGGTAGCCCTTGCCGTGCAGGTGCCGCACCATCGCCGCGGCCGCCTCCGCATTCGAGAAGCCGACCGTGTGCCCCACGGGCGTGGCGGGCAGGTCCCAGGTCTCGACCACGGGCACGCCCGCGGCCTGCAGCATGGCGCGCGCGGCGGGCGTGTGCGCGCCGCCGGTGAGGATCACGCCTTCGGGCCGGCGCGCGAGCATGGCGCGCAGCAGGCGCTCTTCGGTCTCCACGCGGTAGTCGGTGTAGCCCAGCAGCACCTGCAGGCCGCGTGCTTCCACCGCTGCGGTGATGCCCTGCGCGGTTTCGGAAAAGTTCGAGTTGTTGAGCGAGGGAATCAGCACCGCGATGAAGCCCGAACGCTTGCTGGAGAAGGTGCGCGCCGTCTGGTCGATGACGTAGCCCATCTCCTCGCAGGCCTGCAGGATGCGCTGGCGCAGCGCCTCTGAGGTCACGCGGTCGCTGCTCTCGCCGCGGTTGAGCGCGCGCGACACCGTCATCTTCGACACGCCGACGCGCGCGGCCACGTCGGCCATCGTCGCGGGGCGGGTGAGGGGGGCGGGGGCTTTGGTCGGGGGCAAGGTGGCTGTCCTTGAATTCGCAATGAGGAGGTACCGATACCTTGTAAGGTGCGGCGTCCGGTGCAGCGAAGGATACCGCGCGCAGCGCCGTCGACAGAGTGGAATTGCCACTTCGATATCTACGGGAAAAGCCTAAGTTACCGGTATCTCTTGCAGTGCCAGACTGCGGCATGGCCCCTCCACCCCTGCTGCAGTTCCAGGCCGTCAGCAAGCGCTTCGGCGGCACGCAGGCGGTCGACGGCGTCACGCTCGACGTGCGCGCCGGGGAGATCCTGGCGCTGCTCGGCGAGAACGGCGCGGGCAAGTCGACGCTCATCAAGCTGCTTGCGGGCATCTACCCCGCGGACCAGGGCGAGATCGTGTTCGACGGCCAGCCGCAGGCCGTGTGGCGGCGCAGCGACCGGCGCGAGCAGCCCGTGGCCTTCATCCACCAGGACCTGGGCCTCGTCGAATGGATGACGGTGGCCGAGAACGTGTGCCTGGGCACCGGCTACCCGCGCCGCTTCGGGCTGATCGACTGGCGCGCCGCCCAAGACACGGCGCGCCGCGTGATGGCGCGCGTGGGCTGCGACATCGACCCCGGCCGGCGCGTGTTCTCGCTCACGCGCGCCGAGAAATCGCTGCTGGCCATCGGCCGCGCGCTCGAGGTGAAGGCGCGGTTGCTGGTGCTCGACGAGCCCTCGGCCAGCCTGCCGATGAGCGACGTGGAGCGCATGTTCGGCGTGCTGCGCGAACTGCGGCGCCAGGGCATGGCCATGCTCTACGTGTCGCACCGGCTCGACGAGGTGATGGCCATCTCCGACCGCGCGGCCGTCATGCGCGACGGCAAGCTGGTGGCGGTGAAGGCCACGGCGCAAACCAACGAAGGCGAGCTGGTCGGCCTGATCGTCGGCAAGGCGCTGTCGGCCTCGGTGGCCAAGGCCAAGGCGCCCGCGCGCAGCGAGCCCGTGCTGCAGCTCGACGGTGCCGCCAGCGGCAATGCGGGGCCGTTGAGCCTTGCGGTGCATCGCGGAGAGGTGCTGGGGCTGGTCGGCCTGCGCGGCGCGGGCCACGAGGCCATCAGCCGCGCGATCTTCGGGCGCGAGCCGCTGTCGGCCGGCCGCATGCGGCTGCTCGGCAAGCCCTGCGGCTTCACCTGCCCGGCCGATGCCATCCGCGCCGGCGTGGCCTACGTGGCCGGCGAGCGGCTCGAAGAAAACCTCTGCGGCGCGATGAGCGTGCTGGAGAACCTGTTTCCCAACGCCGCGTTGCACGGCGATCGCGGCCTGGCCTTCGACCGGCCGCGCCGCGAGAACGAGGGCGCGCTGGGCCTCATCCGGCGCTTCGGCATCAACCCGCCCGCGCCGTCGGCCGAGGTGCAGCAGCTCTCGGGCGGCAACCAGCAGAAGGTGGTGCTGGCGCGCTGGTTCCACCTCGACAAGCCGCTGGTGGTGCTCGAGGAGCCGACCGCGGGCGTGGACGTGGGCGCCAAGCGGCAGATCTACGGCGTGCTGCGCGAGCGCGCGCAAGCCGGCACCGCACTGGTCGTCGTCTCCACCGACTTCGAGGAAATCGCGACCGTGTGCACCCGCGTGCTCGTGTTTCGCGACGGGCTGATCGCCGCGGAACTGACGGGCGAGGCGATCACGGTCGAAAGACTCCTGGCATTGGCAGCAGGCGCGGCAACGCGCGAGGAAGTTTCCGCATGAGCAGTTCCATCAAGTCCACCGCGCTGGAGCCCGACAAGTCCCTCGACGGCGAGGCCGTGTCCGTTGCGCAGCGCATCGGCCGGGCGCTGCCGGTCTACGGGCTCGTGATGCTCACGGTGGCGCTGGCGTTGCTGTTCTCGGTGCTGTTGCCCGACACCTTTCCGACGCTGTTCAACCTGCGCGCCATATTGGCCGACAAGTCGGTCATCGCGTTGCTGGCGCTGGCCGCGACCATTCCGATGATCACCGGCAAGATCGACCTCACGGTGGGCTACGGCATCGTGCTGTGGCACATCCTGGCCATCAGCCTGCAGACGCAGCTGGGCCTGCCCTGGCCGGTGGCGGTGCTCGTCGTGCTGCTGTGCGCGGCGCTGTTCGGCGTGCTCAACGGGCTGCTGGTGGAGCTCGCGCAGATCGACTCGTTCATCGCCACGCTGGGCACCGGCACCGTGATCTACGCGGTGGCCATGTGGCACAGCGGCGGGCGCCAGGTGGTGGGCGAGCTGCCCGACGGCTTCGTCGGCATCGCGGGCGGCAACCTGCTGGGGTTGCCGGTCGGTGCTTTCTATGTGCTCGCGGTGAGCGTCACGCTGTGTGTGGTCACCGAGTTCACGCCGCTGGGCCGTGCGCTGTACGTGATCGGCGCGAACCCGAAGGCGGCGCAGCTCAACGGCATTGCGGTGCGCAAGCATGTGATGGGCGCCTTCGTCGCGTCGGGCCTGCTGTCGGGCTTTGCGGGCGTGCTGCTGGCGTCGCGGCTGCAGATCGGGCAGGCCAGCGTGGGGCTCGAGTTCCTGCTGCCCGCGCTGGTCGGCGCGTTCCTGGGCTCCACCACCATCCGGCCGGGGCGCGTGAACGTGTGGGGCACGCTGGTGGGCGTGGCCATCCTGGCCATCGGCATCTCGGGCATCCAGCAGTTCGGCGGGGCCTTCTATGTGGAGCCGCTCTTCAACGGGCTGACGCTGCTGGTGTCCATCGGCATCGCGGGCTGGGCGCAGCAGCGGCGCAACCGGTCGATCAAGCGGCGCATCGCCGAGCGGCAGCTCGACCAGGCGGACCCCACGGCGCAGGTGCAACCTGTTTCCCCCGCGCCGTCGAAATGACGACGGCGATTCACCACAACGACTGGAGACAAGCAATGAAGAAGAGTGTTCACGCACGCACGGCCGCCGCCGTGCTGGCCCTGTGCGCCGCCACGCTGGCGCCCAAGGCCATGGCCGACGACTTTCTGGACGCCGCGAAGAAGAAGGTCGAGGTCGCGACCATGACCAAGGAGAAGTGGGACGGCCCCACCACCGGCCCCAAGGCCGTGGCCGGCAAGACCATCGTCTTCGTGGCGGGCGACATGAAGAACGGCGGCATCGTGGGCGTGAGCAAGGGCGTGGAGGAGGCGGCGCGCGCCATCGGCTGGACGGTGCGCGTCATCGACGGGCAGGGCACGGTCAGCGGGCGCACCGCGGCGCTCAACCAGGCGCTGGCCGTGAAGCCGGCGGGCATCGTGGTCGGCGGCTTCGACACCACCGAGCAGAAGGCCGCGTTCTCGGGCGCGGCCACCTCGGGCATTCCGCTGGTCGGCTGGCACTCGGGCGAGCAGCCCGGCCCCAACGACAAGGCCGGCCTGTTCGCCAACGTGACCACCGTGACCGACGACGTGGCCGATGTCGCGGCCTCGTGGGTGGTGGCCGACTCGGGCGGCAAGGCGGGCGTGGTGATCTTCACCGACTCGCAGTACGCCATTGCCCTGTACAAGGCGCGCGCCATGGAGGCGGTCATCAAGAAGTGCGGCGGCTGCACGGTGCTGAGCTTCGAGGACAGCCCCATCTCCGAAAGCTCCACGCGCATGCCGCAGCTCACCACCTCGCTGCTGCAGCGCTTCGGCGACAAGTGGACGCACTCGCTGGCCATCAACGACCTGTACTTCGACTTCATGGGCCCCTCGCTCACGTCGGCGGGCAAGAAGGGCGACGGCGCGCCCAAGGCAGTGTCGGCCGGCGACGGCTCCGAGGCCGCCTACCAGCGCATCCGCACGCAGCGCTTCCAGGCCGGCACCGTGCCGGAGCCGCTGAACATGCAGGGCTGGCAGATCGTGGACGAGCTCAACCGCGCGTTCTCCAAGGAGAAGTGGTCGGGCTATGTGCCCAAGGTGCACCTGGTGACGGTGGGCAACGTCGGCAAGGACGGCGGGCCGAAGAACGTGTTCGACCCGGACAATGGGTATCGCAACCAGTACAAGACGGTGTGGGGCAAGTAGGGCGCGCAGCCCGCCTGCTTCGTTACCGCAGTTCCTCGTGCTCGAACGTGGCGTTGTCGATCACGTCGTGGTGTTCGAGCCCGTTCTTGTCGAACAGCCGGATGTCGGTGGCCGCCGGCGTGTAGTCGAGGATGCCGAAGTTCTCGCGCGTGCCGACGAGCTTGTACTTGGTGACGCAGGCGCCCGAAGAGATGACCTCGAACATCTTCGTGGCGCCCGCCGGTGGCAGGAAGGCGTTCTCGTGGATGTCGCCCGACAGGAAGATGATCTTGCGCCCCTGGATGAGCTGGCGAAACCTGGCGTACTCGTCGCGATAGCGCATCCAGCCGTTGCCGGTGGCGCGAATCGGCATGCCCGCGCAGATGAGGATGAAGCCGTTTTCCGCCTGCAGTTCCTGCGCGAGGAACGCGAACTGCGCTTCGCCGAGCAGCGTGTTCTGGTCGCCCGGCTCCTCGCTGTACCAGCGCGTGTCGAGAAAGATGGCCCTGCCGATCCGCTGGCCCTCATGGCTCAGCGGCACCGAGTAGTACAGGCCGGCGACCGGCGGGTCGATGCGCATGAACTGCGCGAACAGCGCGCGTGAAATGTCTTTCTTGGTGGCGCTGACTTGCGTGCCGCTCGCGTTGTTCCAGGCAAAGTCATGGTCGTCCCAGGTGCCGTACACGCCGCCTTGCGGGCCTTGTTTCGCGCGCATGCTGGCGAACAGCTCCTTGAAGCCCGGCGTGTTCCATTGCGCGGTGTACTTCTCGGCCATGACCTGCCCGAAGTAGGCGTCGGCCCACTGTCTGGGCTCCCCCAGGTGGGGAAAGAAGTCCATGTAGATCTGGTCGCCGAGCAGAAAGAGGTAGTCGGGCTGGTGCGCCGCGATGCGTTCCCAGACCGCTTGCGCATGGCCGGGTTGGAGGTTCATGCACGAGGCGAAGGCGATTTTCATGGGGCTCCTCTTTCTGCGCTCCGGTCTGCGGGCCGGGGTGAGGCGCATCTTAGGGAGCGGCCGGGCGCTGTCTCTCCGCAGAACATGGGATGGCGGGGCACGCGCTCGTACGGCAACAGGCCGGGTTCGGGGCGTGCCCATGCCCTGAAAAAGAACCCCGCCGGGCGAGCGCTCAGCGAATCAGAGCCAGTTCCCGCTCTGCGGCATCTGCACCTTTTCCGCCGGATCGTTGCTCGTCACGAAGGAGCCGATGACGATGCTCAGCAGCGAGATGAAGATGCTCGCGAACAGCGCCGTCCAGAAGCCCGACACCCGGAACCCCTTCACCAGCGCCGCCACCAGCAGGATCATCAGCGCGTTGATGACCAGCAGGAACAGCCCGAAGGTCACCAGCGTCAGCGGCAGCGTGAGCACGATCAGCAGCGGCTTCACCACGGCGTTGGCCAGGCCCAGCAGCAGCGCGGACACCACCAGCGCTCCGGTGCTGTCGAACTTCAGTCCGCGAAAGAGATGGCTCGCCACCCAGAGCGAGACGGCCGTGATGGCCCAGTGAATGAGGAAGGGGGTCAGGTTGTTCAGCATGTCGGGGAGGGGCAGGTGTGACGGGAAGGAACCGGGATCAGCCGGGAGCGTGGCAGCAGACACAGAGCTTGTTCCCGTCCGGATCGCGAAAGGAATTTTTCGCAGGACGGCCCAGGATTATCACGGGTGGTGTTTGATTGTTACCCGGTGAAACAATGGCGTACAGCCCGGTAAGATCGCCGCTTTCGCGCCCATGGTCGACAGACACGGGGTTTTCTTTGTCGCCTGATCAACAAGGATCGTGCGCCCCATGGCCAATGCGTCGATCGCCAGCTTGACTCCCGCCCCGGCTTCGGCCGACGAGGCCGAATCGTGGGTCCGCGGCGAGCTCATCCGCAGCCTGATGCGCTCCGCGAAGGGGTCGTACCTGGTGTCCGCGCTGCTGATGCCGGCGATGGTCGGGCTGAACTGGGGCTATGCGGCCCGCTGGGAGCTGTTCACCTGGCTGGTGGCCGGCATTCTGGCCACCGCCTGCCGCGCCTGGGGAGCGCGCGTCTACGCAGTGCGTTACGCCGGGCGCAGCGCCCTGGCGCAGCAGCAGTTCACCGAGCGCTACGGCTTCGTCTGGAGCACCAGCGCGGTGGTCTGGGGCTTCTCGGTGCTGCTGTTCTTCGAGCGTTCGCCGCAGGTCAACCAGTTCATGAGCTGGCTCATCGTGGCCGGCGTGGGCACCTTTCCGCTCAACGGGCTGGCGCTGCACCCGCCGCTGCTCAAGCGCTACGTCAACACCCTGTTCATCACGATGCTCGGCGCGGTGGTGCTGCGCATGATCAGCCTGCAGATGCAGCACCCGCAGTTCCAGTACGGCTACCTGATGCCGGTGCTGCCCGTGCTGCACTGGTTCCTGCTGCTGCGTGCCGGCCGGCACATCCACGAGACCGCGCGCAACAGCCTGGAGCTGCTGTTTCACAACCACATCCTGATCAAGTCGCTGACCCAGCAGCGCCAGGCGGCGGTGTCGGCCGTGGCCATGAAGAACCGCTTCCTGGCCAGCGCCGCGCACGACATGCGCCAACCGGTGCTGGCGCTGTCGCTGTACGCCGACTGGCTGCGCAACGAGCCGGAGCTGGTGCTGGAACTCGCGCCGAAGATCGTGCGCGCCACGCACGCGGTGAATGCGCTGTTCGACTCGATGTTCGACCTGGCGCGCATCGACTCGGGCCAGGTGCGCCTGCACGTGGAACGGGTCGACGTGCCCGAACTGCTGCACGACCTGGAGCTGCAGTACCGCCCGGTGGCGGAAAGCCGCGGCCTCGACTTCCGCGTGCACGTGTGCGAGGGCTCGTTCCTGACCGACCCGATCCGCGTGCGCCGCATGATCGGCAACCTGCTGGCCAACGCCATCAAATACACGAGTGAAGGCGGCGTGCTGCTGGCCGCGCGCCATACCCGCGACGGCCTGCGCGTGGAGGTGTGGGACACCGGCATCGGCATTGCGCCCGAGCACCTGCGCGACGTGTTCCTGGAGTTCTACAAGGTGGCCGACCATGCCGGCACCTCCGACGGCTTCGGCCTCGGCCTGGCCATCGTGGCGCGGCTGTCGCACGTGCTGGGGCACCCTGTGAGCGTGCGTTCGCGCGTGGGCAGCGGCAGCGTGTTCCGCGTGGCGCTGCACGATGCCGACGAGGCGGTGGCGCAGGCGCGGGTGACGGCGTCGGGCGGCTAGCCCGGACAGGAGCGCGCATAAAAAAACCGCGCCGTTGTGCGCGGTTTTTCTTTCCTGCACCGGGGAGCCGGTTTCGCCGGGGCTCAGGTGGTGCCCCTGCAAGGGGGCCCGGGAGAAGCGATGCGACGCAGCGCGCGAAGCCTGAAGGTCAGGAAAGCAGCCCGTTCGTGCGCGCGTAATGCAAGGCCTGCGTGCGGCTCTTCACGCCCAGGCGGCGGAACAGGCGCCACAGGTGCACCTTCACAGTGTGTTCGCTGATCTCCAGGTCGGTGGCGATGTCGCGGTTGCTCATGCCCTTGTCGAGCATGGCGATCAGCTGCGTCTGGCGCTTCGACAGCTTGCCGCTGTTGGCGGCCGGTATGTCGGTTTCCTCTTCTTCCGAACCTGCCATCAGCAGGCCGCGAAGGGCGGCCGCCAGCTCGTTGGAGCTGGCCGACTTCTCGATGTAGGTGTCCGCGCCGGCCTCGATGCAGGCGTCTTCCATGTCGGCAGCCGGTGCGGCCGAGTACACGGCGATCGGCACGTTCGGATAGACCTGCTTGACCGCAATCACGCCCGACACGCCGTTGGTGTCCGGCAGCTTCAGGTCCAGGCAGAAGAGCGTGGGCGCGCCACGCTGCTGCACCGAGCCCGCGAGCTTGTCGAGGCGCTCGAGCTCGACGATGTTCTCGGCCGGACGCAGGCGCCGCAGGACCATCACGATCGCGTCGCGCATCAGGGGGTGGTCGTCGATGACATAAATGCTCATGTTTTCTTCCTTTGTGATCGCACCGTCTTCTCTTTTTCTGCTCACCGGCAGGCAAGCCGATGGGCTTGGCCGGGTCAACTCCCTTGGTGGGTGGGCGTTGCCTCCACCAGTGCCTCCAGCGCCTCGGTGATGGCGCGTGTTCCTTCGGTCGTGTCGATGGGTTCCAGCTGGTCGGCCAGCGCGGTCAATGCCTCGCCGCGCTGCGCCTGCAAGAGCGCGATGGTACGGCCCGCTTCCTGCGGCGACGCGAACCCACGGCTTTGCAGCAGGGTCTCGCCGCGCGCGTCCAGCAGCTTGAAATAGAAGAGGCCGTCGGCCTTCTCGCGGTACTGCTTGAAGCTGGGCTTTGCAACCTTGGCCGCCTTGGCGCCGGCCTTGTCCTTGCCCGCCGCGAGGTTGCGCAGGCCCACGGCATGGCGCAGGCTCGTCATGAACGGCTTCGACAGCGCGCGGGCCTTCTCGGCACCGATGAGCAGGATGCGCTCGATCTCGGCCGGGTCGTTCATCAGCGCGTCGTAGCGCGCGCGCAGCGGCGCCACTTCGCGGTCGATGCGCTCGAACAGCGTGTGCTTGGCGTCGCCCCAGCCGATGCCCTCGGCGTAGGCCTTGCGCAACGCCTCGGTTTCCTCGGCGCTGGCAAAGGCCTGGTAGATCTGGAACAGGGCCGAGCCCTCGGTGTCCTTGGGCTCGCCGGGCGCGCGCGAGTCGGTCACGATGCTGGCGATCTGCTTTTGCAACTGCGCGCGCGGTGCGAACAGCGGGATCGTGTTGCCGTAGCTCTTGCTCATCTTGCGGCCGTCCAGGCCGGGCAGGGTGGCGACGGCGTCGTCGATCTCGGCATCGGGCAGCGTGAAGTGCTCGCCGTACTGGTGGTTGAAGCGCTGCGCCATGTCGCGCGCCATCTCGATGTGCTGCACCTGGTCGCGTCCCACCGGCACCTTGTGGGCGTTGAACATCAGGATGTCGGCGCCCATCAGCACCGGGTACATGAACAGGCCGGCCGACACGTCGGCGTCGGGGTCCTCGCCCTTGGCCACGTTCTTGTCGAGCTGCGCCTTGTAGGCATGCGCGCGGTTGAGCACGCCCTTGCCGGTGACGCAGGTGAGGAACCAGGTCAGCTCGGGAATCTCGGGAACGTCCGACTGGCGGTAGAAGGTCACGCGCTCTGGGTCGAGGCCGCAGGCCAGCCAGCTGGCCGCGATTTCGAGGGTGGAACGCTGGATCAGCGCCGGCTCCTGCACCTTGATGAGCGCGTGGTAGTCGGCCAGGAAGAAGAAGCTCTGCACGCCGGGCGCGACGCTTTGCCGCACCGAGTGGCGGATCGAGCCGACGTAGTTGCCGAGGTGCGGCGTGCCCGACGGGGTGATGCCGGTCAGGACGCGCAGGGGAGCTTGGGAAGACGTAGCCATGGAGCGAAAAAGAAGAACCTAGAGCAGCAATGCCTTGAGCGGGGTGATGAGCATGTTGATGACGTAGTAGCCCACGTCCATCAGCGGGCGCAGCCAGTAGTTGCTGACCACGCCGGCGATGACGAGGCCCATCACGATGAAGAAGCCGTAGGGCTCGATGCGTGCCAGGAACTGCTGCGCCGGGCCGTTGGGCAGCAGGCCCGCCAGCACGCGGCCGCCGTCGAGCGGAGGCAGCGGGAACAGGTTGAAGGCCCACATCACCAGGTTGACCAGAATGCCGCCCTGCGCCATCTTGATGAAAAAGGTTTCATCGACGCCGGCCGCCACCATGGCGATCAGCGCCACTGCCCACAGGATGGCCTGGATGAAATTGGACACCGGCCCGGCCAGCGCCACCCAGATCATGTCGCGCTTCGGATGGCGCAGCCGCCCGAAGTTGACGGGCACCGGCTTGGCATAGCCGAAAAGGAAGGCACCCGAGGTTGCGAAGTACAGCATCAGCGGCATCAGGATGGTGCCGATGGGGTCGATGTGCTTGAGCGGGTTGAGGGTGACGCGTCCCATGACCTCGGCCGTGTTGTCGCCGAAATGGCGCGCCACATAGCCGTGAGCCGCCTCGTGCACGGTGATCGCGAAGATCACCGGCAGTGCGTAGATCAGTACGGTCTGTATCAGATTGGAAATATCCACGGGGCGATTGTGTCAGACGGGAGTGCTTCTCAGCCCCGATTTCAGAGGCCGAGCACGGCCAATGCACCGCGCCCCTGGCGCACCACGACCGGCTCGTCGCCCGTGCCCATGGGCGTGAGGTCGACCACGGTCGTGGGCTGCGACGGGCAGGCGCCGGCATCGATGACGCCGCCGACCTGCTTTTCGAAGCGCTCGCGAATCTCGGCGGCGTCGTTCATTGCCTCGGTCTCGCCGGGCGCGATCAGCGTGGTGGCCAGCAGCGGCGCGCCGTGCAGCGCCAGCAGCTCCAGCAGCACCGTGTGGTCGGGCACGCGCAGGCCGATGGTCTTGCGCTGCGGATGGCTCACGCGGCGCGGCACTTCCTTGGTGGCTTCGAGCAGGAAGGTGTAGGGCCCGGGCGTGGCGGCCTTCAGCAGGCGGTACTGCTTGTTGTCGACGCGCGCGTAGTTGGCCAGTTCGCTCAGGTCGCGGCACAGCAGCGTGAGGTGGTGCTTGTCGTCGACCTGGCGGATGCGGCGCAGCTTGTCGACCGCGTCCTTGTCGTCGAGGTGGCAGGCCAGCGCGTAGCTGGAGTCGGTGGGCACGGCCACGATCTCGCCGCGCGCGAGCAGCGCCACGGCCTGCTTGAGCAGGCGCTGCTGGGGGTTTTCGGGGTGGACTTCGAAGTACTGGGCCATGATTACCTGGAGGAATGGTTGAACATACTTGACCTCGATACAACCGGGAACCGAGCGCCGCCGGGCCGCCCCAAGGCGCGAGCGGCCCCCTTGGGGGGCAGCGAGGACACGAAGTGCCGAGCGTGGGGGCTCATGACTCCGCAGGTTCTATGGGCACGCGGCGCTCGCGCACCGTGAGCCAGGCGCCGGCGGCGCCGCAGACCGCGATCATCGCCATGCCGATGAGCGAGAAGCGGTCGGGCACATGCGAGAAGATGAGCCAGCCGCCCAGCATCGCGAACGCGATCTGCGCATAAAGATAAGGGGTGAGCGTGGACGCCGGCGCGCGCTGGTAGGCCAGGATCAGCATGAAGTGTCCCACCGTGCCCATGAAACCCATGAGACACAGCAGCGCCCACCATTCCCACGAGGGCAGCGCCGTCCACGCGAAGGGCACCGCCACCGAGGCGATCAGCGTGCCGACCCAGCCGGTGTAGAAGTGCATGGTCAGCGGGTTCTCGGTCTGCGCGAGCTTGCTGGTGAGCACCTGGAACCAGGCGTTGGTCAGCACCAGCCCCAGCGGCAGCAAGACGGCCCAGCTGAAGGCGCTGCCGCCCGGACGAAGAATCACGAGCGTGCCCGCGAAGCCGCCGGCCACCAGCGTCCAGCGCAGCGGCGACACGTGTTCCTTGAGCGTGGTGGCCGCCAGCAGCGTGATCACCAGCGGCGCGATCAGCACGATCGACGTGAACTCGGCCAGCGGCATGTAGCGCAGGCTGAAGAAGGCGAACACGCTCGACGCCAGCAGCAGCGCCCCGCGCAGCACCTGGTAGCGCGGATGGCGCGTGCGCAGCAGCGCGGTGCCGTGCAGCGGCAGCAGCACCAGCGTGGTCGCCACGGCCTGGAAGGCGTAGCGGAACCACACACCCATGAGGATCGGCACGCCGAGGGTGGAAAACTTGGTGGCGGTGTCGAGCGTGGCGAAGCAGGCCACCGCCAGGATCACCAGGCCGATGCCCGCGAGGATGCGTTCGGACTCCCGGCTGCGGCTTTCCTGCTCGGCGGCGCGTGCATTGGCCAGCGCAACGGTTGCCGCACTGTCGCTGCCGGGCCGCGCGCTCTGGCTCACTGCTGGATGCGGTCGCCGAGCAGTTCCCACACAGGAGTGAGTGCACCGGGCAGCGGCGGCAGCTTGCCCAGGTCGCAGTGGCTTTCGTCGGGGCTGTGGAAATCGCTGCCGCGCGAGGCGGCGAAACCGAACTCGAGCGCCTTGTCGGCGTACTCGACAAATTCAGCCGGCGTGTGGCTGCCGGTGACTACCTCGATCGCCTTGCCGCCGTGCGCCTGGAATTCGAGGAACAGCGCGTATTCCTCGTTGGCCGTGAACTTGTAGCGGCCCGGGTGCGCAATGACGGCCATGCCCTTGGCGGCGGTGATCCAGTGCACTGCGTCCTTCAGCGAGGCCCAGCGGTGCGGCACGTAGCCGGGCTTGCCTTCGGTGAGGTATTTGCGAAACACCTCGGGGGTGTCGCGGCAGTGGCCTTGTTCGACCAGAAAGCGCGCGAAGTGCGTGCGCGAGATGAGCTCGGGGTTGCCCACGAACCGCAGCGCGCCTTCGTAGGCGCCCTGGATGCCGACCTTGGCCAGCCCCTCGGACATTTCCTGCGCGCGCTTGCCGCGGCCGCCGCGCGTGTCGTACAGGCCCTGCGACATGGCAGCGTCGTCGGGGTCGAAGCCCAGGCCGACGATGTGCACCGTTTCGTTCGCGAAGGTCACCGAGATCTCGGTGCCCGTGAGGTAGCGCATGCCGTTCGCGCGGGCCGCCGCAGCGGCGCGGTGCTGGCCGCCCACCTCGTCGTGGTCGGTGAGGGCCCAGAGCTCGACCCCGTTGGCGGCTGCGCGCGCGGCCAGCTCCTCGGGCGTCAACGTGCCGTCGGAGACCACGGAGTGGCAGTGAAGATCGGCGTTGAGTATGGAGGACACCCCTGCATTCTATGGGGTCTGGAACATCGGTGCGGGCGCATGGATGCTGCGCCATGTGCTACTAAATAAATAGCATTACCGCACCGCTGCATGCGGCTCAGCGCTTCTTGCGAAAAGCCGCCCATGCCGCCACCGCGGTGAAGGTGGCCACGATGGCGACCACGATCCAGAAGCCGTGCTTGTGATCGGCCAGCGGAATGCCGCCCACGTTCATGCCGAACAGGCCGGCCAGGATGTTGATCGGCAGCGCCAGCACCGTGACCACCGTCAGCACGAACAGGCTGCGGTTGTTGTCCTCGTTCACGTTGGCGGCAATTTCTTCCTGCAGCAGCTTGATGCGCTCCTGCAGCGCCTGCATGTCGCGCAGCACCACCGAGAACTCTTCGGTCGAGCCGCGCAGTTCCTGCGCGTCGGCCTCGGACATCCAGGCCGGCGGGCCCTGCAGCAGGCGGAAGAGGGCGGCCGGCTCGGGTGCCAGCAGGCGCTGCAGCCGCACCAGCAGGCGCCGCAGCACGCCCAGGCGCGCGCGCTTGTGGTCCAGCCGGCCGGCGAGCAGCTCGTCTTCGATGCGGTCGATGCGCGAGGTGACGCCGCGCACGATCTTCACCAGCACGTCGGCCTGTGCGCGCAGCAGATGTTCGAGCAGCTCCGTGCTCGAGCGCGGCGCGTCGCCCGCCTTCACCGCGGTGCGCAGCGCATCCACCGAGCGCAGCGGCTTGGTGCGCGCCGTGACCACCAGGCGGGGGCCCACGCTGATCCACAGCGTCGAGATGTCCGAGGGCTCGAAGCTGAATTCGAAGTGCACGTCGTTGATGACGGCGATCAGCGAGTCGTCCGCGCGCTCGATGCGCGTGGAGGGCAGGCCCTCGTGCAGCGTCTCGTAGAAGGTGTCCGACAGGTTCGCGTGCCGCAGCAGCCAGCGCTCCGCATGCGCATGGCTGAGGTTGAAGTGCAGCCAGACGTAGGCCGGATCGTCCGCGGTGCACTCCCGTTCGCGCTCCTGAGCCAGCCACGCCGCAGCCTGCGAAGAGTCAATGGCACGCGCAGGCTCCGGCGCCGAGGCGTCGAACAGGTAGCCGGAAATCAGCCCGGCTTCGTCGCCGCCATAGGACTGGGCGGCGAGGTCATGGAATGCCGACAAAGTGCGTGGTCAGAAAAAGCGGGTGAACAGCCAGTACAGCGACCCCGACAGCAGCATCGCCACCGGCAGCGTCAGCACCCAGGCCAGCGCAAGGTTGCGCAGCGTGGACATCTGCAGGCCCGAACCGCTGGCCGTCATGGTGCCGGCCACGCCGGACGACAGCACGTGCGTGGTCGACACCGGCAGCCCGTACATGTCGGCCGCGCCGATGGTGACCATGGCCACCAGTTCGGCCGAGGCGCCCTGGGCGTAGCTCAGGTGCGTCTTGCCGATCTTCTCGCCCACGGTGACCACGATGCGCTTCCAGCCGATCATCGTGCCCAGGCCCAGCGCAATGGCCACGGCCACCTTGACCCACAGCGGAATGAAGCGCGTGGCGCTGTCCAGCTCCTCGCGGAACGCGTTCACGCGCATCTTCGTCTCGGCGTCGAACTTCGCGGCGCCGCTCTTGTCGAGGTGGCGAATGGCTTCCGAGGCCAGGTACATGTCGTTGCGCACGTTGGCCACGGCCTCGGCCGGCACCGCGGCCAGCGAGCCGTGCCTGCGCACCTGCTCGCCGATGCTGCCGGCGGTGGCGGCCAGCGCGGGCACCACGGCCGGCGTGAACTCGCGGGTGCGCACATAGGTGGAAAGCGTGTCGCGCGCCGCGGCGGGCTGCAGCGCCGGCAGCGAGGTCGGTACGCTGCGGCTCAGCGTGTTCTGCGCCATCTCGGCCACGGCCACGAACTTGATGGTCTCGTCGGCGGGCATCGCGCGGTTCAGCGCATAGGCCATCGGCACCGTCCCCACCAGGATCAGCATGATCAGCCCCATGCCCTTTTGCCCGTCGTTGGAGCCGTGCGCGAACGACACGCCCGTGCAGGTCAGGATCAGCAGGCCGCGGATCCACCACGGCGGCGGCGCGCTGCCCTTGGGTTCCTCGTACAGCGCGCGGTTCTTCACGAAGGCGCGCAGCGCCAGCAGCAGCAACGCGGCGCAGCCGAAGCCCACCAGCGGCGACAGCAGCAGCGAGTAGCCCACCTTGGTGGCCTGTGCCCAGTCGACGCCGCTGGTGCCGTCGCGCCCGTGCATCAGCGCATTGGCCACGCCCACGCCGATGATCGAACCGATCAGCGTGTGCGAGGACGAGGCCGGCAGCCCCAGCCACCACGTGCCGAGGTTCCAGATGATGGCGGCGATCAGCAGCGCGAACACCATCGCAAAGCCGGCGCCCGAGCCCACCTGGAGAATCAGCTCCACCGGCAGCAGCGCGATGATGCCGAAGGCCACCGCGCCGCTGGACACCAGCACGCCCAGGAAGTTGAAGAAGCCCGACCACACCACCGCGAAGTTGGGCGGCAGCGAGTGGGTGTAGATGACGGTGGCCACGGCGTTGGCCGTGTCATGGAAGCCGTTGACGAACTCGAAGCCCAGCGCAATCAGCAGCGCCACGCCCAGCAGGATGTAAGGCACCCACGTGGTGACCGGCGCGCCCGAGGCGGTGACGTCGCCCACCAGGCTCCAGGCCGTGAAGAGCAGGCCCGCGGCCAGCAGCCCCACGAAGGTGATCAGCGTGACCGGGCCGGGCTTGGCGTCGAGCTTGGGCCGGTGCGCGGCGGGCGCCGGCGGCATCTCGGCGTGGGGGGCGGCGAGGGTGTTCATGGCGGCATTTTTTAGGCTGTTGGTATGCCGCGGATGGTGTTCCGGCCATATGACAACTTTGTGTCGGGACCTGTAAAAGAGCGTTCGTCCGTCACGCAGCGGTCATATGTGCAGCGCAGCATGCTTTTTCCTTCGCCTTCCCATTCGAGCTTTCCATGATGCTGAACAGCGCCCTCCCGGACCACGAAGACCTGATGCAACGCATTGCCCGCGACCTGATCGACAGCTACGACGAAGAACTCGAGCTGGAAATCGAGGACCGCAACATCGACGGGCTCGACCCCGCCGCCAGCATTGCCAGCAGCAGTGCCGAAAAGGCCGCCCGCCAGGCCTACTTCAAGGAACTGTTCCGCCTGCAGGGCGAGCTGGTCAAGCTGCAGGACTGGGTGCAGCACAGCAAGCAGAAGGTGGTCATTCTTTTCGAAGGCCGCGACGCGGCGGGCAAGGGCGGCGTCATCAAGCGCATCACGCAGCGCCTGAATCCGCGCGTGGCCCGCGTGGCCGCGTTGCCGGCGCCCAACGACCGCGAACGCACGCAGTGGTACTTCCAGCGCTACGCCGCGCACCTGCCGGCGGCGGGCGAAATGGTGCTGTTCGACCGCAGCTGGTACAACCGCGCCGGCGTCGAGCGCGTGATGGGCTTTTGCAGCGACGACGAGTACGAGGAGTTCTTTCGCACCGTGCCCGAGTTCGAGAAGATGCTCGTGCGCTCGGGCATCAAGCTCATCAAGTACTGGTTCTCCATCACCGACGACGAGCAGCACATGCGCTTTCTCGGCCGCATCCACGACCCGCTCAAGCAGTGGAAGCTCAGCCCCATGGACCTGGAAAGCCGCCGCCGCTGGGAGGAATACACCAAGGCGAAGGAAATCATGCTGGAGCGCACCCACATCCCCGAGGCGCCGTGGTGGGTGGTGCAGGCCGTCGACAAGAAGAAGGCACGCCTGAACTGCATCAGCCACCTGCTGGGCCAGCTGCCCTACAACGAAGTGCCGCACCCGACGGTCGAGTTGCCCGAGCGTGTGCGCCATGCCGATTACCTGCGCCAGCCCGTGCCGGCCAACATGATCGTTCCGGAAATCTACTGAGGCGCACCCCGGCGGGCGGTCGCCGTTAGGCCGGTCGGCGCTTTGCGTTCACACTGCGCCATGGCCCGTCGTTCCACCGCTTCCGTCTTCGCCCGCGCTTACCAGCGCAACCTGCGTGCGCTGACCAAGGCCACATTGACCAGCAGCAAGCGCATTGCGGGCAAGGTTCAACGCGCCGCCGCCCAGCGGCTCAAGCCGCCGCCCGGCAAGGGCGACTGGCTCAGCGGCATGGCGATGGGGGCGGGCGGGGCGCGGGGCTATCACCTGTTTCGCCCGGCCGACCTGCAGCTCGCGCCCGGCGAGAAGCTGCCGCTCGTGGTCATGTTGCACGGTTGCGGCCAGACCGGGCGCGACTTCGCGGCCAGCACGCGCATGAACGCGCTGGCCGTGCGCCAGCGCTTCCTGGTGCTCTACCCCGAACAGGACCGTCTGGCCCATCCGCAAGGCTGCTGGAACTGGTACGAGCGCCGCTCGGGCAAGGCGGACGCCGAGGCCGCGACGCTGATGGCCGCGGTCGACCAGGCCTGCGTGCTCTACCCGGTGGACCGCGACCGCGTGGCGGTGGTCGGGCTCTCGGCCGGCGCCAGCATGGCGGCGCTGATTGCCACGCGCTATGCGAACCGCTTTCGCGCGGTTGTCATGCACTCTGGCGTGGCGCCCGGGGCTGCGAAGTCGTCGGCCACGGCGCTGGGCGCGATGCGTGGCCAGAACGTGCCGCCCATGCCCACCACCGCGGTCGGCAAGGCCATGGGCGCGGCCGCCGTCTTCGCCACCTTGCCGCCGATGCTGGTGCTGCACGGCGATGCCGACGCCGTGGTGGCGCCGAGCAATGCCGTCAGCAGCGCCGTGGTGTGGGCGACGGCCCTGGGCGCGAAGCCCGGGCCGCCGCGCGGCATGCAGCGCGGCAAGCGGCGCGCGATGCGCGTGACCGATTTCAAGCGCAAGGGCCGCACGGTGGTCACGCTGTGCGAGATCGCGGGGCTGGGCCACTCGTGGAGCGGCGGTGCGTCCACGCTGATGTTCAGCGACCCGACGGGGCCCGACGCCACGCGCATGACGTGGGCGTTTGCGGCTGCGCAGTTCAAGGCTGCGGCGAAGGGCTGAGCGGCGTCAGCCGCTGGGCGGCAACGGGAGCTCGCCCAGCTTCGAGGCCACGCGCTGGCACGCGGCGATCAGGTCGCGAACGATGCGTTCATCCACATTCAGATCGCCTTCGTATTCGCCGAGGTTTCGTATCTCGTGGCCTTTGGCCAGCACGCGCCACACCTCCGGACCGAGCGCCAAGGTAAGCGGCAGCACCTGGAAGACGATGAAGCGGTTGCTCGACCGGTAGCCATGCCAGCGCAGCGCCGCGAGGCACATCGCATGTGCTGCGTTGTAGCCAGATCGAACCGGCCTTCGACGGAGAGTTGCATCACCTGGGCATCCGCCAGGCGCGCGAGGCCGGAGCGCATCAGGCCCGCGAATTCGCGGGCGTCTGGCGGCTCCGCGGCGAGCGGCTTGGTCGGGCCGCAGAGGTTTTCAAGCGGGGAGGGCATCCGCGTTGCCGATGACCCAGAGCTTGGGCTGTTCCATGACGCGCCTCACGAACGATTCGCCATCCTTGTGTTTTCGCATGAGTTCCTTCTGGGTGAACAGGGTCGGGTTCACTGTACGGCCGAGTTGCGCCGACACTGCGTCGAGCGCAAGAAACAGATCCGAATACGCAAGTTCTTCACTGATCAGCAGCAGGTCGATGTCGCTCGCGGCCGTGTCGCTCTTCTTCGCGACCGAGCCGAACACGAAGGCAGCCTCGATTTTTTCAGCCAATGGTTGCAGCGCTTCGTACAGCGGGCCGGCGAGCCCGAAGGTCTTGCGCACGATGCCGCACAGCTCTTCGTAGATCGGTGCCTGGGCGTTCGCCTGGTAGTGCTTCTGATTGCCGACGCGAGACATCGTGAGCAGCCCGCTGTCCGTCAGTTGCTTGAGCTCGCGCTGCACGGCGCCGGAGCCTGCGCCGGTAAGCTTGGTCAATTCGGTGAAGAAGAAGCTTCGATCCGGTTGACCGAAGAGATAGCCGAGCACGCGTTGCTGCGTGGTCGTGAACAGAGCGTCCGCCAAGCCTGCGGACTTCCCGGTCTCCGGCGTCGGTGATGGAGATTTACCCATTTTGGGTAGTTTAAAGCCCAAAATGGGCTTTTGTAACCCCTGCGCACACGAGCCATGACCAACGAATTGCAATCGCTCACCCAAGCCCTGCGCGACTTCGCCCAGGCGCGCAACTGGGAGCCGTACCACTCCCCCAAGAACCTCGCCTCCGCGCTGTCGGTGGAAGCCGCCGAGCTGCTCGAACACTTCCAGTGGCTCACCGAGGCGCAGAGCCGCTCGCTGCCGGCCGACAAGCGCGCCGAGATCGGCACCGAGATCGCCGATGTCCTGCTCTACCTGCTGCAGCTGGCCGACAAGCTCGGCATCGACGTGATCGAGGCGGCCAGAAGCAAGATGGTGCTGAACGCGCAGAAGTACCCCGCGCCGCCGCCCGCCTGAATTCGTTGAACGGCGCGAACCGGCTGAGTACCTCCGTGTACGCCACCCGGCGTATTTCACCTTGATGGTGCATTCCGCAGACTCCTCTCCACGCCAGCACAGCGCTGGCGACAGGTTCAACCCACCCCGGAGCAGGAGTCCACATGCAACGTCGTTTCACACTCAAGGCGCTCACCGCCGCCGTCGCGCTGGCCAGCATTTCTGCTGCGCCCGCATTTGCCGCCGACACCATCAAGGTCGGCGTGCTGCACTCGCTGTCGGGCACGATGGCCATCTCGGAAACCGTGCTGAAAGACACGGTGCTGATGGCCATCGAAGACATCAACAAGAAGGGCGGCGTGCTGGGCAAGCAGCTCGAGCCCGTGATCGTCGACCCCGCCTCCAACTGGCCCCTGTTCGCCGAAAAGACCAAGCAGCTCCTCGGCCAGGACAAGGTCTCGGTGATCTTCGGCTGCTGGACCTCGGTGTCGCGCAAGTCGGTGCTGCCGGTGGTCGAGGAAATGAACGGCCTCTTGTTCTACCCCGTGCAGTACGAAGGTGAAGAGCTCTCCAAGAACGTGTTCTACACGGGCGCGGCACCCAACCAGCAAGCCATTCCGGCCGTCGACTACCTGATGAGCAAGGAAGGCGGCGGCGCCAAGCGCTGGGTGCTGCTGGGCACCGACTACGTGTACCCCCGCACCACCAACAAGATCCTGCGCGCCTACCTGAAGAGCAAGGGCGTGAAGGACACCGACATCGACGAAAAGTACACCCCCTTCGGCCACAGCGACTACCAGACCATCGTCGCCGACATCAAGAAGTTCTCTGCCGGCGGCAAGACGGCCGTGGTGTCGACCATCAACGGCGACTCCAACGTGCCCTTCTACAAGGAACTCGGCAACGCCGGCCTGAAGGCCAAGGACGTGCCCGTGGTTGCCTTCTCGGTGGGTGAGGAAGAACTGCGCGGCGTGGACACCAAGCCGCTGGTGGGCCACCTGGCTGCATGGAACTACTTCATGTCGATCAAGAACCCGACCAACACCGCGTTCATCAAGCAGTGGAGCGACTACGCCAAGGCCAAGAACATCGCCGGCCACAAGGACAAGCCGCTCACCAACGACCCGATGGAAGCCACCTGGATCGGCATCCACATGTGGAAGCAGGCCGTGGAGAAGGCCAAGTCGACCGACACCGACAAGGTGATCGCCGCCATGGCCGGCCAGACCTTCACCGCGCCCTCGGGCATCGTGTCGAAGATGGACGAGAAGAACCACCACCTGCACAAGAGCGTGTTCATCGGCGAGATCAAGGCCGACGGGCAGTTCAACGTGGTGTGGAAGACGCCGGGCCCGGTCAAGGCCAAGCCGTGGAGCCCGTACATCGAAGGCAACGACAAGAAGCCGGATTACCCGGCTGGCAAGTCGATGTAAGTGTGTTTCTCCCTTCCCCGCCGCTGGGGGAGGGCAGGGGTGGGGGCTGCGGTGGTCGATTCGAGCACTGCGCTTGTCCGGGCGCCGCGTGCCCCCACCCCGACCCTCCCCCGGAAGGGGAGGGAGCCAAAACCCAACTTCCACTTTCACCATGCTTCGACGAACCCTTCACTGCGCACTCGCCGCCATGCTGCTCATGGCAACGGCCGCCCACGCGCTGACCGCCGACGAAGCCCGGGCCATCGCCTCCGGCGAGTCCGAAGCCCGCATCGCCGCGCTCAACAAGGCCGTGCTCACGGCCGACGACAAGACTGCCGCCTTCATCCAGGCCATGTCCGACGACGCGGTCAAGTACACCGAAGACAAGGTCTTCGTGATGAAGGACGACAAAGGCTACGACCCCGTCACCGGCACCGAACTGAAGGTGCCCGACACCGCCGGAGACGTCGTCAACAACAACCTCATGCGCGGCGCGCTCGACGCCGCGCAAGCCGCGCTCAAGCTCACCAGCAAGGACGACGCGGTGCGCGCGGAAGCCGCGCAGGCCCTGTTCAAGGACCCCGACGAGTCGCGCATTCCGATGGTCGACAAGGCGCTGGCCGCCGAGACCAACCCGAAGATCCGGGCGCAGCTCGAACTCGTGCGCGCCGCCGGCATGCTCACCAGCGCCGACAAGGCCAAGCGCCTCGCCGCCGCCAAGGAGCTGGGCAACAACCGCAACCCCGACACCAAGCTGCTGCTCAACCAGCGCCTGGCCGACGAGACCGAGGCCGACGTCAAGGCGGCCATCGTCGCCTCCATTGCCAGCATCGACAGCTCGCTGGTCTGGGGCGACCGCATCAACGCCGTCTTCAGCGGCATCAGCCTGGGTTCGGTGCTGCTCCTGGCCGCCCTGGGCCTTGCCATCACCTACGGCCTCATGGGCGTCATCAACATGGCGCACGGCGAGCTGATGATGATCGGCGCCTACGCCACCTACGTGATGCAGGGCATCTTCCAGAAATACCTGCCGGAGTCGGCCTTCGGCTGGTACCTGGTGGCTGCCATTCCGGTGTCGTTCATGGCCTCGGCGCTGGTGGGCGCGGTGCTGGAGCGCGGCGTCATCCGCTTCCTGTACGGGCGCCCGCTCGAGACGCTGCTGGCCACCTGGGGCATCAGCCTGATGCTGCAGCAGCTGGTGCGCACGCTGTTCGGTGCGCAGAACGTGGGCGTGGAAAACCCCGGCTGGATGAGCGGCGGCTTCACCATGCTGAGCAACGTCACGCTGCCGTGGAACCGCATCGGCATCATCATCTTCGCGGTGCTGGTGCTGCTCGCCATGGGCTGGCTCATCGGCCGCACGCGCCTGGGCCTGTTCGTGCGCGGCGTCACGCAGAACCGTCCCATCGCTTCCTGCATGGGCGTGAACACCGCCCGCATCGACACCTACGCCTTCGCGCTCGGCTCGGGCATCGCGGGCCTGGCGGGCTGCGCGCTGAGCCAGATCGGCAACGTCGGCCCTGACCTGGGCCAGAGCTACATCGTCGACAGCTTCATGGTGGTCGTGATGGGCGGCGTGGGCCAGCTCGCGGGCACCGTGTATGCGGCGCTGGGGCTGGGCATTCTCAACAAGTTCATCGAAGGCTGGGCGGGCGCGGTGCTCGCCAAGATCGCGGTGCTCGTTTTCATCATCATCTTCATCCAGAAGCGCCCTCAAGGCATCTTCGCGATGAAAGGCCGGAGTGCAGAGGCATGAGCAAAGTCGTACTACCCACCAAGGGACCGCTGCTGAGCGGCAAGGGCTGGACGGCCTTCTTCGTCGCGCTGATCGTGGTGTGCGCGGTGGCGCCGGTGCTCAACATCTGGGTACCCGCCGACAGCCCGCTGCACATGAGCGACTACGCCGTGGCGCTGGTCGGAAAGATCATGTGCTACGCCATCTGCGCGCTGGCCATGGACCTGATCTGGGGCTACACCGGCATCCTGTCGCTGGGCCACGGCATGTTCTTTGCGCTCGGCGGCTACATGATGGGCATGTATCTCATGCGCCAGATCGGACGCGACGGCAACTACAAGAGCGACCTGCCCGACTTCATGGTGTTCCTCGACTGGAAGGAACTGCCCTGGCACTGGACCTTCAGCGGCAGCTTCGTCATGACGCTGGTGATGATCGTGGCGGTGCCCGGCATCATCGCCTTCGTGTTCGGCTTCTTCGCCTTCCGCTCGCGCATCAAGGGCGTGTATTTCTCGATCATCACGCAGGCCATGACCTTCGCGGCCATGCTGCTGTTCTTCCGCAACGAGACGGGCTTCGGCGGCAACAACGGCTTCACCGACTTCAAGCGCATATTGAACATTCCGATCGCCACGCAGGAAATGCGCATGACGCTGTTCGCGCTCACTGGCATCACGCTGCTGGGCTTCTTCCTGTTCGCCAAGTGGCTCATCGGCAGCAAGTTCGGCCGCGTGCTGCAGGCCATTCGCGACGCGGAAACGCGCGTGATGTTCTCGGGCTACAACCCGCTGCCCTACAAGCTCACGATCTGGGTCATCTCCGCCGTCATGTGCGGCGTGGCCGGTGCGCTGTACGTGCCGCAGGTGGGCATCATCAACCCGGGCGAAATGAGCGCGGCCAACTCCATCGAGATCGCGATCTGGGCGGCGGTGGGCGGGCGCGCCACGCTGATCGGGCCGATCATCGGCGCCTTCATCGTCAACGGCGCCAAGAGCTGGCTCACCGTGGCCTACCCGGAGTACTGGCTGTACTTTCTGGGTGCGCTGTTCATTGCTGTCACGCTGTTCCTGCCGAACGGCATCGTGGGGTTGGTACGCAAGTGGATGTCTCGCGAGAAGACGCCCGCTGCCGCCGTGAGCGATGGCCGCGAAGAAGCGCAACGCGCCCTCGCGGCCGCGCAAGGCATGGAGCCTGAGTCGCTGCTCGCGCCGCTGGCCGCCGAACCGAAGGGAGCACGCGCATGACGCCCGATCTGATGGAAGCCGGTGCCGAGCGCGCCGCGCGTGCCCACGGCCTGCCTTACGACAGCGGCAATACCGAATCTGGCGGCCGCAGCGCCGACTTCGGCCGCCACGTCACGCCGGGCGAAGTGGACGTCACGCACGGCCGCATCCTGTACCTGGAAGACGTGAGCGTGAGTTTCGACGGCTTCAAGGCCATCAACAAGCTGTCGCTGGACATCGCGCCGGGTGAGCTGCGCTGCATCATCGGCCCCAACGGTGCGGGCAAGACGACGATGATGGACATCATCACCGGCAAGACGCGGCCCGACTCGGGCACCGTGTTCTTCGGCAGCACCATCGACCTGCTGCGCCACCGCGAGGCCGACATTGCGCAGCTGGGCATCGGCCGCAAGTTCCAGAAGCCGACGGTGTTCGAGCACCTGACGGTGTTCGAGAACCTCGAGCTCGCTTTGAAGACCAACAAGGGCGTGCGCGCTTCGATGCTCTTCAAGCTCGACTCGGCGCAGAGCGACCGCCTCGCCGAGGTGCTGGAGACCATTCACCTCGCCGACAGCGTGTCGCGCCTGGCAGGCAACCTGAGTCACGGCCAGAAGCAGTGGCTGGAGATCGGCATGCTGCTGATGCAGGACCCGAAGCTGCTGCTGCTCGACGAGCCCGTGGCCGGCATGACCGACGAGGAAACCGCCCGCACGGCGGAGCTGTTCCTCACGCTCAAGGGCAAGCATTCGCTGATGGTGGTGGAGCACGACATGAGCTTCATCCGCACCATCTCCGAGATCGTCACCGTGCTGTGCGACGGCTCCGTGCTGGCTCAGGGCACGCTCGATGAAGTGCAGGCCGACGAGCGCGTGATCGAGGTCTACCTGGGCCGCTGAGGAACCGAACCCATGCTGACAGTAAAAAACATCCACCAGTACTACGGCGGCTCCCACATCCTCAGGGACGTGAGCTTTCAGGCAACCCTGGGCAAGGTCACCGTATTGCTGGGGCGCAACGGCGTAGGCAAGACCACGCTGCTGAAGTCCCTCATGGGCCTGGTGCCCATCAAGAGCGGCAGCATCGAACTCGAAGGCAAGCCGATCCAGAAAGCCACGCCCTACGACAGGGCAAGAGCAGGCATCGGCTTCGTCCCCCAGGGAAGAGAGATCTTCGCCAGGCTCACCGTCGAGGAAAACCTGCGCATGGGCCTGGCCTACAAGAGCGGCAGCACGCCCATCCCTTCGGAGCTGTACGAGCTGTTCCCCGTGCTCAAGCAGATGATCAACCGAAGGGGCGGCGACCTCTCCGGCGGGCAGCAGCAGCAGCTGGCCATCGCGCGTGCGCTGGCGCCGAAGCCGCGGCTGCTGATCCTCGACGAGCCCACTGAAGGCATTCAGCCCAGCATCATCAAGGACATCGGGCGCGTCATCCGCATGCTGGCCGACCGCGGCGACATGGCCATCGTGCTGTGCGAGCAGTACTACGACTTTGCCCAGGAACTGGCCGACGACTACCTCGTGATGGAGCGCGGCGAAGTCATTGCGCGCGGCCTCGGCAAGGACATGGAAGCGCAGGGCGTTCGCCAGCTGGTGGCCATCTGAGCTTCCTGGCCGGGCTTCCGTCGCCAAGTCCGTACAGGGCCCTTGGCAACTCCGTATCGGCAGAAATTCAGGGTTTACCCTAAAATCCGGCTTCTGCCCGCGGCCGCCGGGCACCTTCCCAGGAGCCTGGCCTTGAACGCCTCCCCACCCGCGCTGGACAGCGCGGACACCGACATTTCCGTTTCTTCCTCTTCCGCTGGCGCGCCCGTCAACTTCCTGCGCGCGGTGCTCGCGCTCGGCGTCGGCGGTTTCGCCATCGGCACCGGCGAGTTCGTCATCATGGGCCTGCTGCCCGAAGTGGCGAACGACATCGGCGTGAGCATTCCGCAAGCCGGCCACGTCATCAGCGCCTATGCGCTGGGCGTGGTCATCGGCGCACCGGTGCTCGCGGTGCTGGCCGCGGGATGGCGCCGCCGCGCGCTGCTGATCGCGCTCATGGCCGTGTTCGCCGCGGGCAACTTCGCCAGCGCCGCGGCCCCCACCTACCTGCTGCTGAACCTGCTGCGCTTTGCCACCGGCCTGCCGCACGGCACCTACTTCGGCGTGGCCGCGCTCGTGGCCGCCACCCTCGCACCGCCGGGGCGCCGCGCGCGGGCCGTGGGGCTCGTCATGCTGGGGCTCACCGGCGCCACGCTGGTCGGCGTACCCATCGCCGCCTGGCTGGGCCAGGTCTTCGGCTGGCGTGCGGCCTTCGTGTTCGTCGGCGTCATCGCGCTGGTGGCCATCGTGCTGCTGCGCCGCGACATTCCCGACCTGGCACCGCCGGCCGGCGCCAGCCCCTGGCGCGAGCTCGGCGCGCTCAAGCGCAAGCAGGTGTGGTTCACGCTGGGCATCGGCGCCATCGGCTTCGGCGGCATGTTCGCGGTGTTCAGCTACATCAAGCCCACGCTCATCGAAGTGGCCGGCCTGCCGCTGGGCGGCGTGCCCTTCGTGCTGGCGCTGTTCGGCCTGGGCATGGTCATGGGCAACCTCGTGGGCGCGCGCCTGGCCGACAAGTCGCTCATGCGCACCATCGGCGGCCTGCTGGTTTACGCGGCGGTGGTGCTCGCGCTGTTCACCTTCGCGGCGCACAACGTCTACACGGCGGCGTTCAACGTGTTCCTCATCGGCACCACCGTGGCCATCGGCCCGGCGCTGCAGATCCGCCTGATGGACGTGGCCGGCGACGCGCAGACGCTCGCCGCGGCGCTCAACCACTCGGCCTTCAACATGGCCAACGCGCTGGGCGCCTGGCTCGGTGGCGTGGCCATTGCCGCGGGCCTGGGCTGGACCTCGACCGGCTGGGTCGGCGCCTTGCTGGCGCTGGCGGGCATGGGCGTGTTCGGCTGGGCGGTGACGAGTGCACGCGCCGATGCGCGGCAGCCGGCGGCCATCGCCTGCTGAGCCTTGGTGGAAGCGCCGCTCGGGGAGCGCATTGCATTGCAGCGCCCGTCCGTGACAGGCTTGGTTGACAGCAGCGCGCGAAGCGAACGACAGTGCCGGGGATGATCTTCTCCACCTCTGCGCGCCAATGAGTACACGGCCGCTCTCGCGCCGGCGCCTGCTGTGCGGCGGTCTGGCCGCCGCATCGCTGGGCCACCCCTTCCTGCGGCTGCAAGCGCAACCTGCTTCACGCGAGTTGTTCACGCTGGGCGTGGCTTCGGGCGCGCCGCGTGCCGACGGCTTCGTGCTGTGGACGCGGCTGGCGCCCGATCCGCTGCAGGGCGGCGGCATGGGCGATGTGCCTGTCGAGGTGCGCTGGGAGGTCGCGCACGACGAGACCTTCAGGCGCATCGTGGCGAAGGGCACCGCCACGGCAGCGGCCGAACTCGCGCACGCCGTGCATGTCGAGGTGCAGGGCCTCTTGCCGGGCCGGCCGTACTGGTACCGCTTCACGGCCGCCGGTGCGCGCAGCCCGGTCGGCCGCACGCGCACCGCGCCGGCCGACGCCGACGAATCGGCGCAGGCCGTGCGCTTCGCCGTCGCCTCCTGCCAGCACTACGAGCAGGGCTTCTACGCCGCCTACCGCGACATGGCCGCGCAGCCGCTGGACTTTGTCGTGCACCTGGGCGACTACATCTACGAGAGTTCGCGCGGCGCGGACCGCGTGCGCCAGCACCAGGGCGGCATCCCGACGCAGCTGGCGGGTTTTCGCGAGCGCTACGCGCTCTACAAGACCGACCCGCACCTGCAGGCCGCGCACGCCGCCTGCCCCTGGCTCGTGACCTGGGATGACCACGAGGTGGCCAACGACTACACCAACGATGTGTCGCCGCGCACCCCCGATGCCGCGCAGTTCCTGGCCATTCGCGCCGCGGCCTACCAGGCCTGGTACGAGCACATGCCCGTGCCCGCGCGCATGCGTCCGCGCGGCGCCGACGCCACCATCCACGGGCGCCACCGCTTCGGCCGCATGCTCGACCTGCTGCTGACCGACGGGCGCCAGTACCGCTCGCACCATGCCTGCCTTTCGGGCCGCAGCGCCTCGCCGCTGGCCGACTGCGCCGAGCGCTTCGCGCCCGAGCGCAGCCTGTTCGGCGCGGCGCAGGAGGCCTGGCTCGCGCGCGAGCTCGCGGCGCCGCCCGCACGCTGGACCGTCATCGCGCAGCCCACGCTGCTGGCCGAGGCCGACCGCAAGCGCGGGGCGGAACATGGCTACTGGATGGACGGCTGGGACGGCTACGCCGCGGCCCGCGCGCGCCTGCTCGACGGCATCGCAGCCAACAAGGCGAACGGCGGCAACACGCTGGTGGTCAGCGGCGACGTGCATGCCTTCTGGGCGGCCGACCTGCGGCGCGATGCACAGGAGCCGGCCATCGCGACCGAGTTCGTCGGCGGCGCCATCACCTCCGAAGGCCCGAGCGCCGCGAGCGTGGCGAACTTGCTTGCCAAGAATCCGCACCTGCGCTACGGCCGCGCCGACAAGCGCGGCTACGCGCTCATGACGCTCGATGCGCGCGGCTGCGCGGTGGAGTTCCGCGCGGTGGACGACGAGAAGCGGGCCGACTCGGGCGTGCAGGCCATGGCCCGCTTCAGCGTGGAGCGCGGCGCGCCCGGCGTGCATGCCGAGACCGCCTGAAACCCGCACCGCCTGCAGGATCGCGCGGCCGTGTCTATGATGGCCGCCGCCCTTTCCCTCACTCTTGCAGAGCGAAAACACCATGAGCATTCCCACCACCCGTCTCGGCCGCACGGGCCTCACCGTGTCGCGCCTGGCCCTCGGCACCATGACCTTCGGCCTGCAGACCGACGAGACGGTGTCGCACCAGATCCTCGACAAGGCGGCCGAAGGCGGCATCAACTTCCTCGACACCGCCGACGTGTACCCGCTGGGCGGCACGGTGGAGACCACCGGCCGCACCGAGGAAATCATCGGCCGCTGGCTGCAGAAGCAGGGCCCCGCGGGGCGCCGCCGCTTCGTCGTCGCCACCAAGGCGGTCGGCAAGGTCGGCCCGAACAGCTGGGACCAGGGCGCGTCGCGCAAGCATTTGCTGGACGCCATCGACGCCTCGCTCAAGCGGCTGCAGACCGACCACGTCGACCTGTACCAGCTGCACAGCGACGACCGCGAGACGCCGCTCGAAGAGAGCCTGGAGGCGCTGGACATCATCGTGAAATCGGGGCGTGCGCGCTACATCGGCGTGTCGAACTTCCTGGCGTACCGGCTGGCGCGCGCGCTGGGCAAGGCCGAGCTGCACAAGCTCACGCGCTACGTGTCGGTGCAGCCGCGCTACAGCCTGCTGTTCCGAGAGATCGAGCGCGAGCTGCTGCCGCTGGTGGGCGAAGAGGGCCTGGGCGTGATTCCCTACAACCCGCTGGCCGGCGGGCTGCTCACCGGCAAGTACAAGGCCGGCGCCAAGCCCGAGGAAAACACCCGCTTCACGCTGGGCACCGCCGGCAACATGTACCAGGACCGGTACTGGAACGAACGCAGCTTCAACACCGTGACGCAGCTGCACAAGCTGGCGGACGAAGCCGGCGTGCCGTTGGCGACGCTGGCGGTGGCGTGGGTGATGGCGAATCCGCTGATCACCGCGCCGCTGCTCGGCGCGAGCCGGCCGGATCAGCTGGACGCGACCCTGGCCGCGGCTGAATACAAACTGGACCTGGCGTTGAAGCAGAAGCTGGACGACCTGACCGCCGAGTACCGCAAGGGCGACGCGCCCCGCTGATCTCGGGTGTTCCTCCTTCCCCCTTTGGGGGAAGGCCGGGATGGGGGCAAGCGGCCTTCGAAAAGGCGCTGCGTTGTTGCGAACGCCGCCGTGCCCCCACCCCAACCCTCCCCCGGAAGGGGAGGGAGGCAAYCCGTCTTGCTCCTTCCCCCTTTGGGGGAAGGCTGGGATGGGGGCAAGCGGCCTTCGCGTAGATGCTGCGCTTATGCAGACGCCGCCGTGCCCCCACCCCGGCCCTCCCCCGGAAGGGGAGGGAGCAAGAGGGCCCCGCTCCTTCCCCCTTTGGGGGAAGGCTGGGATGGGGGCAAGCGGCCTTCGAAAAGGCGCTGCGTTGTTGCGAACGCCGCCGTGCCCCCACCCCAACCCTCCCCCAGCGGGGGGAGGGAGCAACAGCCAAAACCGGGAAACTGTCAGAACTGTCAGTTAACCGACAGCGAGCGGTTCGATGCAGGTACCTAGAGTGCCTTCATCATGGATTCTTCCGCCGCAATTCCCCCATCGCGCAAGGCCTTCGCGCCGTCCGCCATCGCGCTGGCCGCCTTGCTCCTCGCAGGCTGCGCCGTCGGCCCCGACTACGTTCGCCCGCAGATGGACATGCCGGTCGCCTACAAGGAAACCGGCGGCCCCTGGAAAACCGCCGCCCCGCAGACCATCGACGCCGCCCACCCCTGGTGGGATGCCTACGGCGACAGCACGCTCGGCGACCTGATCGTGCGGGCCAATGCGGCCAACCAGAACATCCGCGTCGCCGAGGCCCAGTACCGCGAGGCGCAGGCCATCACCGCCGCGGCGCGCGCCAGTTTCTTTCCGACCGTCGGCCTGAACGCCGGCGCGAGCCGCGCGCAGACCAACAGCACCGGCACCGTCAAGCTCGGCACCACCGACACCCTGGGCCTGGGCGCAAGCTGGGAGCCCGACATCTGGGGTGCCGTGCGCCGCTCGGTCGAGGCCGGCAGTGCCAGCGAACAGGCCAGCGCCGACGACCTGGCCGGCGCGCGCCTGAGCATCCAGACCACGCTCGCGCAAGATTACCTGCAGGTGCGCGTGATCGACCTGCAGCGCGACCTGTACGCCAGCACCACCGCCGCCTATGCCAAGGCGCTCGAGCTCACGCAGCACCAGTACGCCGCCGGCACCGTGCTGCGCTCCGACGTGGCGCTCGCGGAAAGCCAGCTGAAGACCGCGCAGGCCCAGGCCGTGGACCTCGAGGCCCAGCGCGCGCAGCTCGAACACGCCATCGCGGTGCTCACCGGGCAGGCGCCCGCGTCGTTCTCGCTGGCGCGGCTCGAATCGCCGACGCAGCCGCCGACGGCCGAGTCGCTGTCTTCTTCCGCCGCGCTGCGCGTGCAGTTGCCGGTCACGCCCACGGGGCTGCCGTCGGATCTGCTCGAACGCCGCCCCGACATCGCCGGCGCCGAGCGCCGCGTGCAGGCCGCCAACGCCAACATCGGCGTGGCCAAGGCCGCCTACTTTCCGCAGATCGTGCTCAGTGCGAGCGGCGGCTTCAGCGCGGCCAGCATGGCCACGCTCTTCAACACGCCCAGCCGCGTGTGGTCGCTGGGCGCGGCGCTGGCGCAGACGGTGTTCGACGGCGGCCTGCGCAAGGCGCACAGCGATCAGGCCGTGGCCGCCTATGACGCGTCGGTCGCGCAATACAAGCAGACCGTGCTCGGCGGCTTTCAGCAGGTGGAAGACAACCTGGCCACGCTGCGCGTGCTCGACAGCGAATCCGCCTTGCAGGCCGACGCGGTACGCGCCGCGCAGCTCGCCGAGCGCCTGGCGCTGAGCCAGTACCGCGCGGGCACCGCCACCTACCTCAGCGTGGTGACGGCGCAGACGCTCTCGCTCACCAACCAGCGCACCGCCGCGCAGGTGCTGGGCCGCCAGCTGGCCGCCAGCGTGTCGCTGATCGCGGCCACGGGCGGCGGCTGGAACGCCACCGACACAGCCGCCGCCGCCACGACCGCGGCCGCATCCAAGACTTCCGGGAACTGACGCCATGACGACCACCGCAACGCATCCCCTTCTTCAGCGCCGCTCCACCTGGCTCGCCGCCGCCACGCTCGTGGTGCTGCTGGGCGGCGGCGCCTGGGCGCTCGCGCCCCATGCGGCCCACGCCGCCAAGCCCGACGCGCCCAAGACGCCGCCCGTGCAGGTGACCACCGCGCGTGTCGCCTCGCAGAACGTGCAGGTCTACCGCTCGGGCATCGGCACGGTCGCCTCCATGGCCACCGTGACCGTGAAGGCGCGCATCGACGGCCAGCTCGACAAGGTCGGCTTCGTCGAAGGGCAGGACGTCAAGGCCGGCCAGCTGCTCGCGCAGCTCGACCCGCGCACGCTGCAGGCACAGCTCGCGCAGGCGCAGGCCACCAAGGCCAAGGACAGCGCCCAGCTCGCCAACGCGCGCGCCGACCTGCAGCGCTACACCACGCTGCTGGGGCAGGACGCCGCCACGCAGCAGCAGGTCGACACGCAGAAGGCGCTGGTCAACCAGCTGCAGGCAACGGTGCAGAACGACGCCGCGCAGGTGCAGTACGCCGAGGTGCAGCTGAGCTTCACGCGCATCGCGTCGCCCATGAACGGGCGCGTGGGTGCGCGGCTGGTGGACCCGGGCAACATCGTCCACGCGACCGACGCCAACGGGCTGGTCGTCATCAACCAGATCGACCCCATCGCCGTGCAGTTCACGCTGCCCGAGGACGCTGTGCAGGACATCAACCGCGTGCAGCAGCAAAGCAACCAGCCGCTCGCCGTGGTGGCCTACGACCGCAGCGGCGCGCAGATGCTGGGCACCGGCAAGCTGATATTGCTGAACAACCAGATCGACACCACCAGCGGCACCGTGCAGCTCAAGGGCAGCTTCGCGAACCCGCAGCACACGCTGTGGCCCGGCCAGTACGTCAACGTGAGGCTGCAGCTCGACCGCCGGGCCGACTCGCTCACCGTGCCGGCGGCCGCCATCCAGCGCGGCCAGGACAACACCTACGTCTGGGTGGTCGATGCCGAGAACAAGGCCGAGAACGTGCCCGTGCACGTGGTGCAGATCGCCGACGGCACGGCCGTGATCGACAAGGGCCTCGCGGCCGGCCAGCGCGTGGTGACCGACGGGCAGTACAAGCTCAAGCCCGGCGTGAGCACGGTCGAGCCGCCGCCCGCCGCGAAGAATGCGAACGGCAAGACGCCCGCCGCCGGGAGCGGCAATTGAGCATTTCCGCCGCCTTCATCAAGCGCCCCATCGGCACCACGCTGCTGGCACTGGCCATCCTGCTGGTCGGTGCGGCGGTGTTTCCGCTGCTGCCGGTGGCCCCGCTGCCGCAGGTCGACTTTCCGACCATCCAGGTGTCGGCCAACCTGCCGGGCGCCAGCCCGGAGACCATGGCGTCGAACGTGGCGCAGCCGCTGGAGCGGCAGTTCTCGCTCATTGCGGGCCTGTCGCAGATGACCTCGACCAGCGGCCTGGGCTCCACGCAGATCACGCTGCAGTTCGACCTGGACCGCAGCATCGACGCCGCCGCGCTCGACGTGCAGGCCGCCATCAATGCCTCCACCGGCCAGCTGCCGGCCAACCTGCCGAGCCCGCCGACCTTCCGCAAGGTGAACCCGGCCGACTCGCCCATCCTCATCCTGTCGGTGCAGTCCAAGACGCTGCCGCTGACCGAGGTGAACGACTACGCCGACAACATCCTGGCGCAGCAGATCTCGCAGATCTCCGGCGTGGGCCTGGTCAACATCGGCGGCGTGCAGAAGCCGGCCGTGCGCATCCAGGTCGACCCGGCCAAGCTCGCCGCGCTGGGCCTGAGCCTGGAAGACGTGCGCACGGTGCTCGCGTCGGCCACCGTCAACGCGCCCAAGGGCACCATCGACGGGCCCAACCAGAGCTTCACCGTCTACACCAACGACCAGCTGCTGAAGGCGCAGCCCTGGAACGACGTGGTGCTGGCCTACCGCAACGGCGCGCCCATTCGAGTGCGCGACCTGGGCGTGGCGGTGGACGGCCCCGAGAACGCCAAGATCGCCGGCTGGGCCTATGCCGGCGCCGCCGCGCCCGAGGGCAGCACCGTGCAAAACGGCCGCTCCATCGTGCTGGCCATCACCAAGCAGCCGGGCGCCAACGTGATCGAGACGGTGGACCGCATCAACGCCGCGCTGCCGCGCCTGAAGGTCTCGATTCCGCCGACCGTGGAGGTCAACGCCATCATCGACCGCACGCAGACCATCCGCGCGTCGGTGAAGGACGTGGAGTTCACGCTGCTGCTGACCATCGCGCTGGTGGTGGCGGTGATCTTCGTGTTCCTGCGCAACGTGCCCGCCACGCTCATTCCCAGCGTGACGGTGCCGCTGGCGCTGCTGGGCACGGTGGCCGTCATGTACCTGCTGGGCTACAGCCTGGACAACCTCTCGCTCATGGCGCTGACCATCGCGGTGGGCTTCGTGGTGGACGACGCCATCGTGATGCTGGAGAACATCTACCGCTACGTGGAAGAAGGCATGACGGCCATGGAGGCCGCGTACAAGGGCGCGAGCGAAATCGGCTTCACCATCATCTCGATCTCGGTGTCGCTCATCGCGGTGTTCATTCCGCTGCTGCTCATGGGCGGCATCGTGGGGCGCCTGTTCCGCGAGTTCGCCGTCACGGTCACGCTGACCATCGTGGTGAGCGTGGTGATCTCGCTCACGCTCACGCCCATGCTGTGCTCGCGCTTCCTGAAGAACGAGCATGGGCGCCGGCACGGGCGGCTCTACCAGCTGTTCGAGCGCGGCTTCGACGCCCTGCTCAACGGCTACAAGCGCGGGCTGCACGTGGTGCTCGACCACCAGTTCCTCACGCTCATGGTGTTCATCGCCACGGTGGCGGCCACGGGCTTCCTGTTCGTGATCATTCCCAAGGGCTTCTTCCCGCAGCAGGACACCGGCTTCATCTCGGGCTTTGCCGAGTCGGCGCAGGACGCGTCCTTCGCGTCGATGAACTCGCGCATGCTCGAGCTGGCCGACGTGGTGCGCAAGGACCCCGACGTGACCGGCTTCGGCATGAACGGCAGCTCGTCGACCTACAACACCGGCAACTTCTTCATCAGCCTGAAGCCGAAGGACGAAGGCCGCACGGCCACGGCCGACGAGATCATCACGCGGCTGCGTCCGCAGCTGGCCAAGGTGCAGGGCGTGAACTTGTTCCTGCAGGCGGGGCAGGACATTCGCGTGGGCGGGCGCTCTTCGCGCACGCAGTACCAGTACACGGTGACCGACGCCAACCTCGACGAGCTCAACACCTGGGCGCCGCAGCTGCTTGCGCGCTTCAAGCAGTTGCCCGAGATCACCGACCTGGCGTCCGACCAGCAGAACGCCGCCGCGTCGGCGGTGCTCACCATCGACCGCGACCGTGCCGCCAGCTTCGGCATCACGCCCGCCACCATCGACGCCACGCTGTACGACGCCATTGGCCAGCGCCAGGTGGCGCAGTACTTCACGCAGCTCAACAGCTACCACGTGGTGCTGGAAGTGACGCCCGCGCTGCAGCAGGACCCGGCGCTGTTCAGCAAGCTGTACCTCAACTCGCCGCTCACCGGCCAGCAGGTGCCGCTGTCGACCTTCGTGAAGGTGGACACCAGCAAGACGGCCTACCTGTCGATCAGCCACCAGGGGCAGTTTCCGGCCGTGACCATCTCGTTCAACCTGGCGCCGGGCCATGCGCTGGGCGACGCGGTGGACGCCATCAACAAGGCGCAGGCCGACATGGGGCTGCCGCAGTCGCTCACCGGCTCGTTCCAGGGCACGGCGCAGGCCTTCCAGGACTCGCTGGCCTCGCAGCCCTACCTGATTGCCGCGGCGCTGGTGGCGGTGTACATCGTGCTGGGCCTGCTGTACGAGAGCTACATCCATCCGCTGACCATTCTGTCGACGCTGCCCTCGGCCGGCGTGGGCGCGCTGCTGATCCTGATGGCGGGGGGCTACGACCTGAGCGTGATCGCGCTGATCGGCATCATCCTGCTGATCGGCATCGTGAAGAAGAACGGCATCATGATGATCGACTTCGCGCTCAAGGCCGAGCGCGAGCAGGGCATGTCGCCGCACGACGCCATCTACCAGGCCTGCCTGCTGCGCTTCCGCCCGATCATGATGACCACCATGTGCGCGCTGCTCTCGGGCCTGCCGCTGATGCTGGGCCACGGCTCGGGCTCCGAACTGCGCCGCCCGCTGGGCTACGCGATGGTGGGCGGGCTGATACTCTCGCAGGCACTCACCCTGTTCACGACCCCGGTGGTCTACCTGTACCTCGACCGCGCCCACTACTGGTACCTGAGCCGCAAGGAAGCGCGCAAGGCCCGCAAGGCCGCCCGGGCCGGCGAGGCCCCGCCGGTGGCCGAAGCGCACGGCTAGGTGCCGGCAGGGACGGAGAGAGACAGGAGCACAAGAAATATGAAGATCCTGATTGTCGAAGACGAGCTCAGAACCGCCGACTACCTCTCCAAGGGGTTGACCGAGCAGGGCTGCACGGTCGACACGGCGCACAACGGCATCGACGGCCAGCACCTGGCGCTCACGCACGACTACGACGTGATCGTGCTCGACGTGATGCTGCCCGGGCAGGACGGCTTCTCGGTGCTGCGCGGGCTGCGCGCCGTGAAGCAGACGCCGGTCATCATGCTCACCGCGCGCGACCGCGTGGAAGACCGCATCAAGGGCCTGCACGAGGGCGCGGACGACTACCTCGTCAAGCCCTTCTCGTTCCTGGAGCTGCTCGCGCGCCTGCAGGCGCTGAACCGGCGCGGCCGCAAGCAGGAGCCGATGCAGCTGCGCATGGCCGACCTGCAGGTCGACCTGCTCGCGCGCAAGGCCTTCAGAGGCAGCACCCGCATCGACCTCACGGCCAAGGAGTTCGCGCTGCTGGCCGTGCTGGCAAGGCGGCAGGGCGAAATATTGTCGAAGACCGCCATCGCCGAGCTGGTATGGGACATGAACTTCGACAGCAACACCAACGTGGTCGAGGTGGCCATCAAGCGGCTGCGCGACAAGATCGACGTGCCCTTCGGCACCAAGCTGCTGCACACCATCCGCGGCATGGGCTATGTGATGGAGGTGCGCGACGGTGGCGAAGGGGAGGGTGCCACCCTGTGAAGCGCTCCATCACGGCGCGCCTGGTCCTGATGTTCGCGGCGGTGGCGCTGGCCACCTTCGCGCTCACCGGCGCCGCGCTGCACGGCGTGCTGGCACGCGAGCTCGACCGCCACCAGTACGACGAGCTCAAGATCGGGCTCAAGAACATGCAGTACTCCATCGACCGCGTGGGCACCGTCGACCGCTGGGCCCGCGTGCAGGCCAAGATGGACACGCTCACGCCCGAGGACGGCAGCGTGCGCTTCTGGGTGCTGTGCGACGACCCGCGCTTCCAGTACGGCAAGGGCCTGGCCGAGATCGAGCGCATGAGCCACGACGCCGACGGCCGCGGCAGCATCCTGTTGCCGGGCCGCGCGGAGCCGATGCACACTTTGTCGGTGCACATCGAGCCGTTGCTGGACCGCCCGGCCGTGCGCTTGATCGTCGGCAGCGACTCTGCTCCCTACACCCACACGCGGCATGCATTCCTTACCGCGCTGGTGGCACTCGGCCTGGGCGCCGTGCTGGTGGTGGCGCTGGCCGGCTACTGGATCGCCCGCGTCGGGCTGCAGCCGGTGAAGCAGCTCTCGCGCGAGGCCCAGGCTTTGCGGCCCAAGACCTTGTCCCAGCGGTTGCAGTCCGGGGCGCTGCCGGTGGAGCTGTCGGCGCTGGCCGAGGCCTTCAACGGCGCGCTCGGCCGGCTCGAAGAAGCCTACGGCCAGCTCGAGTCTTTCAACGCCGACGTGGCGCACGAGCTGCGCACGCCGCTGGCCAACCTCATCGGCAGCACGCAGGTGGCGCTGTCGCGCCAGCGCAGCGCGGGCGAGTTCCAGGAGGTGCTGCAGGCCAACCTGGAAGACCTGGAGCGGGTGCGCTCCATCGTCAACGACATGCTGTTCCTGGCGCGCGCCGACCGCGGCGAGGTGGCCACCGGGCTGGTGCTCACGCCGGTGGCGCAGGAGGTGCGCAAGACCATCGAGTTCTTCGAGTTCGTGCTCGACGAGACCCGCACGCAGGTGGCCATCGAAGGCGACGTGCTGGCGCAGGCCCGGCTGGAAAGCGCGCTGTTCCGCCGTGCCATGTCCAACCTGCTGCAGAATGCCATCGAGCATTCGAAGCCGGGCGCGCAGATTGCCGTCACGCTGCGCGAGGAGGCCGCCTCGACCTGGATCACCGTGTCCAACCCCGGCGCGCCCATCGACGCGCAGCACCTGCAGCACCTGTTCGACCGCTTCTACCGGGTGGACGCCGCGCGCAACGACGGCGGCGGCGAGCACCATGGCCACGGCCTGGGGCTGGCCATCGTGAAGGCGGTGGCGAGCATGCATGGCGGGCAGGTCTTTGCGTCGAGCGAAGACGGGCTGAATACCTTCGGCTTCAGCGTATCGCGCGCCGCTTGAGAGAGCCGCTGTCCACAGCCGTCCGCCAATGGCCTGCCCCGGGTACGTTCTTGGGCCATGCCGGACAATCGCCGGTGGCATGAACCCCCCACCCATCCCGCGGCATCCCGCCGCACCCCCAGCACTTCCAGGACACCCGGCATGGCACAGCTGATGTCATTGCTCGTGCAGAACGCGATCCTTGTGGTGTTCGCCGTCAGCTTCGCCGCCCGCCTCGGACTGCCGGTGCCGGCCGCGGCGGTGCTGGTGCTCACCGGCGCGCTGCTGGCGGCGGGCGATGTGTCGGTGCCCGGCGTGGTGCTGGCCGCGGTGGTGGCCAACCTGCTGGGCGACGCGGCCTGGTTCTATGCGGGGCGGCGCTTCGGCTACCGCTTCATGCGCATGCTGTGCCGCATCTCGCTGTCGCCCGACACCTGCGTGCGGCGCGGCGAGTCGCTCATCACCGACTGGGGCGGCCTGTCGCTGGTGGCCGCCAAGTTCGTGCCGGGCGTGTCGGTGGTGGCTCCGCCCATGGCCGGGGCGCTGGGCATGTCGGTGCGGCGCTTCATCGGCTTCGACATCGGCGCCGCGCTGGTCTGGACGGGGCTCTTCCTCGGGCTGGGCTGGGTGTTTCGCAACCAGATCCAGGAGGTGCTGGCCGTGATGGCGCAGGCCGGCGGCATCGCCACCATCGCGCTGGCGGTGCTGCTGGTGATCGTTCTGGCGGTGCGCTACTGGCGCCGCCGCGCCTTCATGCGGCTCACCGGCATGCCGCGCATCTCGGTGGACGAGCTGCACGCGCTGCTCGAAGGCGAAACGCCGCCGCTGGTCATCGACGTGCGGGGCAAGGCCGGCACGCAGGTCGACCCGCGCCGCATCCCTGGGGCGCAGTCGTACACCCTCAAGGCGCTGCAGCAGCGCGGTCTCGACCTGTCGCATGCCGAGGGGCGCGACGTGGTGCTGTACTGCAACTGCCCCAACGAGGTGTCGGCCGCGCAGGCCGCCCGCGTGCTGCTGTCGCGCGGCGCCAGGCGGGCGCTGCCGCTCACGGGCGGGCTCGATGCCTGGGTGGCCTCGGGCCGGCCGACCAGCACGGACTGAGCGCCAACGCCCGCCGGCCTGCGCAAAGCGGTCGGCCGTGCTAAGGTGCCCCGGCCCGGGTTAACCCTTGGCCACCCCTCTTTCTCCCGATATCTTTCGACACCCGCCAGCCAGCGAGGCCCTTCGTGCCACTTCCCGACGCCCCCCTTCCCACTGCCGCGCAGAGCGCCCGCGCCGATGCGTCGGACAGGGCCAATGCGCAAGCCCAGGCCCATCACGCGCCCGGTCTCAGCCCGGCCCTCACGCTGGTCTTCGCCATCGCCTGCGGCCTGTGCGTGGCCAACATCTACTACGCCCAGCCGCTGATCGGCCCCATCTCCGAAACACTGCAGCTGCATGCCGGCCTGGCGGGGCTGATCATGACGCTCACGCAGCTCGGCTACGGCGCCGGCCTGCTGCTGCTGGTGCCACTGGCGGACGTGGTGGAGAACCGCCGGCTCATCGTGGGCGCGCTGTTCGGCGCGGTCATCGGGCTGGTGGGCATTGCGCTGTCGGACTCGGCCGTGACCTTTCTTGCTGCCTCGTTCCTCGTGGGCACGTGCGCCGTGGCGGCGCAGGTGCTGCTGCCCTTCGCCTCGCACCTCGCGCCCGAGTCCTCGCGCGGCAAGGTGGTCGGCAACATCATGGCCGGGCTGCTGGGCGGCATCATGCTGGCGCGGCCTTTCGCCAGCCTGGTGGCGTCGGCGCTCGGCTGGCGTGCGGTGTTCTGGTTGTCGGCGGCGCTGATGGCCGTGCTCATTGCCGTGCTGTGGCGCGCGCTGCCCGAGCGCCGGCCGCATGCGTCGGTCGGCTATGCGCGCACCATGGCCTCTCTGCCCGGCATCGTGTGGAACACGCCGCTGCTGCGCCGCCGCGGCTTCTACCAGGGAATGATGTTCTCCGGCTTCCAGGTCTTCTGGACGGCCGTGCCGCTGGCGCTGGTGCACGAGTTCGGCATGGGCCAGCGCGGCATTGCGCTGTTCGCGCTGGCCGGTGCGGCGGGGGCCTTGCTCGCGCCCGTGGCGGGCCGGCTGGCCGACCGCGGGCTCACGCGCCCGGCCACCGGCTGGGCCATCGTCGTGGCGCTGCTGTCGTTCGTGCTGGGCGCGGTGTCCATGCACTTCCATTCGCTGGCCGGGCTGGTGGTGGCGGGCATCCTGCTCGACGGCGCGGTGCAGCTGTGCCAGGTGCTGAACTTCCGCAGCCTGTTCATGCTGGCGCCGGAACTGCGCGGTCGGCTCAACGGCCTGTTCATGACCTTCATCTTCATCTGCGCGGCGGTGGCCTCGGGCATTGCGGCGGCCGTGTATGCCTTCCATGGATGGACCGGCCTGTGCCTGCTGGGCGGCGGGTACGTGACGCTGGCGCTGCTGTACTACGCGACCGAGTTCCGCAGCCAGCCTGCGGCCGTCGCCGTGGGCCGATAACCGGGGTCCACGCCGATGCTGCAGTCAGCAGGCGGCCCGCCGGCCTTTTCGCGGCATATCCAGGTCACCCAGCTCGACGGGGTGCGCATCTGGCCGACCCTGCTGGTCTGCGCGCTCTACACCGTGCTGATCTGCGCGGCCACGGCATGGGTCATCGACATGGAGGCGACCGGCTGGTACATCGCGCTGGGCATGGTGGCCTGGCTGGCGCTGTTCGCGCTGTGGCTGGTGGGCCTGGTGTTCGTGGTGCGCGCATGGATCTGGATCGAAACGCACTGGCTGCGAGCGGGTGAGCGCAAGCCGGAGCCGTTCAACGCGAGCACCCAGGTCGAGGTCGGCGAAGACGGCCTCCGCGTGCAGGGCCTGGGCTGCATCGCCTGGATCGACGTGCTGGCCCTCGAGGGCATTCCCGACAGCGACAACTACCTGATCGTGCACACCCGGCCGTTCAAAAAACTGATGCTCACGGCGCCCGTCGACGAGCTGGCCCCGGCCATCCACCACCACCTTGAACGCGCAAGCAGCGCGCAGGCAACGCCCAAGACAACGCTAAAGGGAGCACGCACCGCCGCCCTGCAAACCCGTGCCATGGTGTTCTGCTGGCGGTGCTTTCTTGCCTGGGTCTGGGCTGGCTACGCGCTGGCCGGCGCCGCGGGCATCGCGTTGCTGCTGAACGCCTCCGACGCCGGTTTCCTGAAGACCGTGGTGGGGCTGTGCGTGCTCATGCCGTTGATCGCGTGGCTGGTGTGGGCCGTTCCTTTCTCGCGCATCAGCACCTTCTCGCATTCGCGGGTGCGCGCCTTCGAGCTCGACGGCACGCGCCTGTTCAGCATCGACGGCGAATGGCAGGCCGACTTGCTGCAGGCCCGCGTCAGCCATCGCCGCGTGAGCGGACTCGGCTACGAGTTCAGCTTCCTCTGCGTTCGGCCGAAGGAGGGCCAGGGACGAGACCTGCTGCTGCAGGGCGGCGCGGATCAAGAGGCGCTGCTGGACGCCCTGGTTGAGCGGGGCGTGCTGCTGCAGGCGAACGCCGGGCGCTGACCGGCCCGTGGCCGCGGCCACGCCCCGGTGGTAGCCTTGCCCCCCGATGAACCTCCGCTCCAAGATCGTCGCGCTGGCCGTGGCCCCGCTGCTCGTCGCGCTGGTGCTGGTGGCCCTGGCGGTGCGCCACCAGGAGCACGACCTCGCGCAGCGCGAGCGGGCCCTCATCGAGCGCAGCTACATGGCCCAGCGCCGCAGCGAGCTGCGCAGCTACGTCGACCTGGCCGTGAGCAACCTGCTGCCGCTGTACGAATCGGGCCAGGACGACGAGGCCACCCGCAACGAGGCGCTGCGCCGGCTGGCCGCGCTGAACTACGGCAACGACGGCTACTTCTTCGTGTACGACCTGGAGGGCAACTCCCTCATGCACTCGCGCCAGCCCGAGCTGGTGGGCCAGAACCTCTGGGACATGCGCGATTCGCACGGCCGCTTCACCATCCAGGACCTGATCAAGGGCGCCAAGGACAACGGCGGCGGCTACGTCGAGTACGAATGGCGCAAGCCCTCCAGCGCGCAGATGGCGCCCAAGCTCGGCTACGTCACCGCCATGCCGCGCTGGAACTGGATGGTCGGCACCGGGCTGTACCTGGACGACATCCAGTCGACCATGGACACGCTCGACCGGCAGATGAACGCCAACGTCACCGCCACGCTGCTGTGGATTGCCGGCATTGCAGCGCTGTGCCTGGGCACGGTGAGCGCCGCCGGGCTGCTGCTGAACCTCAGCGAGCAGCGCACGGCCGAGGCCAAGCTGCGCCTGCTGGCGCGGCGCGTGGTGCAGTCGCAGGAAGAAGAGCGCGGCCACCTCGCGCGCGAGCTGCACGACGGCACCAGCCAGACGCTGGTGTCGGCCAAGCTGCTGATCGAGTCGGCCGTCGAGCAGCTCGACAGCCAGCGCCAGGGTACGCCGCCCGCGCTGGGCAAGGCGCTGCAGCGGCTGAACGATTCGCTCATCGAGGTGCGCCGCATCTCGCACCGCCTGCGCCCCGCCTTGCTCGACACGCTGGGCCTGCCTGCCGCGCTGGAGCGGCTGGTCGACGAGTTCCGCGAAGAGGGTGCCGTCGATGCGTCGATGATGATCGGCGGCGAAGCCTTCGAGCTGCAGCCCGAAGTGAAGACCGCGCTCTTTCGCCTGACGCAGGAGGCGCTGACCAACGTGCGCAAGCACGCGCAGGCGCAGCACGTGAACATCGAGCTGAACTTCGACGAAGAAGAGGGCGTGCGGCTCGAGGTGAGCGACGACGGCACCGGCTTCGACATCGACGCCGTGCAGCTCGACCCGCGCCGAGGCATCGGCCTGCGCAACATGCGCGAGCGCATGGAGGCCATCGGCGGCAGGCTCGTGGTGTGCTCCAACGACGGGCGCACCTCCATCGAGGCCGAGGTGCCGGTGCGCAATGCGCGGGCCGAGGCGGCGGTGCCCGCATGACGAACAGCGTTCGCCTCTTTCTGGTCGACGACCACCCGCTGGTGCGCGACGGCCTGCGCGCGCGGCTGGGCTCCATGCCCAACCTGGAGATCGTCGGCGAGGCCGGCAACGCGGCCGAGGCGCTTGCGCAGATCGACAGCGTTCAACCCGACCTGATGCTGATGGACGTCGGCATGAAGGACATGAACGGCATCGACCTTGCTGCGCTGCTGCTGCAACGCCGGCCCGCCACGCACATCGTGATGCTCAGCATGTACGACAACCCCGAGTACGTGCAGAAGGCCTTGCAGGTGGGCGCGCGCGGCTATGTGCTGAAAGACGCGCCGGCGGCGGAGATCGTCGCCGCCATCGAGGCCGTGTCGGCGGGCGGCACCTTCCTCAGCCCGGCCGTGTCGAAGAAGCTGTTTCGCACGCAGGCGCCGCGGCCCCTGCTCACGCCGCGCGAGAGCCAGATTCTTTCGGCGCTGGGGCGAGGGGAGTCGAGCAAGCAGATCGCGCGCGACCTGTCGTTGAGCGTGCGCACGGTGGAGGCGCACCGCCAGAGCATCAAGCGGCGGCTGGGCATCGAGGGGCAGGCGGAACTCATCAAGTACGCGGTGGAGCATGCGCGGGAGTTTGGGCAGGGCGGTTGATTCGGCCGCGTGGCGACGTGTATTGCCGCTGCTGCGCGTTGATTGGGCGCGTATTTCGAATATCAAGAATCAGACGCCAGAGCCTTGAGCATGACCACACCTGTTGTTCCTGAAATTGTCGTCGGGCTGGCGCTGGATGCCGCTGCAGACGGCGGCAGACAACGCCCCCTGAAAGAAGGCGAATACCGCGGCGTCTTTCTTGTCGGCGAGCAAGGCTTCTCGATTCGATTCTTCGTGGCCCTGCCATTCGACGCAGGCACGCCGCAGAGATTCGGTGTTCGGTTTCTGTCCCCGAAAGAGGCGTTGCCGCATTTCGCAGTGGGCACGTCCTTCTCGATGTGGGAGGGACGGGTTGTCGGACATGGCCGCGTGCTGGAGGTCCTGGCGACATGAACACGCATTGGCGTGCTGCGCCGGGTTTCTGAGGCCCGGCGCCGAAGCCGGGCATTTGCGCCACGCCCTGTCTGGCGCGCTCGCCTCACGCCTTGCCGATGCGCAAAGACGGCAGCAGGCACAACGCCGCACAGGTCGCACCGGCCCCCACGAGAAAGGCGGTTGATATCCCGAACCACTGCGTCGCAAAACCGACCGCCGGCCCCGTCACGCCCAGCGCGATGTCGGCGAAGGCGATGAAGTTGCCCACCGCACGGCCGCGCTGTTCAGGCGGAACGGACCGGGTCGCGATGACGCCCATCGCCGGGAAAACGAGCGAGAAGCCGAGCCCGGTCAATGTCGCTCCGAGCACGGCCATTGCCGGCGTGGGCGCGCACCAGATCAGCGCCTGCCCCACGGCCTCGAAGGCCAATGAACCCACGGCGACTTTCGTTGCGCCGAAGCGGTCAGGCAGCCCCGACCCGACCAGCCGCACGAAGACATAGGCGGCACCGAAACCCAGCAGCGCCGTGCCGGCATGCGGCCAGCCGTGCGCCGCGTAGTCGAGCGTCAGGAAGGCCGCCATCGCGGCATAGGGAACCGTCGCGAGCGCCAGCACCAGGCCCGGTCGCCAGATGAGGCCGAGCACACGATTGAACGGCACGCGCTGCCCACCGGCGGCGGGAACAGCCGGCAGGCGCAAGGCGATGGTCCAGGCCAGCATCGGCGTCAGCACCGCAAGAGCGCCGACACCGGCAAAGCCGTAACGCGCTTGCACGGCCAGGCCCAGCGGTGCGCCAAGCCCGAGCGCGGCGTAGATCGCAATGCCTGTCCACGACATGACCTTGCCGGTGTGCGCGGCGCCCATGCGCGCGATGCCCCAACTCATCAGGCCGGTCAGGAACAGGCTCTCGCCGAAGCCTGCCACCAGCCGCCCGAGGAGCAGCACGGCCAGCTTGGCAACGGGGTCGATGGGCAGCACGCTCGACAGGGCATACGCGAGGCCCGAGCAGGCGGTCAGTGGAAGCCCGAGGAGCACAGCAGCGCGCGGCCCGCGCTGGTCGCAGAGGGTGCCCGCCTGATGGCGGGTCAGCAACGTGGCCAGCGACTGTGCGCCGATGACCCAGCCCACGGTGAGCGCGCCGAACCCGAGGTGATCGCGCACCTCGAGTGCCAGCGCGGCCAGCGGAACACTGATTGCAAGAAAGCCCAGGAACACCGCGAGCACCACGGGCACGAGGCCGGTGAAAGCAGAGGGGGTCCCGAGCGGGCGAACGGATACGGGTGAGAAAAGTGATGTCATGCCAAGGCGCGTCTTTATGGATCGAGATATTCCCCACTGGGATCCTCTCGACAAAGGACGCGTTGGATGACGGTAACGCTTACGGCAGCACCATTGCGGGCTGCGGCGGCGACTATAAACGCGGCGCTGCGCGATCGTCAATACGCCTGGAACGGATGCGTCGATATGTCTCGAACGCCTACACGAACAGAGGACACCCGGCCCTGGCAAGGTGATCCGGGCTTCGATCACGATGTTTCAATTTCGAAGCCCCTGCGAATCCGAATCTCCCCGGCAGGGCGTTTAAAGTTCGTCCCCCCGTAGCGATTTGGCGCTACGTACTTTTCCCCATCGTTTCACTCACTGAAAAAGGAACCCCTCGTTTTGAACAAGACCGAACTCATCGCCGCCATTTCCACCGACACCAACCTCAGCAAGGTCGATGCCGCCCGCGCTCTGGACTCCGCCCTCGACAACCTGTCGCGCGCCCTGGCCGGTGGCGACACGGTGCAACTGATCGGCTTCGGCGCCTTCTCGGTGGCCGCACGCCCCGAGCGCACGGGCCGCAACCCGTCGACCGGCGAGCCGATGACCATCAAGGCCAGCAAGGCGCCCAAGTTCACCGCCGGCAAGGCGCTGAAGGACGCGGTCAACGCTGCGCCTGCTGCGTAAATCGCACCCTCGTGTGCATGACGCCCTTTGGCGGCCCCGGTGCAGCAGCACCGGCCGCAAAGGGCGTTTCGTTTTCAGGAAGGCGGGTCTGGTGGGCGTTCCGCGATAGAGTTCGCGAACGCCCACCAGACCCGCCTTCCGCCATGCACGACGCACTCCGGCCCACGTCATCTTTTCGCATGCTGCAGCAGTGGCTGCCCAGGCTGTTGCCCATTGCGGCTTGCGTCCTCGTCGTCGGCTGCGCCGGCCCCACGGGCCCCAGGCCGCGCCAGGGACAGCCGCCCGTCGTCACCGGCATTCCATTGACGGACGAACAATCGAACAGCATCGCGATTCATGCGCTCGGGCTTGTCGGCACGCCGTACCGTTACGGCGGCAACACGCCCGATGGCGGCTTCGATTGCAGCGGGCTCATCGGCTACGTGTACCTCAACAGCGTGGGGCAATCGCCGCCGCGCACGGTGGCGCGCATGTCCGCCTTCGGGCATCCGGTGGACATGTCGCAGTTGCGCACCGGCGATCTGGTGCTCTTCGGTTCTTCCACGCCCTCGCACGCGGGCATCTACGTGGGCGGTGGGCGCTTCGTGCATGCGCCGTCGACCGGCGGCGAAGTGCGGCTCGACAGGCTCGACGGGGTCTACTGGTCGCGGCAGCCGCAGCAGGCGCGGCGGCCCGGCGCGTGATGGCTTCGCTCGCCGCCGTGGGCGTTGGCTGCCGTGCGGCCCGCCGCGTCTTCAGTCTTCCAGATCGCGCTGCTTTCTTCGGCGCCACGCGATCCGTTCGTCGATAGAGCGTGGCGGCTTGCATGCCGGTCGCGCGGCGGATGCCGTGTTGCGTGCCAAGGGCTGCCAGTCGCTGGTGTGCTCCGCCTGCGACAGGCTCAGCCACTCCGCCCCGCAATGGCTGCATGAAGCGACCAGCACGTCGCGCCCGCCATGCCGCCCGAGCAAGGTCTGCTCGCCGAGCGCGGGTGTGCCGCAGCACGACCAGAGCAGCGTCATGTCGGGCCGTGCCTGCGCCTGCCGGGCCCAGGCCGCCGCGCGATACCAGAGCGTTGCGTTCAACGCCATGTCACACCTTGGCGGTGCGCTGGCCCGAACCATCGAGCTTGCGAACCCGTACCAGCGTTTCAGCCGAAATGACCCACACGGCCGCGATGACGGCCAACCAGACGATGTCCATTGCTCACTCGTGCATTTGCAAGGCATCGAGTGTCTGAAGACCGGCATAAAAACGGCATCGAATGTTCACGCGCGCGCGTAAACAAGCCGTAAAAAACGCTCAGGCGCGCGGCGACTGCACGTGTTCCGGCCGCACACCGAGGCCCACAGCGCGCGCCGGCAGCCTGCGCAGCAGCGGCCAGCGCGACAGCAGGCGCAACGGCCACGGCACATGGCCCGCCTTCGTGTTGACCTTGCCGCCCAGCACCGGCAGCAGCACACGGTCCTGCACCATGCGCTGCGCCGCCTGCGTCACGCGCACGGGCCATTCCCTGCGGCGCTGCAACTGCGGGAGCAGGGTGTCGATCTGCTTGTCGGTGGCGCTGCCCGCGAGCGACGCGGCCAGCAGGTTGGCGGTGGCCACCGCGTCCTGCACGGCCAGGTTGATGCCCACGCCGCCCACCGGTGACATGGCGTGCGCCGCGTCGCCGATGCACAGCATGCCTTTGCAGGCCCACGATTCGAGCCGGTCGACCGTCACTTCGAGCAGCTTCACCGCGTTCCAGTCGGGCAGCGCCTGCGGCAGCCGCTCGCCCATGAAGGGCGCGATCTTCGCGATCTCGGCATGGAAGGCGTCGATGCCGCGCGCCTTCAGCGCCTCGTGCCCGCCCTTGGGAATGACGAAGGCGCATTGCCAGTAGTCGCCGCGGTTCAGCGTCACCAGGAAGTGCCCGCCGGCAATGTGGCCCGCGGTGGCATCGGGGTCGCCGGGCTGTTTGGGAATGCGCATCCACAGCACGTCGATGGGCGCCCCGTAGCTGATGTGCGGCAGCGCCGCGGCATCGCGCAGCGTCGAATGCCGGCCGTCGGCCGCCACCACCAGCGAGGCGCGCAGTTCGACGTCCTGCGGCTTGCCGCTTCGCGCGCCGCGCCTCACCTTCACGCCGCTCACCCGTCCGTTGTCGTGCAACAGGCCCACGGCCTCGGCGTCGGTCCACAGTTCGAAGCCCGCGTAGCGCCGCGCCTCGTCGCACAGAAAGTCCAGAAACTCCCACTGCGGCATGAGCACGAGGAACTTGCTGTGCGAGGGCAGGTGGGTGAAGTCGGCGACCGGAAAGCCCCGTCCTTCGAAAGTGGCGCGCAGCTCATCGACACGGTCGTGCGGGCGCTGAAGAAAGGCGTCGAGCAGGCCCAGCTCGTGCAGGATTTCCAGCGTCGACGGATGCACCGTGTCCCCCCGGAAGTCGCGCAGAAAGTCGAGGTGCTTCTCCAGCACCACGACGTGGACGCCTGCGCGTGCCAGCAGCAGGCCCAGCACCATGCCGGCCGGCCCGCCGCCCGCAATGCAGCAGCGTAGGGGGGTGTCGAATGCGTTGATCTCTCGTGCTCCCTGGCGTCAGGGCGACATCTTCAGGTCTGGCGTGGTTCGTGCGTGTAGGCCCAAAGGCATTGAAACGCGCAGCGGTTGGCGCGCGATGCGGGTTTTCCATTACGCAAAGCCACGCACATGCACCGCGCGGTGCGACGGATGCGCGTCGGCTCCAGTCCCGCAAGACTCTGCGGGTTCAATCTTGGAGACAACCGCATGCACAGCATCCGACGCCATCTGGTGTGGCTGGTCGTGGCCGTGGTCGGCGCATTCGCGCTCGGCACCGTCGCCTTGACCCGTGGTGAAAGCGTCAACGCCCTCTGGGTGGTGGCCGCCGCGATCTGCACCTACCTCATTGCCTACCGCTACTACAGCCTGTTCATCGCCGAAAAGGTGCTGGGCCTGGACGGCAACCGCAAGACGCCCGCGCACCGCCACAACGACGGGCTGGACTACGTGCCGACCGACAAGAACGTGCTGTTCGGCCACCACTTCGCGGCCATCGCGGGGGCAGGCCCGCTGGTGGGCCCGGTGCTCGCCGCGCAGATGGGCTACCTGCCCGGCTTGCTGTGGATCCTGGCGGGCGTGGTGTTCGCGGGCGCGGTGCAGGACTTCATCATCCTGTTCATCTCCACGCGGCGCGACGGCCGCTCGCTGGGCGACCTGGTCAAGCAGGAGATGGGCGTGGTGCCCGGCATGATCGCGCTGTTCGGCACCTTCATGATCATGATCATCATCCTGGCGGTGCTGGCGCTCATCGTGGTGAAGGCGCTGGCCGAATCGCCGTGGGGCACCTTCACGGTGGCGGCCACGGTGCCGGTGGCGCTGTTCATGGGCGTGTACCTGCGGTTCATTCGCCCGGGGCGCATCGGCGAGGTGTCGCTCATCGGCTTCGTGCTGCTGATGCTGGCCATCTTCGGCGGCCAGGCCGTGAGCCAGAGCGCCGAGTGGGCGCCGTTGTTCACCTTCGACGGCAAGGCGCTCACCTGGATGCTGGTGGGCTACGGCTTCGTGGCCGCGAGCCTGCCGGTGTGGCTGCTGCTGGCGCCGCGCGACTACCTGTCGACCTTCCTGAAGATCGGCACCATCATCGCGCTGGCCATCGGCATCGTGTTCGTGATGCCCACGCTGCAGATGCCGGCCATCACCCAGTTCGCGCAGGGCAACGGCCCGGTGTGGTCGGGCAGCCTGTTCCCGTTCCTGTTCATCACCATCGCGTGCGGCGCCGTCTCGGGCTTTCATGCGCTGATTTCTTCGGGCACCACGCCCAAGATGCTCGACAACGAGCGCCACGCGCGCTTCATCGGCTACGGCGGCATGCTGGCCGAGTCGTTCGTGGCGGTGATGGCGCTGGTGGCGGCTTCGTGCATCGAGCCGGGCGTGTACTTTGCGATGAACAGCCCCGGCGCGCTGGTCGGCACGACCGCGCAGCAGGTGGCGGCCACGGTGTCGAGCTGGGGCTTCGTGATCACGCCCGAGATGCTGCTGCAGACCGCCAAGGACGTGGGCGAAACCACCATCCTCGGCCGCGCGGGCGGTGCGCCCACGCTGGCGGTGGGCATGGCCCACATCCTCCACCAGGTGATCGGCGGGCAGGCCATGATGGCCTTCTGGTACCACTTCGCCATTCTGTTCGAGGCGCTTTTCATCCTGACGGCGGTGGACGCCGGCACCCGCGCCGGCCGCTTCATGCTGCAGGACCTGCTCGGCAGCTTCGTGCCCGCGCTCAAGCGCACCGATTCGCTGCCGGCCAACCTGGTCGCCACGGCGCTGTGCGTGGCGGCCTGGGGCTACTTCCTGTACCAGGGCGTGGTCGATCCGCTGGGCGGCATCAACACGCTGTGGCCGCTGTTCGGCATCTCCAACCAGATGCTGGCCGCGGTGGCGCTGCTGCTGGGCGTGGTGGTGCTGTTCCGCATGAAGCGCGAGCGCTATGCCTGGGTGGCGGCGGCGCCGGCCGCATGGCTGCTGGCCTGCACGCTTACCGCAGGCTGGCAGAAGATCTTCTCGGCCGACCCCAAGATCGGTTTCCTGTCGCATGCGGCCAGGTACACCGAAGGCATCGCCAACGGCGTGCTGGTGGCGCCGGCCAAGACGCCAGAGGCCATGTCGCGCATCGTGTTCAACGACCGCCTCGACGCCGCGCTGTGCGCGCTCTTCATGTTCGTGGTGCTGAGCGTGCTGGTGTACAGCATCAAGGCCTGCCTGGCAGCGCGCGCGGCCAACCGGCCGACCACGCACGAGACGCCGTTCGAGCCGATGGGCGCGGCTTCGTCGGCGGCGCACTGACGCCATGGGCCTCGCATTGCCGGAAGCGGGGCGCTACATCGCGCGCTCTGTCAAGCAGTCGCTGCGGCTCATGGTCGGGCTGCCCGACTACGACGTGTACCTGACCCACATGGCCGCCACGCACCCCGACCGGGCGCCCATGAGCTACGAGGCCTTCTTCCGCGAGCGGCTGGAGGCGCGGTACGGGGCGGGCAAGGGGCGCTGCTGCTAGGGCAGCACAGCGTCGATCCCGCTCCTCGAATAGCGCCCGGGCGGCACGCCCACATGCCGCGTGAACGCCACGCCGAAGGTGCTGACCGAGCTGTAGCCCACGCGCTCGGCGATCTCCGAGATCGCCAGCTCGCGCTGCCGCAGCATCTGCCTGGCCAGCGCCATGCGCCATGCCAGCAGGTACGCCATCGGTGCGATACCCACCGCGCGGCTGAAGCGCGCAAAGAAGGCCGAGCGCGACATGCCTGCTTCTCGCGAGAGCTGCGCCACGGTCCAAGCGCTTGAAGGGCGCTCGTGCATGCGCCGCAGCGCCAGCGCGAGCTTGGTGTCGGCCAGGGCGCGCACCAGTCCCGCGGACGCCGCGGTGCTGGCCGACGAGCGGAAGGCCTCGATCAGCAGCACCTCCAGCAGGCGGGCCATGACGATCTCGCGCGCCGGCCGGTCGGCGCGAGACTCCTCGCCCACCAGCTGCACCAGCGTCGACAGGCGCGGCTCATCGCGCACGTGCAGCCACTGCGGCAGCAGCGACACCAGCAGCGCCGCGTCCGGCGAGCCGAACACGCAGTTGCCGACCCGCATGCGCACGTCCACCGCGCCGGCCGGATCGCCCACGCGGGCACCGCCGGGCATCTGCGCGATCGGCGTGGTGACTGCTTCTCCTTCTCGCGGCGGCTGCCGGTCGAGGCTGGACGTGGCGAAACTGCGCGCGGCGGGAATCAGCGCGAAGTCGCCCGCGTTCAGCGTGAGGGTGTCGCTGTGCGCCGGGCCGTCGACGGTCAGGTGGCAGCTGCCTTCGAGCACGACCAGGTAGAAGGGCCGGCCCGTTTCGGTGCGGCGCACGGCCCAGGGAGCCGACGCGACGACGAGCTTCGAGAACGGTGCCTCCGGGCGCAGCAACGCCACCACTTCCGCCAACGGGTCGACCATGCTGGACTCTCTCGACAAATGAATGGACTTTAGAGTGTAGTAAGTCCTGCCTGCGGTCCGTATCGTCAGGGCATCGTCAACCCCACGGAGTTACCCGATGTCCACCGCTTCCACCGTCCTGATCACAGGCTGCTCTTCCGGCTTCGGCCTCGAGACGGCGCGCTTCTTCCTCGACAAGGGCTGGCATGTCGTCGCGACCATGCGCACGCCGCGCGACGACCTGCTGCCCCGCTCGGAGCGGCTTCGCGTGCTGCCGCTCGACGTGACCGACGCGCAGAGCGTGCAAGGCTGCATCGAGGCGGCCGGGCCGATAGCCGCGCTGGTCAACAACGCCGGTGTCGGCCTGCTGGCGCCGCTGGAAGGCATGGCGCTGGCCAGCGCCCGCGAGGTGTTCGAGACCAACACGCTCGGCACCATTGCGATGACGCAGGCCGTGTTGCCGCAGTTCCGGCAGCGCCGCTCGGGCGTGGTCGTCAATGTCACGTCGAGCGTCACGCTGATGCCGCTGCCGCTGCTGTCGGTCTACACCGGCAGCAAGGCGGCGGTGAATGCGTTCACGGAGTCGCTCGCCCTGGAGCTGGCGCCCTTCGGCGTTCGCGTGCGCCTGGTGCTGCCGGGCCGCGCGCCCGGCACGAGCTTTGGCGACAACGCGCGCCAGCGGATGGGCGACGGCGTGCACGAAGCCTATGCGGACTTCAGGCAGCGCGTGTTCGCCGCGGTGCGCGACACCGGCACGCCGGTGACGCACGCCCAGGACGTCGCCGAGGCCGTGTGGCGCGCCGTGACCGACCCCGCGGCGCCCATGCGGATCCCGGCGGGCGCCGATGCCGTCGCACTGGCGGAGGCATGAAGCGGACGCTGCAGCGGCATCGCGTTACGCTTCTTTCGCGCGGTGGCTAGGCCGCCGTGCGCCCGAGGTCTACAGTGCGCTCACGTCCGCAGCTTCGCGGCAGGCATGGAGGGCTGCATGTCCACCGATCCGTTCGCAGAGTTCAAGCAGCGGCAACGCCAGATGTGGTCGACCTTTGCGCCGACCGCCATGTTCACGCCGCCGGTGGCGGGCCACCTCGTGCGCTTCGCGCAGATCGCCAAGGGCGAGGCGGTGCTCGACGTGGGCACGGGCACCGGTGTCGTGGCCATCACGGCGGCGCGCCAAGGCGCCAGGGTCACGGGGCTGGACCTCACGCCCGAGCTGCTCGAGCTGGCGCGCGACAACGCCCGCATCTCGAAACACGAAGACATCGTGTGGACCGAGGGCGATGCCGAACAGCTGCCGTACCCCGACGCCTCGTTCGACGTGGTGCTGAGCCAGTTCGGCCACATGTTCGCGCCGCGTGCCGAAGTGGCCATTGCCGAGATGCGGCGCGTGCTCAAACCCGGCGGGCGCGTGGCCTTCGCCACCTGGCCGCCCGAGCATTTCGTGGGGCGCATGTTCGCCTTCGTCGGGCGCAACTCGCCGCCACCGCCCGCGGGCGCCTCGCCACCGCCGCTGTGGGGCAACCCGGCAGTGATCGCCGAGCGCCTGGCCCCGCACTTCGAGGCACTCTTCTTCGAGCGCGGCACCATGAACTACCCGGCGCTGAGCATCGACCACTTCCGCATGTTCATGGAGCGCTCGATCGGCCCGATGCAAAAGCTCGTCGAAAGCCTTGCCGCCGATCCGCGGAAGCTGGCCGCGCTGCGCGACGAATTCGACGCCATGGCCGCGCCGTATTTCGTCGACAACGTCATGCACCAGAACTACCTGTTCACGCGCGCCCGGGTGCGCTGAGGCTCCAGCAGCTCGACCATCTTGAGCGCCGCGGGCGCCAGCGGCCGGCTCTTCAGCGCCAGCCGGTAGAGCGGGCGCGACAGCACCGCGCCACCGTCGAGCTTGAGCTTCAGCTCGCGCAGCGTGCCCAGCGCCAGCATGTCGGCCACCACCACGCGCGGCAGCATCGACACGCCCACGCCGCTGGCCACCGTGCGCGCAATGGCCTCGTTGCTGGCCATTTCCATCCAGGGCAGGGCGGCAATGCCGTGGGCCGCGCACAGCGCGTCGGTGGCCTGCCGCGTGCCCGAGCCCGCTTCGCGCAATATCCAGTTCTGCCGGCTGAGCACCTCGGCCTCAGGCGGCCACTGAGGCGGCCTGTGCGAATTCCAGCTTCTGTCTTCGGCGCTGTCGCGAGACGATGCTCCCCACCTTGTTCGTGGAGAACGCCGATGCCATCCGAACTCAACCAGATCGCCAGCTGGTCGCTGCGCTGGCGCATCTTTCTGTCGGGCGTGCTGTGCCTGGTGGCCGCGCTGTGCGCGGCAAGCCCGCCGGATGCGAGCGCGCAGGTGCATGCGCAGCAGCGCTACCAGATGGCGCTCGAGGCACAGGCCGAGCGCGACTACCGCGGCATGCTCGCGCTGCTCAGGCAAGCCGCGCAGGAGGGCAGCGCCGAGGCGCAGGAAATGCTCGGCATGGTGCTGCTGACCGGGCCCACGCTCTACGGCATGGCCGTGCAGGCCGACCGCTGCGAGGCCGGCGAGTGGATGCGCCGCGCGGCCGCGCAGGGCAGCGAAACCGCCAAGGTGCAGCTGGGTTTCCTGAACCGGCTGCGCGCCTCGCCGGAAGGACGAAACGCCTGCGAGTGAAGCACCGGGCGCCCGGCGCGCGCCGCTACGCTGCCGCAGGCCGAACGGCCGGCTCGCGTATCGCCGCCCGCGCAAGGCGCCACGCCATGAACAGGAACACCAGCGGCAGCACGATGGTCTGCAGCACGAACAGCGCGATCAGCTTCACGATGCGCTCGGCCCAGTCGGAGGCCGACTTCAGGATCTGGTCGTAGGTCGCCTTCAGGTTGGGCAGCTTCGGCAGCCAGCGCTCGACGCGGTCGCGCCAGCCTTCCTGTGCCGCAGGCGCTTCCTGCGCGGCATCGACCACGGCGGTGGGCGACTTCTCGATGCCCGACAGCGCCACCTGGTAGTCGCTGGCCATGAACGCGCGATAGAGCCCTTCGTTCGCCACCGCGCTCAGCGGCACCGCGAAGCGCACCAGCAGCAGGCCGATCAGCAGCGACTGCAGCCAGCGCGGCGAACGTCCGCGCTGCCAGCGCCACACCACCCACGCCAGCGCCACGCCGCTCACCAGCCACGACATGAGATGGTGCGCGCCGATTTTCAGCAGCATCAGCTGAATGCCGAACGACACGCTGGCCGCCAGCATGATGGCCGCGAACTGCTCGATGAGCTCGTTCAGCGGCTTCAGCGCCTGGCCCGGCGCAAAGCTCACGCCGACACCCCCCGGCGTGGCATCGACCTGCGTGCCCTGTGCCACCGACACCACGGCGCCGAGCGCGCGCGCCGCGGCAAAGGTGGTCAAGGCGCGCTTGAGCCCGTCGTTGACCTGCTCGCGCGCCGGTGTGTCGATGGGCGCAACCCAGCACCCGACGAGCACCACCACGGCGACCAGCAGCAGGTAGATGCGCTGCGGCATCGGGTTCTTCACGGTGCTCATTTCCTGGCCCCTCCCTGCATGCGCGCGATGATCTTGCTCGTCTCGTTGCCCTCTTCGCGGCCGTCGGGGTGGCGGCGCGCGTAGTCGAACACCTTGGCCTGCGAGACCTTCACCATCTGGCCGGCGTGCAGGCTGGGCACGTCGACCGGCTCGTTCTTCAGCAGGCCTTCGATGGTGTCGCCGTTCCATTTCGCCACCTCCACCCACATCCATTCGTTGCCGCCGTCGCGCGTGGCGAAGGGCGCCTTCACCAGGATGTATTCGCCGGGCTGCAGGCCCTTGGCGAAGGCGTCGCGCAGCCTGGGCAGTTGTGCGTTGGCGGCCTTGCTGGCGGCGAGCAACTCGTCGTTGTGCCTGAGCCGCGTGACGGAATCTTCGTCGGCGCCGAAGGCCGCGGTGAGCATGGCCGTCTGCTGCGCGTAGCGGTCGGGGCCGCTGTAGCGGTCGAAGCGAATCTCGTACAGCCGGTTGCGCGGGTCGCCGTCTTCCCACTTGCCGTTGACCAGCGAGAGCCGGGCCACGGCGGCTGCGTTGGGCTTCAGGTTCGCGAGCATCGGGTCGCGCGCGGCGGCATGCCGCAGCGCGCGCAGGTCCAGGTCGTACTGGCCGGGGCGCGGCAGCGTGGCGCCTTCGCCCAGCGCCTGCGCGAACATGTTCACCAGGCTGCCGATCGGCCGGTTGCTCGACCACGAGAAGTCGCTCACCACCACGTCGGGCAGGCCGAACTTCGCCATGCCCAGCGTGATCGCGCGCACCAGCGTGTCGCTGCGGTAGGCGTGAATGACGGTCTGCTGCGATATGTCGGGCACGCTGCCCGACCATGAGTCGATGCGGCGCGCCTGCCATGCATCGGGCGTGAAGACTTCGCGTGTTTCCTCGTCCCACAGCAGGCCGTTGGTGTCGCGCGCCACCTGCTGCGCGAGCTGCAGCGCCTTCAGCATGGCGGCGGACGACTGCTGCGCCGGGTGCGCGAAGTCGATGATGAGCGCGCGGTCGGCCTTCTGCAGCCCTTCGGCCTGCTCGCGCGACAGGCCCCGGCCGAAGCGCTGCAGCATGTCCAGGCTGGGCGCGCGGTAGTCCTGCAGCACGGTGGTGGTGTTCCAGTTGGCGAACACCACGGGCTCGGTCGCTTGTGCCGGCGTGGGCATGGCCGCGAGCAGCTTCGGACCGCCGCCCAGCTTGGCGAGCCGGCTGCGCAGCGCGGCCATGGGGTCGGTGGCCGGCGGCTTGGCGTAGTAGATGGCGAACTGGAAGTGAATGGGGCCTGCCTGCGGCGAGCCCGCGGGCACAGGGGCGCCGGGCACGGCCTTGCTTGCGCCTTGCGTTGCCTGCTGTTGTTGCGAGGCGGATGTCGCGGGCGTCGCTGCCATGGACAGGGTGCTTGCACAGAGAACGAGTGCGCCGATGGCGATGCGATGAAAGGAAGTCTTTGGCATGGGCATGTGTGAACGTCGTCGATGCTGCGGGAGAGCGCATTCTCGGTGCGACGCCAATGAAATTTACTGTGCGAAAAGCGCACCCCGACACACAACGATACGCAACGCCGGTTCTTGCGCGATCGCGCGATCAACATCAGGGCCTTCAACCCCCGATGCCTGATTCGCAAGGAGATCCCGATGCCTGCTCCCTTTCATTTGCCCCGCCGGTCGTTCCTGGGAACCGCCGCGCTCGGCGTTGCCGCTGCCCAGCTCGCCGTGGCCCTGCCTGCCTTCGCCCAGCCCGGCCCGTCGAAGAACGCGCAGGGCGCGGGCCCGCTGCGGCGGCTCGAGCCGCTCAAGCGCATCGACGCCGGCGTGCTGAACGTTGGTTACCACGAAGCCGGCCCCGCCAACGGCGCGCCCGTGATTCTTCTGCACGGCTGGCCTTACGACATTCACATGTTCGTCGACGTGGCGCCGCTGCTGGCTGCCGCCGGCTTTCGCGTGATCGTGCCGTACCTGCGCGGCTACGGCACCACGCGGTTCCTGTCCGACGACACCCCGCGCAACGGGCAGCAGGCGGCGGTCGCCGTCGACATCATCGCGTTGATGGACGCGCTGAAGATCGAGACCGCCACGGTCGCAGGCTGCGACTGGGGCGCGCGCACGGCCTGCATCATGGCGGCGCTGTGGCCGCAGCGCGTGAAGGCGCTGGTGTCGGTCAGCGGCTACCTCATCGGCAGCCAGGAAGCCGGCAAGGTGCCGCTGCCGCCGCAGGCCGAGCTGCAGTGGTGGTATCAGTACTACTTTGCCACCGAGCGCGGCCGTGCGGGCTACGAGAAGAGCCGGCACGACTTCGCCAAGCTGATCTGGCAGACCGCATCGCCCAAGTGGAACTTCGACGACGCCACCTTCGAGCGCAGCGCCAGTTCGTTCGACAACCCCGACCACGTCGCCGTGCTGGTGCACAACTACCGCTGGCGCCTGGGCCTTGCGGAAGGCGAAGCGAAGTACCTCGACCTCGAGTCGAAACTGGCGAAGGCGCCGGTCATCGCCGTGCCGACCATCACGCTCGAAGGCGATGCCAACGGTGCGCCGCACCCCGAGCCTGCCGCCTATGCGAAGAAGTTCTCGGGCCCCTACGAACACCGGACGGCCAGCGGCGGCATCGGGCACAACCTGCCGCAGGAAGCACCCGACGTGTTCGCGACCGCGGTGATGGACGTGGCGCGCCGCCGGAGCTAAAACTTTTGGCTTTGTTCGCCCTGCCCGCGTGTCGGCGAACCGCGCGAAATTGCGGCTGAACACGCAATAGCGACCCTCGAACGCTCGAATGCAATCGATCTGTCACGGTTGACACGGAACATGGCGGCGCAGACCGCAGGCCTGCACACCGCAGCCGTCCATTCGAACGTCAGGGAGAGTCTCATGCCAACAGGCCCGGCGCGGTCCGTCCGCGTACTGAGCGCGTCCTGCGCCGCCATGCCGACGCTGGGCGGCGAGCCGGCGCTGGAGCCGGTGCGCATCGAGGGCGACGAGGCCCTCAGCAGCCTGTTCCGCTACACCGTGACCCTGGCCACGCCCGAGCAGGCGGGCTACAACCCCCGGCAGGCCGCCAACGTCGACATCAAGAGGCTGGTGGGCGAGGTGCTGACGGTGCACATCGTGCTCGACGGCCGCCCGGGCGCGGACGGCGACCGGCGCCACGTCAGCGGACTGGTCACGCGCGTGCGCTTCGTGCGGCTGGAGAACCGCCGCGCGCTGTACGAGGCCGTCATCGAGCCCTGGCTCACGCTGGCCGCGCGCACCAGCGACTACCGGATCTTTCAGCACAAGCGCGTGATCGACATCGTGAGCGAGGTGCTCGGCGACTACGACTTCGCGCACGAGATCAAGGCCACGCGCAGCTACCCCGCGCGCGAGTTCCAGGTGCAGTACGGCGAGAGCGACTTCGACTTCGTCGCGCGGCTGCTGCACGAGTGGGGCCTGTACTACTTCTTTGCGCACGCGGAGGGCGGCCACAAGCTGGTGATCGTCGACGACATGGCCTCGCACCAGCCCTTTGCCAACGCGGCCTACCAGAAGGTGCCCTTCCACGGCGCCGAAGACACCGTGCGCGAAGAGCACTGCGACCGCTTCAACGCCTGCGAAACGCTGCAAAGCGGCCGCTGGGTGACCGACGACTTCGACTTCACGCGCCCCAGGGCCCGCCTGCAGCAGGTGAGCGCCATGCCGCGCAAGACGGCGCACAGCGGCATGGAGCGCTACGGCTGGCCGGGCGACTACGCGGTGGAGTCCGAGGGCGAGCAACTGGCGCGCACGCGCATGGAAGAAAGCGGCAGCCAGGGCGAGCGCGCCAGCGGCGCGGGCAACCTGCGCGCGGTGGTGCCGGGCTGCCTGCTCACGCTGGAGCGGCATCCGCAGAACGAGGCCAACCGGCAGTACCTGGTGACGGCCGCGCACCTGCGGCTGCAGGACATCGGCGACGCCAGCGCACAGCAGCCCTTCGAGTGCCGGGTCGAGTTCGAGGCGATTCCCGCGAGCAAGGTCTTTCGCGCGAGTGCGCCCGCCGTGCCGCGTCCGCGCACCACGGGGCCGCAGACGGCCATCGTCACCGGCCCCGCGGGGCGCGAGATCTGGACCGACGCCTACGGCTGCGTGAAGCTGAGCTTTCACTGGAACCGCTATTGCACCAAGGACGAGAACAGCTCGTGCTGGGTGCGCGTGTCCTCGCCCTGGGCCGGCACCAACTTCGGCGGCATCCAGATACCGCGCATCGGGCAGGAGGTGATCGTCGATTTCGAGCACGGCGACCCCGACCGCCCCATCGTCACTGGCCGCGTCTACAACGCCGACAACATGCCGCCGTGGCCGCTGCCGGACAACGCCACGCAAAGCGGCCTGCTCACCCGCAGCTCCGAAGGCGCGAGCGACGCCAACGCCAACGCCCTGCGCTTCGAGGACAAGAAGGGCGCCGAGCAGCTGTGGCTGCATGCGGAGCGCAACCAGGACATCGAGGTCGAGAACGACGAGACCCACTGGGTGGGCCGCGACCGCAGCAAGACCGTCGACCGCGACGAGACCGTGCACGTGAAGCACGACCGCACGGAGACGGTGGGCCACGACGAGACCATCACCGTGCACAACGACCGCACCGAGACGGTGGACGGCAACGAGACCATCGCCATCCACAAGAACCGCACGGAGACCGTGGACCTGGACGAAACCATCACCGTGCACAGGAACCGCACCGAAACCGTCGACCTGAACGAGGCCATCGGCATCGGCATGAACCGCAGCGAGCGCGTGGGCCTGAACGAGACCGTTCATATCGGCGAGCACCGCAGCGTGACCATCGGCGGCGCCAAGGTGGAGACGGTGGCGCTGGCCAAGGCCGAGACCATCGGCCTGGCCAAGGCGCTGACCATCGGGCTGGGCTACCAGGTCACGGTGGGCGCGGCCATGAACACCACGGTGGCGTTGATGCAGACCGAGCAGGTGGGCCAGTCCAAGCGCGTGGATGTGGGCCAGACGCTCACGCTGCAGGCCGGCGACCGCATCGAGCTGCTGTGCGGCAAGAGCTCGCTGGTCATGACCTCGGAGGGCGTGGTGACCATCAACGGCTCGTCCTTCGACTTCTCCGCCAGCGGGCCGGTGCAGGTGAGCGGCAAGGACATCGACCTCAACTGAGGCCGCGCAAGCACGCACCGTGGAGTTCCGCAACCTCACGCCCTTCGACGCCCTGTGCTTTCGCGCGGCCACGCCGAGCGACCGCGAGTACCGGGTGGTCGCCATGAAGGTCGGCTACCGGCTCGTGCGCGGGCCGCACGGCGGGTGGCGTGCCGAGGTCAACGACGACGACCCGGTGCCGCTGCGCCTGGCCGATGCCTACTGGGGCGAGGAGGGCGCGTCGAGCCCGCGCGAAGAGAGCGACCTGGCGCCCTTCAAGCCGCGCTGCGACGTGATCGTCAACGCCACGGCCCATGCGCCGCGCGGCATTCCAGCACCCGAGTGGGAGGTGCGCCTGCAGGTCACGGCCGGCCGCCAGTGGGTGCAACCGCCGGAGCCGCCCAGGCCGCTGCACCCGGGCGCGCGGCTCACGCCGCAGCAGCAGGCCGCATGGCACGACGAGCGGCAGCGCGCACAAGCCGAGGCGGCCCCGCGCGCGGTGCTCGACAAGCGCCTGCGCGTGAGCGGCCCCTCGCTGCTCTACCTGCGCAACAAGCGCGAATGGGCGCGCACGGCCAGCGAGCCCATTGCACGGCTGCCCATGCGTTGGGAGCACGCCTTCGGCGGGCGCAGCCTGCTGCGGCGGCCCGGCGCGCCGGACGACGAACCGCCGGTGCTGAACGAGGTGTGCTTCGCCAACCCGCTGGGCCAGGGCTGGCTGGAGCGCCGTGCCATCGAGCAGGCACGCCACCTGGGGCTGGCCGACACCGAGCGCCTGCCGGCGCCGCAGATCGAGCCCTTGCACGAGCCCATGCAGCAGCCCGTGCTCGCAAGGCACACCGGCGTCGACCTCGATGCGCGCGCCATGGCCGAAGCGGCGCGCGGCTACGGCCGCGAACCCGCCGGCCTGGGCGTGGTGGGCCGCGCCTGGGCGCCGCGGCTGGCGCTGGCCGGCACCTACGACGACACCTGGCTCGCGCAGCGCCATCCGTGGCCGCCGCACGACTTCGACTTCGGCTACTGGAACGCGGCGCCCGCGGACCAGCAGACGGCATACCTGCCGCCGGACGCATGCATCGCGCTGTGGAACCTGACCGACCCGGCCGTCACGCCCGACGGCCACCTGCGCGTGACGCTGCCCGGCCATCGCGCGCTGGTGCTGCTGCGGCTGGACAACGGCGTGCTGCTCCCCCTGCCCATGGTGACCGACACGCTGCTCGTCGATGCCGAGGGCCTTGCGCTTTCGCTGGTGCACCGCGTGTGGCTGCCGTCCGATGCGCCGGTGCGGGTGATCGAGGCGCGCTTCGAGACCGACCCCGCCGCGCCGCTGGTTCGCGCGGCATCGCCCGCCACGGCCCTGGAGCCCGCGCCATGAGCGCCAACGTCGCTGCACGCAAGCAGGGCGGCTGGAAGGTCGTGAGCCTGGCGCCCGACGTCTGCAAGACGCCCATGGGCAGCGCCATTCCGCCCGTGCCCTACCCCGTGACGGCGCAGCTCGACAGCACCACCGCCGTGGCCCGCAGCGTGCGCGCCAACGGGCACCCCGTGGTGGTGTACGACATGAGCGTGGTGCCCACCACCCTCGGCGACGCGGCGGGCGCGGCCAAGGGCGTGAAGAGCGGCACGGTGCAGGGCAAGTGCTACCCCCTGGAGCACAGCGGCACCGTGCGCGCCGAGGGCAAGCTGTTCGTGCGGCACGACGACCTGTTCTGGATGAACGGCCAATGAAGGCGCCGTTGCGCGAACGCGCTCGCAGGAGGCGCCATGGGCTTTCGTGAAGGCTGGTACGCCACGCCGTCCCAGGGGCCGCAGTCGTTCCAGTATTTCAAGACGCCCGAGCTCGTCACGGCGCAGGGCTACTTCTCGGGCAACGACCAGGTCCTGCAGTGGGGCAGCGAACAGTTTCCGCAGGGCCAGCCCGGGCGCTGGACACCCGAGCTGCAAGCGCTCGACAAGACGACGACACCGAACGACTGGTGGGACAACCCCGAGACCAAGGACGAGCCCAAGCCCAAGCCCAAGCCCAAGCCCGTGCCCTCGCCGGACGCCGCACTCGCGACCAGGGCCGGTGGCACCAATGCCAACGGCAACACCGTGGGCCCGGTCGTCGGCGAAACGCCGTCCACGCAGGTGCCGGCGCGCCAGGCCAACCCGCCGGTCGAGCCCGAAACGCCGAAGGAAGAAAGCTGGTGGGGCAGCTGGGGCAGTTCCATCACGCACACCGTGCTGGACGTGGGCGGCGTGATTCCCGTGGTGGGCATCTTCTCGGACGGCGCCAACGCGGCCATCTACGCGGCCGAGGGCGACTATGTGAACGCCGCCATCTCCGGCGCATCGGCCGCGGCCAACCTGGTGCCGGGTGGCGGCATCGCGGCGAAGGCGGGCAAGCTCGCGCTCAAAGGGGCGGTGAAGGGAGGCGAGCGCGCGGCTGTCAAGGAGGCCGAGAAGCTGGTGGCCGAGCGCGTGCTGAAGCGGGAGGCCGAAGAGGCCGCCGAGGCCACGGCAAAGGCCGGCGCCAGAAAGACAGGCAAGAAAGCCGAGGCCGAGGCCGGCGGGTCGAAGAAGAAGGACACCCAGGTCAAGAAGAAGCCCAAGCCCAAGCCGAAGTGCGGGCAGAAGGGCCCCTACAGCGACCGCGCCAAGCACGACAACGAAGGCGTCAACTGGGACCACGTGCCCTCGCAGAAGGCGCTGCTGGAGCGTGCCGCCGACATCAAGGGCGCGCCGCTCACCAAGGCCGAGAAGACCGCCATCGTCGACAGCGCGCCGACCATCGCCACGCCCGCCGCGCTGCACCGCGACCACAGCGAAACCTATGGCGGCCGGCAGCACCAGACGGTCGACGGCCTCAAGCGCCCCATGCGGGACGCGCAAGACCTGCAGCGGGCCGCGAAGGAGAACACCGACAAGATCCTCGCGCAGATCGACAAGTACGACCCCGGCTGCAAGGGCAAGTACCGCGAGGCCGCCGAGGAGATCACCCGCATGACGCACGACGAATGGACGAAGTGGCTGAAGAAGGCCATGAAATCGGCTAGAAAATGACCGCCAACGCACAGGAGCGCAACGCATGACACTGAACGACCTACTGCCCCTGCTCGGGCACTCCGAACTCGACGCGAACCTCGAGCGGCTTCTGAAATCCGCCGGCGCGAGCGTTCAGTCGCTCTCCGCCAAGACGCTGCGCACCGAAGGCTCCGACGCCATCGAGCTCAAGGCGCTGGGGCTGGAGCTGGCCTTCTGGGAGCGCGAGGGCTACGAGCGCAAGGTGGGCGCCCCCAAGGACGCGGGGCAGGCGATCTTCGTGGCAGCCTTTGCCTACGGCCGCGCCAGCAAGAGCTTCAAGCCCTATGCGGGCCCGGTGCCGTTCAGCAGCGGCCCCATTGCCACGCGCGAAGACGCGCTGCGCGAGTTCGGCACGCCCGAGCTCACCGAGGAAGACGACGACGTGGTCGAGTGGGACCAGTGGACCCGGCAAGGCCTGCAGCTTCGCGCGACCTACCAGGACGACACCTCGCTGTGGAACCTGTCGTTCTCGGTGCCCTTCAAGTAGTGCCTCGCGCGCTACGGTGCTGCCGATGACCCGCCCGCCTCACGACTTCAACATGGCCTTCGACACGCCCGGCGACCTGCTGGGCCACGCCTGGGAAAGCGCGGGCGTGCAGGCGCTGGTCCAGGGCTGGGAGCAGCTCGGGTGGATGAACGACGAAGACCTGAACCAGGCGCGTGCCGACCACCGCCTGTGCCTGATGGACCGGGGGCGCGGCATCTACCTGTTCTTCACCGATGCGGACCGCCACGAGGCGCGCTACGGCGCGCCTTGCAGCAAGGGCAGCCTGGTGCTGAGCCGGGTCTCGCTGCTGCTGCACTTCAACGCGCCATGGACCCCGTATGCGGGGCGCTTGCCGCTCGCGCTCCACGCCGGGGACATTGCCGGCGACGTGCTGCAGCGCCTGGGTCCGCCCGCCGAACTGTGGCGCGTGGGGCTGAACGTGTCGAAGGCCCGGTGGTCGTCGCCGCTCGCCGATGTGGAGGTGAGCTTCGAGCGCGGCACTGGCCGGCTGAGGCTGGTGACGATGACGCGGCCGCGCGTGGCACCCGCGCTCGCGCGTGCGGTGCCCTCGCCCGAACAGTTCGCGCAGCAGTTCGGCCGCCCGCTGGCCGAACTGCAGCACGACGCGCGCTTTGCGCCGTTCGCGCTGGGCAGCAAGGCTCGCGAGATTGCCACGTACGGCGAGGCCGATTGCGCGCGCGAGCTCGGCATCGAGCTCTACTTCAAGCCCGGTGCCGACATGGCCGACGCAGTGCCCGCCGCCCCTCGCAGCGCCGAGCCCTGCCTGAGCGGCGTGCGCTACCGCGCCGACCTCGACTTTCAGAGCAGCGGCTACACAGGCCCCTTGCCGTGGGGCCTGCTGATGAGCGACACGCTCGACGTGGCAACGGCGAAGGCCGCGGCGCGCCCGTTCAGGCAGGTGCTGGACCCCGACGACGGCTACCAGCTGTGGCGCACCGACCTGTGCGACGTGCATGTGCTGCACAGCTTTCTGGAAGACCGCATCTACCGCGTCACGCTGCTGGCGCACGGGTGCTACGAACAGGCCGCGTGACACGTCTGCAGTGCTTGTGCAGTGACGTCTGCAGAGTCTGTAGTGCTTTTTGCGCATTACTTTCGGCACTGGCCGCGCCCCTGCGCATCGCCTACCGTTCGGGCCTTGCAAGCCCGAGTGCGCGCCGACCACCACCACCCCACGCGCCCTTTGGCTCATCGCGTCTTCGCAAGACGCGGCAACTTAAAACTTATTGTTTTGTTTCGCGCACGCGCTGAAAAAATCGACAAAAAAGATCAGCGTCACGCGTCGATAAAACAGGAAAAGTTTGTTAAAAACCGAACGCCATGTCACGCATGCGTTGCGATTCGAGCGAACGGACAGTGGGCAAGAATGAATTCGAAGGCGCGATGTAACGCTAAAGCGTTGCGCCTCGCAAAGGGCCCCGTGCCGCTGTGTCACCAGCACCCGGGTGCCGTCAAGGTTTGTTTTAGCTGTCGTCTTCCTGCAAGGGAAGGCGGCTGGTTCCACAGTGCCCGGCCGGGCACGCAACAACTGAGGGAGTTGATCTCATGGCAGTAGACATGTTCATGCGCGTCGAAGGCGCAGGCGGCGAATCCAAGGACGCGAACCACAAGGAGTGGAGCGACATCAAGTCCTTCGCCTGGGGCGCGACCCAACCCGGCAACATGGTCAGCGGCGGCGGCGGCGGCGTGGGCAAGGCCAGCTTCAACGACCTGCAGGTGCTCGCGCGCATCGACAAGGCCGCACCCTCCGTGCTGAAGAACTGCGCCAGCGGCAAGCACCTGTCCAAGGTCGAGGTGTCGGTGTGCAAGGCCGGCGGCTCGCAGATCGAATACACCCGCGTCACCCTTGAGGAAGTGCTCGTCACCTCGGTGCAGTACACGGCAGAGCAGGGCTCCGACGTGGTGCTCGTGCAGTACGCCTTCCAGGCCGCCAAGGTCAAGCAGCAGTACTGGGAACAGACCGACAAGGGCGGCAAGGGCGCCGAGACGGTGCTGGGCTGGAACATCAAGGAAAACAAGGAAGCCTGAGGCTGCCTTCGTTGCGTTGATGCCTCGCGCCGCGGCATGACCGGGCGCGGGGGCGGTGGCATTGCAGTTGCCTTTGCACGCCGCGCGTGTTGTCCAGGGAGCAGTACAAGAATGAATCGAAGCTTCATCGCCCACAGTGCGTGGGGCGAGCGCCTCAAGTTCCGTTCGATGACGGGGCAGGAGCGCATCTCCGCACTGTTCGAGCACCGCGTGCGGCTCGTCGGCGACGTGCCCAACATCCCCGCAAAGAGCATGCTGGGCGAGGACATGAGCATCGAGGTGAACCTGGCCACCGAGCTCGGCGGCCCCGGCAAGCGCTTCCTGAGCGGGCAGGTCACGCGCTTTGCCTACGTGGGCAAGGACGACGGCGACATGTGCGTCTACGAGGCCACGCTGCGGCCCTGGCTGTGGTACGCCACGCGGCGCTCCGACTTCAAGATCTTCCAGTTCAAGACCGCGCCGCAGATCCTGCAGGAAGTGCTCGCGCCCTACGGCTTCGCCATCGATGCGCGCCTGAGCGGCAACTACCGCACCTGGGAGTACTGCGTGCAGTACTCGGAAAGCGACTTCAACTTTGTCAGCCGGCTCATGGAGCAGGAGGGCATCTACTATTTCTTCTCGCACACGCAGGGCAGCCACCAGCTGGTGCTGTGCGACGGTGCCGACTCGCACACGAGCCTGCCTGCCGGCCCGGTGAAGGTGCCGTACCACGCGGGCGTGCTGGCCGCGCAGATCCTGGAGCAGGACTTCATCGACACCTGGGCCCACGCCGAGGACATTGCCTCGGGCAACTTCGCGGCCGACGACTACGACTTCAAGAAGCCCAACGCCGAGATCGACACCGTGCGCCAGCAGCCGGCCGGCCACAGCCGCGACAGCTTCGAAATCTACGACTGGCCCGGCGGCTACACCGAACTGGGCGACGGCGAGAACTACGCGCGGCTGCGGCTGGAGCAGATCGCCGGGCGGCGCGAACTCGTCAGCGCCGAAGGCAACCTGCGCCACATGGCGCCGGGCTACCTGTTCGAGCTGGCGCGCCACCCCAACGCCGAAGACAACCGGCGCTACCTCATCGAAGCCGTGCGCTACGACTTCCAGGAGAACGCGCTGCGCGTGGCCGGCGCGGTGGACGCGGCCTACAGCGAATCGACCAGCAGCACCAGCTACCGCCAGACCTTCGAGGTGCTGCCCGACAGCGCGCCCTACCGGCCCGCACGTGTCACGCCCCGGCCGCGCACCACCGGCCCGCAGACCGCCGTGGTGGTGGGGCCCGCGGGCGAAGAGATCCACACCGACGAGTACGGCCGCATCAAGGTGCAGTTCCACTGGGACCGCTACGGCCAGCGCGACGAGAACGCATCGTGCTGGATCCGCGTGTCGCAGACCTGGGCCGGCAGCAACTACGGCGCCATGCACATCCCGCGCATCGGGCAGGAGGTGATCGTCGACTTTCTGAACGGCGACCCCGACCATCCGATCGTGACGGGCTGCGTCTACAACGCCGCGCAAATGCCGCCGTGGGAGCTGCCGCGCCACAAGACCCAGACCGGCTTCCAGACGAACTGGAGCAAGGGCGGCGGCGGCAAGCACATGCTGCGCTTCGAGGACAGCGCGGGCACCGAGCACATCGAGCTGTCGACCGACCACGGCAACACCCACCTGCACATGGGCTACCTCATGAACCAGGGCTCGGGCGTGCAGCGCAGCTACGGCTTCGAGCTGCGCACCAACGAGTGGGGCTCCATCCGCGCCGACAAGGGCCTGCTGCTGACCACCTACACGCAGGACTACGCGCAGCGCACCTCGCGCGACAACCCCGACGGCCATGCGCACATGGGCGCCACGCTGGCGCAGAGCAATGCGCTGATGCAGGCCTCGGGCCAGGCCGTGGCGGCCACCAAGGCGCTGGTCGGCGCCATGGCGCAGGGCAAGAACCAGACGCTCAAGGGGCTGGTGCAGGGCGTGCAGTCCGCAGGGGGCGCATCGCAGGCCGTGGCGGCGCTGGCCGCCGGCGGCCTGGGCGAGGCGGGCGTGTCCGACAATGCCGACCCCGCAATGGCCGACGCGCAGCAGATGCTCGACCTGTCGCGCAAGATCGACAAGCCCGTGGTCTCCATCGTCAGCCCCGAGGGGCAGACCATGATCAGCCCCAAGCCCATCGTGCTGAGCTCGGGGCAGAGCGTGTCGGTGCGCGCCAGCTCGGCCATGACGCTGACCACCGGCGCGCAGCTCACGCAGCTGGTGGCCGGCGGCATGCTCACGCAGGTGAGCGAGGGCGGCCAGGTGAACGTGGTGACGGGCGGCGACATCGTCTCGCATGCGAGCGCCGGCGCCATCAACCTGGTGTCGAAGGCCGACGCCTCGGTCACGTCCACCGAGAGCAACGCCAACGTCACCGGGCGCAAGTCGGTGGTGATCCAGGCGGCCGACCAGGACGTGTTCGTCACCGGCAAGACCAGCATCTCGCTGATCTGCGGCAAGGCCTCCATCGTGCTGCTGGCCGACGGCACGGTGCAGATCAACGGGGTGAAGGGGCTCGTCAACTTCACCGGCGAGCTGGACCAGCGCGGCGGCAAGATCTTCCTGAACTGCGAGGCGCCCATCGGCAGCCAGGCCGAGGAGGCCGTGATGGAAGACGGCGTGCCCGTGGCGCCCGCGGCCGCCGTCACATCGGCCGAGGCCGCCGAGAAATCCGCGCCTGCAGCCGCGCCGCCGGGCTACGTCACCACCGGGCTGGGCAAGGGCGTGGACGCCATCGCGGCCCGCTCGCCCACGCTGCAGCGGCAGCTCAGGTACTTGAAGAGCCACGGCTGGAGCATCGGCTACGGTCCTGCGGGCGGCGGCACCTATGCCGACACCAACTCGCGCGGCAAGAAGATCGTGATCGACAGCAACAGCGCCGACAAGCCCTACACGGCCGCCGCCTCGCTGTCGCACGAGGTCGGGCACGCGATGTACTCCTACGGCTTCAAGCCCAACACCTCGTCCAAGACCGCCTTCGTCAACAGCATGCTGGGCTCCGAGGGCGAGGCCGCGCTCAACCAGATCCAGGTGCGGCGCGAGGTGTGGCGCGCCGCCAAGGTCGACATTCTGCAAAGCGCCGACCCGCAGAACGTGGCCGCCTTCAACGAGGCCTACAACATCCTGAACAAGGGCGGCACCCGGGCGGCCGCGCGCGCCGCCGCCGGCCGGTACTACGGCACGCTGAGCACATCGACCACCGGCCAGCAATACACGCAGTACTACGGCGACGCCTACGACAGGCGCTTTGCCGGCGGGCACTAGGCCATGACATTCCAGGAGACGCCCCCGTGAACCCGACGGCAATGACCCTGTGGCAAGCGATCGATGCGCTGGCCGCGCAGATACCCTTTTCCGCGCAGAAGGTCGGCCACACGCTGTCGACCACCTTCAACGACACGCACGCCGCGGGCAGCGACGTGTTCCAGTTCTTCGAGGGCACGCCGGTGCGCCTGGCGGACGGCACGGAGCTGTCGCGCATCGACCTGCGCATCAAGCGCGAAGGGCCGCACCCGGGCTTTCTGGTGCTGGACCTGCAGGGGCGCTGCGTGCCGCTGGCCGAAGTGCGGCAGCACCATGCCGCGCTGGAGATCACCGACGTGCCGCGCGGCCGCTCGCTCGACGAGTCGACCAGCTACACCGCCACGCTCGGCTGGGGCCGGCTGTCGTTCGGCTTCACCGAGCGCAACCCCGACTGCCTGGCCCACGTGGCCTTCGACCCGGCCTAGCGCACACCCAGAAAGCAGCTCGAATGAAGTACCACATCCAGGAAGGCCGGTTTGACGTGCCCGACGACGGCCGCATCGACCGCTCGATGAACGTGCTGGCCATGCCCGACGGCGCGGGCACCACGCTCATCGTGAGCCGCGATGCGCTGCGGGCGCAGGAGAACCTGGCGCAGTTCGTCTCTCGGCAGATGAACGACCTCACGCGGCAGGTGAGCCAGCTGAAGGAGCTGTCGCGCGACGAGATTGCAGTCGGCCCCGCCGTGTTGAACCTGCGCGCCATCGAACTGGCGACCCAGTTCAAGCAGAACGGCCAGGCCCTGTACCAGCGCCAGGCCGTGTTCCTGCTGCCCAACGAGCGCGACGGCAAGGCAGTGCTCATCCTCACGGCCAGCAGCCCCGTGCCCTTTGACGCCGAGGCGCTCGCGCTGTGGCAGCGCACGCTCGCGAGCTTTGAACCGAGGGCGTGAAGCGCGCATGACCCATGGCCGGTAAACCCGCGGCGCGGCTGCACGACCCCATTGCCCACACCAACGCCCACGCGCGGTTCTGGGCCAAGTTCGCGGGCGGGCTGATCGGCGGCATTGCCGTGGGCTTCGCGGTGGGCGTGGCCGCCGCCGCGGTGGTCGGCACCGGCGGCCTGGCGGGGCCCTTGGTCGCGGGTGCGATCGTGGTGGGCGCGCGCATGGCCGGCGGCTACGTCGGCGCGAGCCTGGGCGAATCGATTGCCGATGCGCTGGTGCCCGAGACGCTCACCGTCACCGGCATGGTCACCAGCGCCTCGCTGGACGTGTTCATCGACAGCAAGGCCATCGGGGCGGCACGCGCGTCGCCCGACATGCCCATGGACACGGTGAGCTGTGCCAAGGACTCGCCGCAAGTCCTGCTGGCCGAGGGCGCGGAGACCGTGTTCGTCAACAGGGGCGTCGCCTCGCGCAAGGACGACCAGACCGAATGCGGCGCCAAGGTGAGCGAAGGCTCGCCCACCGTCTTCATCGGCGGGCCGACCGCGCGCGTGCGCGAGGTGGCCGACGAGGTGCCGCTCATCTCCAAGGTGCTGGTGACCGTGTTCAACCTGGTCATGATCTACCGCGGCCTGCGCTGCCTGCCCAAGCTTGCGCGCCAGGGCAAGAACGCGCTGCCCTGCCTGATCGAAGGCGCGGTGGGGCTGGGCATGGGCATCCACGGCATGGTCAGCTCCTTCGGCAACCCGGTGCACGCGGCCACGGGCGGCAAGTTTCTGGGCGGCGAGAGCGAGCTCGACTTCACCTTGCCCGGGCCGCTGCCCATTGCGTGGCAGCGCTTCTACAGCAGCCACGACCTGCGCCGCGACGGCGCGCTGGGGCAGGGCTGGAGCCTGCCTTATGCGATGGAGCTGCGGCTGGGCCACGACGCCGCTGGCCAGCCCACTGTCACGCTCATCGACGAGCAGGGCAGGCCGCTGGTGCTGCCCGACATCGAGCCCGGCGAGCGGCAGTACAGCCTGCGCGACGGGCTGGACCTGTGCCGCACCGAGGGCGGCCACTACTTCATTCACGTGCCCGGTGGGCTGTTCTTCCTGTTCGAGGCGCAGGCCGAAGACCACCCGCGCGCGCAGACGCTGAAACTCGCGCGGCTCGAAGACCGCAACGGCAACTTCATCGACCTGCGCCACGACGCGCAAGGCCGCCTGAGCCAGCTGAGCGACAGCACCGGGCGCCTGCTGGCGCTCGACTACGCGGGCGACAGCCGGCGGTTGAGCGGCGTGCGCCTCGCGGCGGGTGCGCCCGGCGAGCTGCCCGGCCTGCTGGTCGCCTACCGGCACGACGCCGAAGGCCGCCTGCTCGACGTGACCAACCGCAACGGCGAGGTGGTGCGCCGCTTCGGCTATGACGCCCAGGGCCTCATGAGTTTCCATGCTGATGCGGCGGGGCTGGAGTGCCACTACGAGTGGGGCGGTGCAGCCGAGGATGCGCACGTGGCCCGCCACTGGACCAACGACGGCGAGAGCTACACCGTGCGCCGCATGCCGCCCGCCGCGGACGATGCGCTGTCCCATGGCCAGACCCTGGTCGTCGACCAGCTCGGCCGCGAGTTCACCTGGCACTGGAACGCCGACCAACAGGTCACCGACTACATCGACGCGCTGGGCCGGCACTGGCAAGCGCAGTACAACGAACTTCGCCAGCTCGTCGCCATCACCGAGCCCGGCGGCGCCACCACGCGCTGCGCGTACGATCCCATGGGCTTCGTGAGCAGCCGCACCGACGCGCTCGGCCGCACCCAGAGCACCGGCTGGACCGAGTTCGGCGAGCCCTGGCGAGAAACCCTGGCCGACGGCAGCGCGTGGACCTATGCCTACAGCGACCAGGGCAACCTGGTGCGCGAGACCGATCCGCTGGGCCACACCACCGAATACAGCTACGACCGGCGCGGCCTGCCCATCGTCATCACCGACGGCAAGGGCGGCACCAACCGCATGGCCTGGAACGAGTGCGCGCAGCTCGTCGCGCTGACCGACTGCTCCGGCAAGACCACGCGCTACGCCTACGACGGCTGGGGCCATCTGCAGACCGTGACCGACGCCGCGGGCCAGCGCACACGGCTGACCCACGACGCCATGGGGCGGCTGCTGTCCGTTTCGCAGCCCGACAACAGCCACCAGTCGTTTCGCCATGACGCGGCCGGCCGCATCGTGGCCGCCACCGATGCGCTGAGCCGCAGCACGCAGTTCGCGCTCGGCCGCCGCGGCCAGCCGCTGGCGCGGCAGGACGCCGAAGGCCGCCGCATTGCGTGGCACTACGACAGCGCCCAGCGGCTGCAGTCGCTGGTCAACGAGAACGGGCTGCACTTCGAATTTGTGCGCGACGCCGCCGACCGGGTGGTGGAAGAGCGCCGCGTGGGCGGCACCCGCGTGCTGGTCGACTACGACGCCCAGGGCTGGCCGGTGCGCATCACCCACGTGCCGGGCATCGGCGACGACGACCTCGCACTGGGCAATGGGGACGGCGATGGCGACGGTTCCGAACCGCAGCGCGCGGCCGGCCCCTTGCGCACCGAGCTGCTGCGCGACCCCGTGGGCCGACTGGTCGAGAAACGCACCGCGAGCCACCACTACAGGTACCGCTACGACGCGCTCGACCGGTTGACCCAGGCCGTCAAGCTGGAGGTGGTGCGCGCCGGTGCACCCGACGAACTGCGCGCGCTGCATCGCACCGAGTTCGCCTACGACAAGCTCGGCCGGCTGGTCGCCGAGACCGCCGTCGACGAGCTCACCGGCGAAACGCACAGCCTGAGCCACACGCACGACGAGCTGGGCAACCGCACGCAGACGCTGCTGCCCGCGCTCGATGGGCACGCGGGGCAGCAAGGCGTGCAGCGCGCGCTGAACTACCTGTACTACGGCTCCGGCCACCTGCACCAGGTCAACCTGTCGCAGCAGCGCGGCGAAGCGCCTGCGGTGCACCAGCTCATCAGCGACATCGAGCGCGACGACCTTCACCGCGAGGTGGGGCGCAGCCAGGGCGCGCTGCACACCCGCTTCGCGCTCGACCCGCTGGGCCGCCGCGCCGCGGCATGGTGCCGGCCCGGCGCGTTGAACACCGCCTTCACCCCCCGCGACAACGCCTGGCGCCAGGCCATCGACAACGCCGGCACGCCCGAGGCCCGCCTGCTCGACGGGCTGATGAAGGAATACAGCTACGACCCCGTGGGCGAACTGCGCCAGAGCCGCCATTCGCTGCAGGGCACCACCGCGCACCGCTACGACGCCACGGGGCGCATCGAAGAGAGCGTGCGCAGCGCGGCCAACAGCGAACGCTTTGCCTACGACCCGGCCGGGAATCTGCTCGACGCCTCGCTCGCCGGCCTGGCGCCGCGCGGCGCCGCGCCGGCTCATATGCCCGGTTATGTGCGCGACAACCTCGTGCGCGTGTTCGAGGACAAGCGCTACAGCTACGACGGCCACGGCCGGCTGGTCCGCAAGCTGTCGGGCAGGCACACCGCGCAGCGCTTCGAGTGGGACGACGAGAGCCGGCTGGTGGCCGTGCACACCACGCGGCGCCCGAACACGCCCGAGGCCACCACGCAGGTCACGCGCTTCGACTACGACGCGATGGGGCGGCGGGTGGCCAAGCACGATGCGTTCGGCAGCACGCGGTTTGTCTGGGAGGGGATGCGGCTCATCGAGGAGCGCCGAGGCGCGCAGGTGGTGAGCTATGTGTACGAGGCGGACAGCTATGAGCCGCTGGCGCGGCTCGATGCAGAGGCCGAGCACGTCCAGAGCGCCTCGGTCGCACAGGTCTTCCACTTCCACAATAACCTCGCCGGCCTGCCGGAGGAACTGAGCAACAGCGACGGCAACCTATGCTGGCGCGCGAGCTATCGAACCTGGGGGGCGACAGTTACCGAGCACTTGGAGTTCACGTCGCTGAATGGCCGACCTGTCAGCGCTGCCGAGGAAACAACGCAAGCCGTCGCGCAGAACCTGCGCTTCCAGGGCCAATATCTCGATCGGGACACCGGGCTGCACTACAACACCTTCCGGTTCTACGATCCGGACATCGGGCGGTTCATCAGTCCGGACCCTATTGGTCTTTTGGGCGGGAACAACCTGCACGGCTATGCGCCCAACCCCGTCTCATGGATCGACCCCTGGGGCTGGGCACCCAAGGCGCCGTTGTCGCTGCCCGACGGATACAGAGGGAGAATCGACCGATTCAATACGGGTGCCGGCTCGTCTTTTGAAGTGCATGTGTACAAACCCAACGGTCAGGAGGCTGGCATCTACGGACCGGACGGCTTCTTCAACAAGCACGGGACCGTCGGGACCGACGTGAAAGTCACCCCGAAGGTCTCCAACGCTTTGAACGGCATCGCGGTCGATGAGTTGAGAAAGATGGGAAAGCTTCCCGCCAGGGGAACGCCCAACAGCCGCATTGCGGCCAGAGAATATTCGGCACGCGTGCGCAAGAGCGGGCTCGCAGGATGTTGATCAAGCTATGAAAATTATCAAGTTCAGTGAAACCACCGATGGCTACTCGATGGACAGTTCCGCCTACCCGGCTTACGTGCAGCAGGTACGCAGCGTGGTGCCACGGGACGCCCTTGAGTTCATGAGCGCGGCGTGGCATTACGACCACCGCGACGAGCGGTGCCCACACGATGCCAGGCTGGAGCAACTGCTAGTCCGGGAGTTCGAAGACGGTGACTTCCGGGCGAACGATATCGAGATTCACTTGGCCGGGGCTTATGGGAAACGCATCACGCTGCACTACAGCGACGTGCAGTCTTACGCAGTCGAAAAAACCAAGAGCGAATGGCCTGCGGCCGACTGTTCGCACGGCGATTGGCTGATCGACGAAGTGCTGCTGCTTGAGGACGGCTTTCTGGGCCACGAAATCGTCTTCACGAACTCGGTAATCAAGATCAAGCACAAGGATGTCAAGTACGCAGTGGCCCCATGACGTTGATGCCGCTTCAGGCCTTCGCGAACACCCCATGCGTACCCGACGCCGCGGCTCATGCATATCGAATTGAGAGCCTGTCCCCTGCGGCTGGCTCGGGAGCTATCGCCTCGTGCCTATAACCCCGACGAGGACGATGTGCGATCCATCGTGATGGATGTCTGCGACGTGCTCGATGGGTCCGCGGAGTTCCTGATCGCCGGGTTCGGTCAGGCCCGATGGCCTGTGGATGTGCGTACAGATCTCGCCGTATTTTTAGAGCAGCTGCCCGATGCGGTGCAAGCGCTTCGGGCGCGAGAGCGCGCAGTGATCGATTTGTACGAGCAGGGCATCGAGCGGACACTCGAATTTCTCCCGCAACGCGACAGATGTGCAGTTCGCTGTGTCAGCCGAACCGATTGGACCCCGTACCCGGAAGTCGAGGAACTGGACATCAAGGCGCTCGAAGACATGCTGCTTGCCGTGTGCACCGAGTTCCTGAATGCGCTCGGGCAACTGGCACCCTCCCTGGCCGCCCATCCATGGATCGTCGAGTGGCGGCGAGCCATGGAATGAACACGTTCGGCGCGCGAACCAATACAGGAAAGAAATGAACGGTCCGGATGCTTTCCCTGAAGAATGGCGCTCTGCGCGTGAGGCGGAAAGCCTGTCGCTCGCGCGCAGACACGACCTCAAGGCACGGAGCGACTTCAAGGAAATCATCCTTCTGGCCTTGAGCACGTTGTCCGAGCAGGATGCCGCGCTGAGGTTTCTGAGGGACGATGCCCTCGGGCTGAGCGATGCGCAACTGATCGACATTGCCCCGGTAGTCATGGACATTGCCGTGGACGGAAACATCGACAACCTCGTCACGGCAAGGGCCGTGCTGCAGCAGTACGCGTCTCATTTTCTAGACAGCCGAAAAATTGTAGAGATGACCTTGGATCGCCGACTCGACGGCTATCTTGCGAGCGAAGACGGTTTTCTGTATCGGAGGCTGGCAGAGCTTTTGGTGGCTGCCGATTTCCCGGATGCTCTGGCTAAGCTGATGTCGGTCTGCAAGGACAGCAGCAACCCGGACATTGCCGAGATACACGACGATCTCCTGAAGTCCATTGCGCACCGGCCACGCCAAACCCAAAGAAAGGCGTAAAGCGTTGAAGCAAACCATCGCCGCGCATCTCGACCTGCTGCACTACCTCGAGCGAGGCGCTGTGCATCTGGCCGCTGGCATGAGCACGTCAGAAGAGACAGCATGCGCGCAAGAGTCCGACGAGCAATGGCGCACGGGGGCAGGGGTCGTCTACACCTTCGATTACGACGGCTGGAGCCTCAACCTCCACTTCGACCCCGAAAAGAATTTCTCGCACGACACCATCGACTTCTTCGGCCATTGCGATCTGCCCGGTTTCTCGGACATTGCCGGGCCCTCGCAGGCTGCCAGCGCCTTCGAGGGCGCGACACGCTTCGACCTGGGCGACGAGCAGGTGGTGCTGCTTCCCTCCAGTGTCACGGTCCATTTCCGCAAAGAGGAGGGCGACGTGCAGGTGCTGACGAAGATTGCCGGCGCTCTGCTTCCGCACGGCGCGCTCGCTGACTACTACCGCTCGATGCAGCGGCGTTGAGTGCGGCCACCATGCAAGCGCCCATGACGCTCGAAGAACTGCGCGAGGCTGCGGCAAAGCTGCCCACCATCTTTTCGCTGCACGAAGAGTTGCGCCTTATACGTGGCCTGCGGGCACTGGACCTGGCCGACATCGAGAAAGACCTGCCTTCTTTCATCGCACTCGTCGAAGCCGTTCAGAGGTCGCATGCGGACAACGGAATTTTCGAGATGCGTGAAGCTGAAGAAGCGCAGACCATCGGCTTTTTCAACTGGCTCAAGACGCTCGAGACCAAGCTGGGTGTGCCGCTGACCAGCTACGCCGACGGGCTGGACTTAACGTGTGCCGAACTGGCCAGGACCATGCCCCGACGACAATAGCGGGGACCCATGCTCGACATCTACTTCGTCCCACCTTCATGCAGGGCCATGCCCAGGGATCCGCGCGGGCTGGCGCTTGCGGGCGCCATCGACTTCGATGCGCATCGCGCCTTGGCCGCTGTGTTCGACCAATGCAGGCAAGCGGGCGCCAACCTCACGTACTTCGACGACTCGCTGCTGCGCCCCGAGCAGGTCGTGACGATGCAGCGTGTGTTCGACGCGAACACCGGCGCGCTTGGCGCAAATCGCGGGCAGATCGCGGCGTTCAAGGCGATCCGCGGGATTCTTGACCGCGCCGCAGAACAGGGCATGGGGCTTGCGGCGTTCCGCGACTGAGGCCGGAGACGAGCAGCTTGAAGATCGTCCAGTTTTCCGAGACCGCAGACGGCTACGCAATGGACAGCTCGGGCTACCCCGCCTACGTGGCGCAGGTCAGGCACCGGGTGCCGGCGGATGCCCTCGCGTTCATGAGCGCGCCGTGGCACTACGCGCACAGGGACGAGCGATGCCCGCACGACGCGCGCCTGCACAAGCTGGTTGTGCAGGAGTTCGAAGAAGGCGAGCTTCGAGCGAGCAGCATCGAAATTCACCTCGCTGGCGCGTACGGCAACCGGCTCTTGCTGAGCTACAGCGACGTGCAGTCGTATTCGGTGGAGAAGACGAAGAGCGATTGGCCCGCAGGCGACCGGTCGCATGGCGATTGGCTGGTCGACGAAATGCTGGTTCTGGAAGATGATTTTCTGAGCCATGAGATCGTCTTCACGCACGCCGTGATTCGCATCAAGCACCGGGACCTGAAGTACGCGGTGAGCCCGTGATGTCGATGCTTCCACCGTTCATCCTGGATGCGACAGCGCAGCCCATCGGCTGCGTGCGGGACTATGCAAGGTTGGTCGCCGGCCTGGGCACTGCGCTGTCGAACGCTTCGGGCGTAGCGTTCGTTCTGGACGACGACATGAACTACAACGCCGCAAAGTCGCTGACGTGCAAGCTGTCGGGCCAGGACGCGGTGTTGAAGAGGCGCTTCGAATTCGAAGTTCGCTTCTACATCTCGTCGAAGGCGCCGCTGTTTGCCGTTTACTGCTTCGACAGCAAGTGGGGCATGGTCGACCAAGGCAATGTCAATCACCCGATCGATCCGGCGAGGTTGCCCGAAGCGGCGAGGGCTTCGATCGACAAGGGCCGGGCCGTGCTTGCGGCGCAGGGTCTGCAAGAGGTGGCGCACGCGTATTTCTTTTTGCCTGCACCGGGCTGCACCACGCAGCTCGACGGCTTGCCGGCGACCGTGTTCGAAAGCCTGTTCGCCGAAATCGTTTGACCGGCCCCTGCACTTGCCATGACGCCGACCATCCAGAAACTCGAAGCCTTCGCCGCAGCAAGAGACTTCGAGCCGCTGCCCGATGCACCCACTCGCGAGCTCGGTGATGTGCTCGACGCGTTCGGCGCGGCCCATGTGCACGCGACAGGCCACGGCCCCGCCAACGATCTCTACGCGCACCTTGTCGAATGCACATTCGGCCGTGCCTTGCAGGCGCGGTTCTTCATTCGCTTCGACCTTCGGGTCTTCGTGGTGCTGCCCTATGCGCTGTCAGGCGGCGCGTGGCAGCTCAGCGCGGGCCATGCCGAACTGCACGCGCTCTGCACGCCGCTCGTGAAGGTGCTCGAAGCGCGGCAGTTCGAGCAAGTGGCGTTCGAGGCTGCGATGCAGCCGCTGTCGGGCACCATGCTGCTCAAAGGTTTCGTCGACAACACCTTGATGGCCTATTTCTTCGAGAGCCTTTGAGGCGCGGCCGATTTCCAAGAGAGCGATGTTTCGAGCGAGGGGCATCTCCAATCTGGACGGAAGCAACAATGAACCGCAGAGCACCAAGGCCGCCAAGCGACCCAGACCAGCATGTCAGTGCCGCCATCCAGCGCATTCTGGACAACAAGAACGACGAGGTCGAAGGCACCTTCTGCCATGCGCTGTTCGAAGAAGGCTTCTTCGACGATGCGCTGCTCGCCGCACTCATCGACGACATGGAACTTGTGCTGGGCCAGGACGCGGTGAGCCCCGCGCATGGCAGGGTCATCAGCTGGGTGGTGCTCAGCACGTCGAAGTGCTTCTTCTCGCACTTCGATGCCAACGATCTCTACAAGATCAAGAACTTCGACGAGGCGCTTTACGCGCGATGGTGCGACCACCATTTCGAGCGCTTGCGCGGTCTGATGACCCGCTAGCCCACGGGCCCATGTTTTGGTTTCCGGATACGGGCAAAGTTGCGCGATTGCGCATTTCTTCGCTGCCCCGAGGCTTCCATTGCGCCGCTTCTCTTCATACATTGGATGACCGCCGCGCCTCACGGCGGGACATCGAAGCACCATGCAGCGATGTCGATGTGAGGCACAAAAGGCGACGGCCAAGGTGCGCGAACACCCTGACCGTCTGACCACTCAACGTGCAGATCTTTGGTAAGGAGCACATCAAATGGCTGATCGAATTATCGCCGGGCAAAACACGCCCTCATCCGACGACACCTCCCACGGGCCCGACGCGTCGGACATTCTTGAGAACAAGTTGACCCAACTGCAATCTCTGCTGAGTTGCTGCTACGGCGACTGGAGCGAGTGGTTCGAAGGCATAGGGGAGCGGCACCGGGACAACATCATGTGGCTCGCGTCCGATCTGGCGGACGACATCGCCCGGCTTGCCCAAGAGGTCTTGAAGCGCCTCAACGCGGTGGACCAGCCAAGGGCCTGAGGCCATCGGCGTGCGGCAGGCGTCCTCGATGCTGAGGTTCGCCTCCGCATCAGGCCATTGCGGTCGGAATGTGCTGCACGAGGTGGTCCACCAGCGACCGCACCGAGGGCAGCATGCCGCGGCGGCTCACGTAGACCAGGTGAATCGACTGCTCTGCCGTGCCCCAGTCCTTTGCCACCCGCACCAGCGCGCCGCTCTCGAGCCCGCGCCATGCAATGCGCAGCGGTAGCAACGCGATGCCCACGCCGCCCGCCGCGGCCTCGAACTGCACCGTGTAGTCGGAGCAGAGCAGCCGGGGCCGGTGCTGCAGCTTCGCGGTCCTGCCGTCGGTGGCGACCAGGTTCCAGCTTTGCTCGGCGCCATCGTGCAGCCCGCTGATGGTGTGCTGCGCCGGCACCTGCGCGGGTTCGACGATCGGCTCGCGTTCCGCCAGGTAGGCCGGGCTCGCCACCAGCACCATGCGCCCGGACGCGATGCGCCGGGAGATCAGGCTGGGGTCTTCCAGGCCTGCGTCGCGCACGCGCAGCGCCACGTCGACCCGTTCCTCGATCAGGTTGACCAGCCGGTCCGTGGGGTCGATCTCGACGCGCACATGGGGCTGCTGGCGCATGTAGTCCGCCACGATGCGGGCCAGGTAGAACTGCGCAATGGAGACGGGGCAGGTCATGCGCACCGTGCCCGACGGCGCCGCGCGCAACTGCTCGACCGCCAGGCGGGCCGCGTCGGCCTCGACCATCATCGCCGCGCAGTGTTGGTAGAAGGCCTGCCCCGCCTCGGTGAGGGACAGGCGCCGCGTGCTGCGCTGGATCAGCCGCACGCCCATGTGCTCTTCGAGCAGCGAAACGCGCCGGCTGAGCTTGGACTTGGTGATGTGCGTCACGCGCTCGGCGGCGCTGAAGCCACCGTGCTCCACGATGAGGGCGAAGTACCGCAAGTCGTTCAGGTCCACGGGGCTGTCCTGTTTTTCGTCCTAGAAATAGAACAATCCTTCATGAAATGGCTGTCTTATCAAGGATTGCTGCCATCCGTATCGTAGCCTCATCAGCAACCGGCCCTGCCAACCAGGGCACTTTCAAAGGAGCTACGTTCATGGACCCCCGCCTGAATTTCTACAAAGCCGGCCCCGAAGCCATGAAGGCGATGAGCGCGCTGGAGCAGCGCATCGCCAAGTCCGGCCTCGACAAGCCGCTGGTCGAGCTGGTGCGCCTGCGCGCCTCGCAGATCAACGGCTGCGCCTATTGCATGGACCTGCACAGCAGCGACGCGCTGAAGGCGCACGAAGACCCGCGCCGGCTTGCAACGCTTGCCGTCTGGCACGAGTCGCCGTTCTTCAGCGACCGCGAGCGCGCGGCGCTGGCCTGGACCGAAGCGGTGACGCTGGTCGCCGAGACCCATGTGCCCGATGCCGTGTGGGACCAGCTGCGCCCGCAGTTCACCCCCGAAGAAATCGTCGACCTGACCTTGCTGGTCGCAACCATCAATGCCTGGAACCGCTTCGCGATCGCCTTTCGCAAGCTGCCCGCCTGAAGCGTCACCGACGCATCCGCTCGACAACCGCCACGAAAGACCGCCATGAAAGCCACTGCACTCGCCTCTGCTCTCAGCCTTGCCCTTGCAGCAAGCCTGCTGACGGCCTGCGCCAGCACCGGCAACCTGGAGACGCACGGCAAGCCGCTGGCGGTGAATGACCTGGCCGCGCAGCGCAGCCTGGCCGCCGCGCCGCTGTCCCCTGCGGCCTGGCCGCAAGACGACTGGTGGGCGCCATGGGGCGACCCGCAACTCGACCAGCTGATGCGCGACGCGCTCGACGGCCAGCCGAGCCTGCGCATCGCCGATGCCCGTGTGCGCCAGGCGCAGGCCGTGGCCGGCGTTGCCGGCGCCGCGCTGCTGCCGCAGGTGAACGCCACGCTCAAGGGCACGCAGCAGCGCTTCAGCGAGAACAGCATCTACCCGCCGGCCCTGGCCGGAAAGGAGCGGTCGATCAATGACGGGCAGATCGGCGCCAGCTACGAGCTCGACTTCTGGGGCAAGAACCGCGCCGCGCTCGATGCGGCGCTCGACCGCGCCCACGCCGCGCAGGTCGACGCGCAGGCGGCGCGCCTGGTGCTGACGACGGGCATCGCCCGTCTCTACCTGCGCCTTGACACGGCTTACGCGCAGCGCGACCTGGCCCGCGACACGCTGCGCCATCGCCAGGAGATCCTGGCGCTGGTGAAGCGCCGCGTGGCGATGCAGATCGACTCCGCCCTGGAGCAGACCCAGGCCGAAGCGGCGCTGCCCGCGGCACGCGCCCAGATCGCCGCGCTCGAAGAAGCGATTGCGCTGGCCAACAACCAGATCGCCGCCCTGCAGGGCAAGGGCCCGGACGCCGGCCTCGCCATCGAGCGGCCGCATCTGGCCAGCGTCGGGCCGGTGGCGCTGCCGACCGACCTGCCCGCCGAGCTGCTGGGGCGCCGCCCGGACATCGTGGCCGAGCGCTGGCGCGTCGAGGCGACCACGCAAGACATGGCGGTGGCGCGCGCGGGCTTCTACCCCAACGTCACGCTGAACGCCTTCGTGGGGTTCCAGAGCATCGGGCTGGCGGACTTTCTTTCTGCAGGAAGCCGCATGCTGGGCATCGGGCCCGCCATCTCGCTGCCGGTGTTCGACGGCGGCCGGCTGCGCGCCAATCTCGCGCTGCACCAGGCCGACCACGACGCGGCCATCCAGACCTACAACGCCACGGTGATCGCCGCGCTGCACGACGTGGTCGCGCAGCTGGTGTCGCTGAAATGGTCCGCCGACGAAAGCGCCGAGCAGGACCAAGCGCTCACCCTCGCGCGGCACGCCTACGAACTCGCGCAAGACCGCTATCGCAGCGGCCTTGCGAGCTACCTGCAGGTGCTGGCTGCCGAAACCCAGGTGCTCGCGCAGCAGCGCCAGGTCATCGATTCCGCCGGCCGCCAACGCGAGTTGCGGCTCAACCTGATCCGCGCGCTCGGCGGCGGCTACGTGCCGGCCGCTTCGCCTGAACCGCACGCTGCGTCCTGAAGCCACCCTTTCCTGAAGGAACACCGCCATGAATGCCAACCTGAATGAACCGGTCGCGGCCTCGCCCGTGCCATCCCCCGCGCCCATCCCCACACCTGCACCCGCACCGTCGCCCGTGCCCAACGCGGTCGCCAAGCACCGCTTCTCGCCCGCCCTCGCGGCAGGTGCCGCGGCCGTCGCGTTGGGTGCCGTCGTGGCGGTCTACGCGGCCTCGCTCGGCCTTCACGGCGAGACCACCGAAGACGCCTTCGTCAACGGCAACGTGGTCACGGTCACGGCGCAGGTCGGCGGTGTGGTGACGGCGATCGAAGCCGACACCACCGACCACGTCATCGCCGGCCAGCCGCTCGTCCGCCTGGACGATGTGGACGCACGACTCGCGCTCGACCGCGCCAAGGCAGGGCTGGCCCGGGCGGTTCGCCAGGCGCGTGCGCAGGTCGCGGCCGCGGGGCAGGCGGGCGCGACCGTCGAACTGCGGCGGGTCGAGTTGTCGCGCGCGTCGGCCGACCTGGCGCGGCGCCGCGAGGTGTTGGCCAGCGGTGCCATTTCGGGCGAGGACGTGCAGCACGCCGAGGAGGCGATGCGCGCAGCCCAGGCCGGGCTCGACGTCGCGCGTCAGCAGCACACCGGCAGCACGGCGCTGGTCGATCGCACGTCGATCGACACCTACCCCGACGTGATGGCCGCCGCCGCGCAGGTGCGCGATGCGGTCATTGCCGCCGCCCGCACCGAAGTGCCGGCGCCGGTGAGCGGCCTGGTCACCAAGCGCACCGTGCAGCTCGGGCAGAAGATCAATCCCGGCGTGGCGCTGATGTCGGTCGTGCCGCTGGACCGTGTGTGGGTCGACGCAAACTTCAAGGAGTCGCAGCTGCGCGACATCCGCATCGGCCAGCCGGTGGCCCTGACGGCCGACGTCTACGGTCGCGGCGTTGTGTTCCGGGGCACGGTGATCGGGCAGGACGCCGGCACCGGCGGCGCCTTTGCGCTGCTGCCCGCGCAGAACGCGACCGGCAACTGGATCAAGGTGACCCAGCGCGTGCCGGTGCGCATTGCGCTGGACCCTGCGCAGATGGCGGCGCATCCACTGCAGTTGGGGCTGTCGATGAAGGTCACGGTCGACACGAGCCAGCGCAACGGGCTGCGGTTTGTCGACGCCGGCGGGGCCGACCACGCCGACCGCAGCGACGTGCTCGGTACGCCGCTCGCGATGGCCGACGCCGAAGTGCGCGCCGTGATCGATGCCAACCGCTGAAAGCCGAGGCCATGAACAACAAGACAACTTCCAACGGCCTGCTCTACGCGACCATCTTCCTGCTGTCGCTGACCGAGTTCTTGCAGGCCGGCATGACGGCCTTTGCCGCCGCGCCCATCATGGGCGAGCTGGGCATCAGCCCCGAGGAATTCAGCCTGGTCGCGGCGGTGTATGCGAGCGTCGCGATCTTCGCGATCTCGATGCAGCGCTGGTTCGTCGAGCGCATCGGCGCCCGGCGCTTCATGCAGATCAGCGCCGCGATCTCGGTGCTGGGCTCGCTGCTGTGCGCCACGAGCGTGGACTTGCAAAGCTTCCTGGCGGGCCGGGCCTTGATGGCGCTCGGCGGGGGTGTCTTCTTCACTGCTTGCCGCTTGATCATTCACCACACGCTGGCCGGTCCGAAGCGTTTCGTCGGCATCCGCTGCCTGGCCAGCGGCCTGGCCATCGGCATCGCCGCGGCGCCATGGCTCGCGTCGATCAGCGTCGCGCATGAGACCTGGGTTGCAATCTACGGGTTGCTGGCCGCACTTGGCGTTGTGGTATTCGTGCTGGCCGGTGTGGCGCTTCCCGCAGCGCCGATCGGCCCGGCGCACACGCGCTCGCAGGCCGGCCCGTTTGCGCAGCTGCTGCTGATCGGCTCGAGCTTCTTGCTGTTCTATGCGCTTCAGCGTTCGTACTACGACTTCTATGGCAACGCGTCATCGGTCGCGCTCATTTTTTTCGCCGCCATTGCCGGCCTGCTTGCCTGGCTGTGGCACCAGCACCGCAGCGAACGGCCGCTGCTGCGCGTTCGGCAGATGCTGCGCCTGCGCTACTTCGTCGGCCTTGGGCTGTTCTTCTTCGCCTACCTGATGCTCGGCGCGAACAACTACGTGGTGCCGATGATGTTGCAGGGCACGCTGGGTTTTGCGTGGGAGACGGTCGGGCACATCGAGGCGCTCGGCTTCGGCCTTGCCCTGTTCACCTGGATCGTCATGTCGCGCCTGCTGCCGCGCTACCCGGAGCCGCGCAAGTTCCTGGTGGTCGGCTTCGCGTCGCTCGCGCTGTTCGGGTGGCTGCTGACGCGCATTGAAACGGGGGCCGACGTGTGGCTGCACGTGCTCCCCGCGCTCGCCTTCAACAGCATTTTTCTGCTGACCGTGCTGCCGGTGACCGCGATGCAGACCTTCCGCGACATGGAGCGCGACGAGCCGGTGTTCTCGAACGCCCAGCAGCTCAAGAACATGATGGCGCAGGCAGCCACCGCGCTCGGCATCACGCTCGCGACGCTCGGTCAGCAATGGCGCGGCGCCACGCACTGGGCCGTGCTGGGCACCGAGGTCAACGCCTTCAACCCGGTCTATGAAGCGACGCTGCAGAGCCTGCAACAGGCACTGGCGGCGAGCCTGCCGGCAGGCGAGGCGGCCAAGGTGGCACTCGCGCGGGTGGCGCAATTGGTGGCGCAGCAGTCGTCGATGCTGGCGAACATCGATCACTTCAGGGCGATTGCGGTGCTGGGGGTGCTCGGCGTGGTTGTGGTGGGATTGCAGCGGGTGTTCCGCTGAAGGCTCCCAACGGGTCGGACGCGTTGGGGGTTCTTGAGAACAGGTTGACGCTGGTGCAGTCGCTGCTGAGCTGCTGCCGTGGGGACTGGAGTGGATGGGTCGAAGGAACAGGGGAGGGGCATCGGGACCCATCATGTGGATGGTGCCCGGTCTGGCGGGAGACACCGCGAACTTGTTCCAAGATGCCTTGAAGACGGTGAAGTCTGAATAGCCGAGCTTCTGGGTTTCAGATCGCGCGCTTCGGGTCATGCCTCTTCGCGTGGGCTCGCTGAGTACCAAGCACAAGAGGTCGCGTGAACTTCGAGTGCCTTCGGGCTTGGCGCTTCTCCTGGGTCGTCAGGCGTTGCCACCCGTCTGCCTTGAAGCGACGCGTACTCTGTTCCGATCAGTTTGGGGCTGATTTCAACCACTAGGCTCGATGGATCGATGCGCAGCAAAAACAGATCGAACAACGTATGAATGTCTGCGCGCAGAAGTAGGCCGTTCGAAACAACATTCGTTAGGTCACCAAGATAGGGGTGGATATGCGCAGCTTCGAGTACATCAACCAGATTGCAGTCGGTGAGACAGCATCGATCGCCATAGGCATTTCGCAGCGCATCTCTAAAAGCTGATTGCCCACGTCGACGCACGACGGCGGCGAGGGTTTTGGATCTGGCATCTTCGATATCGGTTGGATCAAAGACACCTGCTTGTTCCGCCTCTCGTTCAGCCTCCTTCAACTCGAAGAACAATGGGTCTTCGATCTGTCGAACCTTCAGCTTCTTGCCGACCAACGGACGATACAACTCCCAAACCCCGTGGCGTCCAATGTCGTACAGCTCGTAGATGGTCTGTCGGCCATGTCCTTCGCGATAGATTCGGTCGTATTCGCTGCTGCTATCCGTTCTACGTGGTCGTACGTTCACGCCGTACTGACCACGCGACGCGCTGTTGACCGAAAGCATGGATAGGTCCGGAAAGAAGTTGCCCAGTTCGAACTCGGGGTGCTTTGCGAGCACAGCCCGCTTGATTTCTGCCATTGAGGCGGTGCCGCCGAGTTCAATCAACCCATCGAGAACGATTTCCCAAGTCCTTTTGCTTCCGTAGCGATAGGGTCCATTCGGCTGCTCCGCATCTAGCCTTGGCTGCTCGTTGAGCAGTGACATCTCGTCAATTGTTGGCAGTAGGTGCACTAGCGTAGCGACGTCGCGGATACTGAAATCACCGACCTCGAACTCGCATGAGACGCGTGGTGTAAGGCGAAACCACAATGCACCGGCGTGTTGAATGTCATGGGCAAGCATCGTGCAATCAAAGACGGCGTTCAAGGCTGCAGCCTTGGTCTTCAGGTCTTTTAGGAAGCCAACGATCGGAATCCCTTCTTCGAGCGCGATGTCTAACCGATGGCGGTGTGCTTTTTTGGTTCCGGAATCTGTGGCCTTCGGCATGCCGGCCAGCTTGTACCAAAGCTCACCGGTTTGCCGGTCACGTTGTATCGCAGGTATGCGACGTGGTTGCCCATCGTTGTCCGACGCTTCAAGGTAGTAATTCCAGATCGTCGTTACCAGCACCTTCGCGCCATCCTCCTCGGCGGTGCTCATAACGACGTCAAACGCTGACCACTGTTGCCCAGCCTCTATCGCGCCTAGCTCTCCAAAGGCGTCGTTGTGTGAAGTATTGAAGTCAGGGTTTTCGCTCATGACGATGTCGGGGAATTGATATGGGCTCGGAAAATCTGCCTCTCACCAGAGCTTGTTCGGCAAGCCTCACTGGGGGTTTATGCGGTTGCGCGACAAGGCAATTGCGTTGGACTGGAGTGAAGGGGTACTAGCGGTTCGGGATCGGAGATAGAAGTTAAAGTCTGTGTCCAATAGTTAACTCAGAGGCGAGTATGAGCCGTTACTGCGGGAGGGACGACTCCGCGCCCATCTTGAGCGTCGCGAACCATTGGAGGGACCAGGCATTCCTCTTGGATGGCTCGGTGTTTGATGACCGAGCCCTGTGGACTGTTGAAGGCTTGGAAGCGTTGGAGACTCACTTCATCCGAAATCTTGATGAGGGCGACGGAACGTTCATCGCGAAGCTTGAAGGTCAGCTGAAGACGACATCGCCTTTCGTAAAGCAGCTCGCGGCGGAGATGCTTTGGCTCATGTTCCTTTGTCCGAGCAACATGGGCGCTGCGAGGAAGCGATCGACTATCGGAACTATTTGGCAGTGGTCAGGGGAAGAGCTGCCGTCATCTGCGGCGGCCTTTCTCTCTGATGCAGCCCTAGGTGGCATCGGGAGTGCTGGCCCCGGCTTTAATAATCACCGTTGGCGAGAGCTCACTTTTTGCATCAACACAATGCTGCGTTTCAAGCGGCTTCCGGTTGCAGAGCGGACGTTGCTCCTCGCTGATGGCTGGGAGTTTGCGAAATGGCTGTCAGATGTGCCCGACGCCACGGCGAGACAATTCCGGCACATGCTGCTGTTCATGCTCTTTCCAGATGATTTCGAGCGAATCTTCGGAAGGCTAGATCGTCGTGCGGTCGCCGTAGCTTTTTCTGGGTTTAGCAATCAGGCTGTGAATGCGCTCTTACCCTTGGAGCTCGACCGGACACTGCGTCGAGTCAGAAGCGAGCTTGAGGAAAAGCACGGCACAACCCAGTTGGATTACTACACGCCCCCATTGAAAGGCATGTGGCAGCAGCAGGACTTTCGGACCGCCACTCAGGACATCACTGCTGACCACGTACTTCTGGCCATCGCCGAGATTGATAGAGAAGGCATTGATCCAAAAGAGGAGTCAACGGGGTACGACCTCTTGTACGCCGGTCATCGCTATCCGCCGAAGCTAGTGCTGTCGTTGGCTGCGAAGTATGCAAAAGGAACAGAGTTCGATCGATCTCAGTTCACAGGAGGCGAGGACTCATCGGCATTTAGATTACTGCGCTCACTGAGCTTTGAAATCGTGCCTAAGGCAGTGCTGCCAGACATACTCAAGCGCTTTTTGACGCAGGCTTCAACCGGATCGGCTCTGGCCGTGAGTGGCTATCCGACGGAGTACAGGGGTCTCCAGGTAAAGGTGAGTTTTGGCAAGGGTGTTTTAGCTCGGGTCCCATGGATCGCATTCTTGGGCGCTGGTCATGTACCCACCAAGGGCAGCTACCCAGTATTGCTTTACTACCGAAAGGCTGGTTACGTCGTTGTCGCGTATGGCGTTAGCGAAACACACGATACCGCTCCGTTCTGGCGCAATTTGGATTCGACTCCAACGATCGAACAGTATCTAGCGACCCAAGCTGCGATGGAGCCCGAGCGATACGGGGACTCCTACGTCGCGGAAGCTTTCTCAGGAGATCACCTCGCCGACGTTGATCAGATCGCTGCTGCCATCGACAAAGTAATCGATGAGTACAAGCCCCTTTTGCTGGCTGCGCAAGACGGGAGTACCGTGAGTGATGTCGTCGAAGAGGAGGTGGAAGACGAGCTGTATACGCTGGACGAGGCGCTAGAGGGGCTCTTTATCGACAGGGATGCTTTTGGAGCAATTGTTCAGCGGCTGAGGTCAAAGCACAACGTCATATTGCAAGGGCCACCTGGGGTCGGGAAGACCTTCTTCGCTCGGCGGCTAGCGCAAGCGTTGGTGGGAAGTCGATCGAACGTACGAGTTGGTGTCGTGCAATTTCATCAGACGTACTCCTACGAAGACTTTGTTCAAGGGTATCGACCTACTGGAACGGGTTTTCAGTTGAGGAACGGTGTGTTTTATGACTTCTGCCGTAGAGCTGCCGCAGATTTAGACAAGGACTACGTCTTCATCATCGATGAGATAAATCGCGGCAATCTCAGCAAGGTTTTCGGCGAACTGATGATGCTTATTGAGGCCGACAAGCGAGACCCAGCGTGGGGAGTGCCTCTTACCTATGCGACCAGTCTAGACGAAAAATTTCACGTACCTAAAAATGTCTACTTACTAGGTCTGATGAACACGGCCGATCGCTCGCTAGCGATGGTCGACTACGCACTAAGGCGGCGTTTTGCATTCATTGATCTTGAGCCTGGATTCAGCTTGCCTCAGTTCGAGGAATACATGAGAAACGCTCGAGCATCTGAGGAGCTCATTCATAGAGTGGTACGCGACATGCAACTGTTGAATGCCGAAATTGAATCGGACCGTGCAAACCTAGGACCCGGTTTCAGGATTGGGCACAGCTATTTTTGCGGTGGCCACGGGCCGGATGGCGCCACCACCGACTGGTACAAGGACGTCATCGAAACGGAAGTGCTGCCGTTGCTGCGTGAGTACTGGTTTGATGACCCTTCGAAGGTCAAGCAATGGGAGAGTCGGCTACTGGGAGCCTAGGCATGGAGCAGCCACGAATTCCCATTGCGAACCTCTACTACCTTCTTTGCTACTCGTGGGACCAGTTGGAGCAGGGTGAGTTGGTCGATGTGACGAAGTGTCCATCGACTGAGCTCGTGGACCTGTTTGCATTGGTCCTTTGCACTGGCGTGAATCATCTCGCTCGTCGAGGCTTGGAGCAAGGCTATGAGGCCTACTCAGAAGAGCTGCGCAGCCCGCGCGGCCGGATTGATGCGCTGGGTTCAGCTCGGCGATTTTTGACTGTTCATGGGCGGGCAGCTTGTCAGTTTGATGAGCTAACAGTAAATACGCACAACAATCAAGTGATCAAAAGCACGCTGGGGCTGCTCTGCCAATCCACAGAGTTGCACCCATCGCTCCGATCAACTGTGACGAAGGCATACAAGAGCCTTTCAGGGATAGCGTCCCCTGCGTTGACCGCGCGAAGTTTTGGGAAGGTTCAACTGCATTCGAACACACGGTTCTATCGTTTTCTATTGAATGTATGCGAGCTTGTATTTCGCAGCGCGCTGCCGAATTCGAATTCGGGGGATATACGCTTTCGCGACTTCGTGCGTGACGAAAGGGCAATGGCGCGTGTATTCGAAAACTTCCTTTTCAACTTCATAAAATGGGAGGTTCGAGGCATCACCGTGAAGCGGGATAGGATTGGCTGGGACGCTGCAAGTGATAGTGACCCCGGGCTATCGATGTTGCCTTCCATGAACACGGATATCTCGGTGTACTCCCCTGCGGGGAGGTTGATCATTGATGCCAAGTACTACAGCAGTTCGGTGAGCTTCTTTCGAGACAGCATCAAGTACCACAGCGCAAACCTCTATCAGCTGATGAGCTATCTGACCAATGCGCAATCTCAAGAAGCCGAAATTGTGCGTGGCATGTTGATCTACCCACGCGTAGACCGAACGTTGCGAGACAGCTACGTTGTTCAGGGACACCCGCTGACGATCGCTACAGTGGATCTTTCGCGGGACTGGTTTGAAATCCGCGCTGAATTGCTTGAAGTATTCGAGGCGGCGATATCTGCAGGGACTGTATCTGTGTAGTTAGTCCGAGAAACTGAGGCAGCCCAGGGTGCCGTCTTTGAGTAGTTTTTGCTGCCGAATGTGACCTGCCTTTTGCCTCTCTTGCGGGCAAAAGAAAACCCCCGCTATCTTTTGGATAGCGGGGGTTTCTTTAACGACTTGGTGCCGGAGAGATGAATCGAACACCCGACCTTCTCATTACGAATGAGCGAGATAGCAGATTTCGGTGTGTTGATCTTCATTCATAATTTCATCGTTTTCATAGGAGAAATCGTATCCAGATACGAAAACGGATTCTTCAGCGTTGATCTAGATTGCAAAAAATCTCTTACATCGGCGTTACATCGAAACCTTCTCATCGCACAATCGATGCATGGGAAAAATTGCTTTCACTGCGCCACGGGTTGCCAGCTTCAAGTGCCCGGCTGACAAGGCCCAGGCCTTTCTATGGGATGCCAAGGCACCGGGGCTTGGCTTGCGAGCTACACCACGCGGCGCGCCGGCCTTTGTGTTCCAAGGCGTCTACGAAGGCAAGACGCTGCGCCTGACGATTGGCGACGCCGGAACATGGCGTCTGCCGGACGCGCAGGCGAAGGCACGCGAACTGCAATGCGTAATCGACGAAGGCCGTGATCCTCGAATCGTAAAAGCCGAGGCGACCGCGAAGGACGTAGCAGAGCGCTCTGCAGAGCGGCAATCGACAGTGACGGTGCGCGAGGCATGGTATGAATACATTGCGCGCGGGCGGCCGAAAAAGCGGGCGGCGTGGAAACCTCGCTACTTGGCCGACCTGAAGAAGATGGCCGCGGCCGGCGGTGAGCCGAAGATTCGGGGGAAGGGGCTGACGTTGCCCGGCCCGGTTGCCCCGTTGCTCGACTTAAAGCTCAAGGACTTGACGCCGAAGGTTCTGCGCGCGTGGAGTGTGAAAGAAGGCGAGCGCGGCGTGGCGCAGGCAGCGCGCGCTATTCAGGTCGTCTCGGGATTCTTGCGCTGGTGCGGTACAGAGGACGCCTACGACGGTCTTGTCGATCCGCTTGCTGCTCGTGATCAGAAGGTGCAGAGCGCGCTGCCGTCATCGTCTGGGTCTCGCCGCACGGACGCGCTTGAAGAAGGCCAGCTTGCCGCGTGGTTCGCTGGCATTGAGCAACTACGAAATCGCACAGCCGCCGCGTACCTGCAAGGGTTGCTGTTAACCGGTGCGCGCCGCGAAGAGCTTGCGGCATTGAAGTGGTCGGATGTCGATTTCCGGTGGAAGAAATTGACCATCGCCGATAAGGTTGGCGACACGCGCACTTTGCCTCTAACGCCATACCTCTCCAGTCTTTTTTTCCAGTTGCCGCGCATCCGCGAAAACCTGTACGTGTTCGCCTCACCGAACGCGAAGGCAGGCCGAATCGCCGACCCGCGTAGTGCACACGCCGACGTGTTGACGCATGCGGGAATCGGTCACGTAACCATCCATGGACTGCGGCGCACGTTCGCTCTCATGGGTGAGGCAGCAGGGTGCCCGGCGGGCGCTATCGCGCAGGTCATGGGTCATCGGCCGGGCAGCATGAGTGAGCGCTACAAGCCGCGCAGCATCGACCACCTTCGGCCCTTTATGGATCAGGCCGAAAAGTTCATCGTGACGACCGGCGGCGTGCCATTCGACTTCGACGCTGATGCCGAAGGGCACTTGCAAAAAGTCATCTCGATCGTCGGCAAAGCCGCCTGACTTTTCACGCCGCTCGCCCGGACGAGATTTGCGGCGCCTCGCGTCATCAGGGGCACCACGCAAGCAACCTCAATTCTGAAATGGAACCACCATGAACAATTTGCAAGCCCCGTTGACGGGCGACTGGGTAGCGGGATTTACCAGCGACGATGCCTGCGAGATGCGTGACAGCATCGCGGAAAAAATGGCGCGTATCGCCGAGATCATCGCGGCGAACCGGCACGGCCTAACCAGTGCGGCGCTGGCCGAAGTCGATCTGCTGGTGCGGTTGGCCGGCCTGGAGGCCGACAGCACTGCGGGCGACGTCCACGCCGACTTGAACGCCGCGTGGGGGGTGCGATTCGTCGCAAACGAAGTTGAGGCGCAGGCGTTGGCTGCAAGCGCGATCGACAGGGCGCGGGGGCTCTAAGGCATGTCTTACCAGTCGGATGCCAGCTTCTTGGCCGCGCTGATCCGTGGTGTGGCCGACCCGCTCGCGCCCGGAGTGCTGGGCCGCGTGACGATCATGCGCGCGCGGTATAGAGGCCGTGACAACGCCGGCATGATGGACCTGATCAACCGAGCGGACGAAGCGCTGGCCACGGCGCAGGTGGCCGAAGACCGCGCATTCCTTGAATCGCTGATCGACGGCTCCGGCGACTTGCTGTCGCTCGATGCGTTCCCGCGCATGGAACACCTGTTCGCGAAATACGCCGAAGGCAGCGATATGTTCGTGCTGCTCGAAAAGGCCGTCGAGGCATTCAGCACCGCCGTGCAAGAAGCTGCCACGTGGGTACAGGCTGGGTATGTGATCGAAGTGGCCCGGTTCGGTGCGGCTGACGACGAGTGGTGCCCCGACTGAGCTTCGGCATCAATTCCGCTCAACGGGATCTGACGCGGGCAAGCAAACCGAGGCCATGCCGATATGGTGGCGCGGCATAAAAACAGAGCAGGATTTGCTGGACGCCTTTTGCAGAGTTTTGCTCCGCCGTGCCATCAGACGCAGCCGCCGGCCCCGTTTTTTCAGGCCACGGCGCAAGGACTGCGGCGTGCTGATGTTTGCTGCAGTTGACGCACATGATTTCTGACCACAAAAGTGGTCGCGCATTCCCAACGATTCTCAAATAGGAACCTATGTAACTAAAACGCTTGATATCTTGGCGCGTTCGTCAACAGAGATGAACTTAAAGCCATGGCTTGCAAAACAAATTCGGAATACCTTCCGCTAGATCAGCTCAACCGCCCGACCGTCACGACGGAAGAAGCTGCGTTCTATCTGAACCGGAAGCCGCAGACACTGCGTGCTCACGCCAGCCGAGATACGGGGGTCGTCAAACCGCTGCGCATCAACGGGCGTCTGGCTTATTCCGTCGCCGACTTGCGCCGCGTGTTGGGGGTCGTAGCGTAATGGTCAACGGCCACACGATCATCGGCACGCTCGGCCGCCCCGAGGCCGTCACACCATTCTTCGACCTGCTCGACGCCGCAAAGCCACCGTCGGTCAATCCCAAGACGCTTGCTAACTTCGCCGCTCGCTTCGCGCTGGCGGGCCGTGAAATGCGCTGCATCCGGCGCGAACAAGCGCGTGTGTTCTACGAGGTGCGCCACCACACCGGCAGCGTGACGTGCAGCACGCTGCACGACCTCAGCGGCCTGCTGGCGCGGATCGGCGGCAACTAATGCGCCGGCCAAGTTTCCAGTTCTACCCCGCCGACTGGCGTAACAACGCAAACCTGCGCCGCTGCTCGCCCGCTGCACGTGGCATCTGGATGGATGTCATGTGTGTGCTGCACGACAGTGACGAGTACGGCGTCGTGCACTGGCCGCTCGCCGACCTCGCGAACTCGGCGAATGCGCCCATGAGGCACATCAAGGAGCTAGTCGAGAAGTCTGTTTTGAAAGGTGCGGAAAAGCGGCTCGAAGCGCCGTTCATCTACACCCCGCGCAGCGGTCGAAAGGTTGGCGAGCCGGTCACTCTCGTGGAAGCACAGGATGGCCCCGTCTGGTTTTCGTCGCGCATGGTGCGGGATGAGTATGTCCGCACGATTCGAGGCGAATCTTCACGCTTCGGTGAGGGCAATGGTGCTGCACCCAACAAGACACCCAAGGCCGCACCAAAGCCCCCCTTTGGTGACGGCTCTTCGTCTTCATCTTCATCTACACCTACAGGTTATTCCGTTCCTTACGGAACGGGCGGCGCTGCCGCCGGACCCGCCGGGCATGCACCTGCCGAGGCCATGACCGGAAGCCAGCTTGCCGAGAGCTACATCGCTGTCGGCGCACGGCTCGCGCCCGACGTGATGGAGCCGCGCAAGCAGGAAGACAAGGCCGCGCTCTGGCGTGCCGCGAAGTCGGTGCTCTTCATCGACGCCGGCACGCCGCTGGCGAAGGGCGGGGAGTTGGTCGGGAAGCTGGCCCGCGACTACGGCGAAACCGTCCTGATGAACGTGCTGGTCGCGCTCTGCACCGAACGCCCTGCAGGCCCGGCCGCATGGCTCAAGGCCGCCTGCCAACTGCGGGCCGGCGAAATGGGCCGCAGCAACAAGCAAGCCCGGCTCGAAGCCGCCAACGACAAGGTGGGCGCCGGCTTCCTGTCCGGCGACACCGAAACGCCGGGCGTGATGTCCCCACTCGAAGCAGCCAACGATTCCGTAGGCGCCGACTTTTTGAACGGAGCAACCCAATGAACGATCTCGACCGCCCCAAGTTTCTCGCGCTGATGAAGGGCGTTTTCGCCCTGCACCGCACGCCATTGTCCGATGCGCTGGTGCTGATCTACTTCCGCGCGCTGGCCCGCTACACGTACGACGAAATCAGCAACGCCTTCGACGTGCTGACGGCCGACCCGGAAGCCGGCAAGTTCACGCCGAAGCCCGGCGACGTGACCCGCGTGATCGAGGGCACCCATGGCGACCGCAGCATGATCGCGTGGGGCAAGGTCTATGAGGCGATGTCGGCCGTCGGCGCGTATCAGGACGTGGTGTTCGATGACCCGGCGATCCACGCGGCCGTGCAGGATGCCGGCGGCTGGGCGAAGCTGTGCCGGTCGGAGCAGAAGGACATCGGCTTTGTGCAGACCACCTTCGCGAAGGCGTACCGCGCGTACACCGGCCGCGGCACGTTCGACTACCCGCGCATCCTGTCCGGCGATGGCGGTCCGGATCAGGCGCAGCGCTACGCGTCCAGAGGCCTGCCGCCGCCTGCCCCCGTGTTCGTCGGCAACCCGGCCATGTGCCAGCAGGTCTTCGAAGGCGGCAATGCCGCCGGCAAGGTACAGATTAGCGGCCTAGTCGCAGTGGCTGCGTTCGCAATCCCGCACCGCAAGTTGGAACAGGATGACCAATTCGACGTGCCCACGAAGCTGATCGGCGGTGCGCAATGACACCCGACGAAAACCACACGTTCGACGAGATCGCCAAAGCGCCCATGCTGTCGGGAGCGCTGGGCATGTTCGCAGGCTTGGTTCACGAGCCAAATAATTTCCCCGCTGCGAACGACTCCGCAGCGAGCGATCCCGATGCGACGCGGGTCAAGCGGGCACGCCCTGCCGCGCTGGCGACCGTCGAAGAAAAGGAGGCACTCCGGGCTGTGATCGGCCCGCGGTTGGTCGCCGCTCGGAAGCGGGCCGGGCTCGGCCAGCACGAACTCGCCGAGATGCTCGGCCTGCAAACACCTGCGCCTTTGAACCACTGGGAGCAGGGACGCCGCGTTCCGCCGCTGACGTGGCTGATCGAGGTTGCTGACGCACTCCATGTCTCGTGCGACTTCTTGCTCGGCCGCTCCGAGGACGACACCCGCGACCCTGCAGAAAATCTGCGTCATGCAATCTTGGCCGGCGTGCGCGCACAGATCGATCGCGTCGCCGAGATCACCACCGATCAGGTCGCGCGGCATGTCCGCTTGGTTGGCGCCGATGTCCAGACGGTCGGCGGACTTCTTGCCGCGGCCGACAAGCTGCTCGATGCGCAAGCCGCGTGGCAGCGCTTGAACTTGGAAGCCTTCGAGGACCAGCTCGGCAGTGCCTCGGTCGTGGCCGCTTGCACGGTGCTGGAAACCGCCGTTGTTGGTGTGCCTCAGAAGCTGCGACTCCGCGACGCGCTGGATAACGACCTGCGGCTCGCACTGGCAAATCTGCGGTCTGCCGGTCCGAAGCTGCCCGGCGATGACGACTTGCAGTGACCGGAAATCCATTTCGGAAAAACGGGGTCAGTGTCTTCTTGCGTGCCGCGCAGCATTGACACACATCGCAACCAACCACCTCCAAGCGCCACATGACCATTCAAAAAATCCAGACGGAGGACGACCTGCTCACGGCGAGTGAAGTCGCATCCGAAATGCTCGACGGTCTCGTGACCACTCGAACTGTCGAGTCGTGGCGCAGCCCGCGCCGCGCGCAACCCTTGGCCTTCGTGAAGGTCGGTCACCGCCGCTTCTACACGCGCGGTGCCGTGCGTGCATGGCTGGCCGCCAACACCGTCACCGCCGCGCCCGCCACCAAGGCCTGACATGCGCAGCGTGCTCGAAACGATCGCCATCCCCGTCCGCCAATTCTTCACTTTCCGAACCGAGACCGCAGCAATGAAGACCCAATTCCTGAACTTCACCACCAGCCCATTGACGCGCGCGCTGCGTTGGAGTGATTCCGAGATCGACGGCATCGATGCCGCATTCCGCGACGCCCACGTTCAGTCGGCGGCCGGCGCTGCGCTGCTCAAGCTCGCACGCCTGCAAGAAGTGGGCGGCCTGCGCAGCCTGATCAGCGCGGCCGTCAACGACGCGCTTGAAGATGTCGAAAGCGTCGGCCGCCTCGGACCCGCAGCGGTCACCGAGAAACTGCGCCAGTTCTGCGAGCACATCGAAGAACAGATCGTTTCCTGCCGGGAGGACCGCACCGAGCACGATGCGATCGCGAAGGCAGCACGTCAGCGCCACCGCCCGCTTTTGCTCGCCGTTTCCCAACGCGCCAATTCGCTGACGGGCGAACTCGAACAGATCAACCGCGCCGCCGATGCCGAGAAGCGCGCCCACGACCTGCCGGGTGGCGCTCCATCGCGCTATCGCACCTTGAAAGCGGCCGGGTTGACCGACGCCGAGATCGCAGCCATTGAGCCGACGGCCAAGTCGCCGGAACTCGTCGCTGAATCGCGCGCCGCTCGGGTTGCCGAGATCAATGCCCTGCTGCCGCTGCTCAAGCGGTTCTCGGACGACCCGCTCCACGACGCGGCACCGCTGGCCGGCATACCCGAGTTCTCGGAACTGGTCGCCGACCGTGACGCCCACGAGGTGACGGCGTGAGCATCAACAAGAAGACGGCCGCAGGTCCGAGCAAGTGCGTGCCGGGGAAGTCGGCGGTGACGGGGGTGGTCACCAAAGTGCAAGAGCGCTGCGGCCTCTCTGTGCGCGAGGCGGCGTTCGTCGATCACTACCTCGTGAGCTTCGCGGTCGGCCGGTCATATATCGAAGCTGGCTTCAAGGCGAAGACCCCGCAATCTGCGCGCGCGGCGGGGTCGCGATTGTTAGCTTCGGTTAACGCCCGTCGGTATCTCGCGCAGCGGTCCAAGGCGATGTTCTCTCGGCTGGAGGAAGAGCAGGACGCTGTGTTGCGTGCTCTCACGTACGTCGCCTTTGCTGATCCGCGCGAGTTGGTGGAGTACTGGCGCTTCGCGTGCCGCCACTGCCACGGGAAGATGCACCGCTACCAGTACACGGCGGGCGAGTGGGACAAGCTGATGACCGCGCACACCGAGAAGCAAGAGAAGGCGGCCGAGGGCGGCATGCCGACTCCGAAGGCGCCCGATCAGAAGGGCGGAGTGGGCTACAGCATCAGCGCGGAGCCGAACGACGATTGCCCGGAATGCGGTGGCGTCGGGGAGGGCCGCACGATCGTCAAGGACACGCGCCACCTGTCGCCGGCCGCGCTGACGCTGTACGCGGGCACGAAGCAAACGAAGGACGGCATCGAAGTCCTGATGCACGATCAAATGCGGGCGCGCGAAACGCTGGCGAAGATTCGCAAGATGTTCGACGACTCCACGACCATCAACGTCAGCATCAACGCCGCCGAACTCGATGCCCTTTACGGCGAGGCAATGCGTAAGGGCGCTGAGCGGATGGCGACCATGCGCAACGAGCGGTTGGCGTACCGCGAAGCGCGGGAGAACGGACTCGGTGCAACCGGCTTCGTGCCGTCGAAAGCAAGCGCATGACGGCACCGCGCATCGGGAACGCGGTTTCCGGCTTGAATCGCATCCGCCAGGACGAACTCGATTCACGACGCCGTGCGACGACCATCTTGCAGCCGGCTGAAGTGTCGGGCGGACTGTCGGCGGCGCGGCTGCTCACGACGACGCTGGGCGGCCGAGTCCGACCCATCACACCCTCCGACCTGAAACAGTTCCGTCAGACGGTCGCCAAGCTCGGCGACAAGGCGCGGCAAGGCATCACTGCCCGCGAGGCCTTGAGCTTGTCGCGCGTGATCGATATCGACCGCGCGAAGCAGGAGATCAAATATTCGATGGTGGCACGCCTGCAGGCCGGCAAGGTGCATCTCGTGACGAACAGCGGGCCGCGGTCGAAGGTGACGCGCCATCACGTCGTCGTCGAGTTCGCGCAATACCCCGCCGCGCTAGCCCGGCCCGGCACGCCGAGCCAGTCGGCCCAATGGCTCGCGAAGGAAGGCACGCTGAAATTCGAATGTGATTGCGAGCACTTCCGCTACGTGCTGCGCTACATCGCATCGGCCGGCGGCTGGGTCGCCGGGCGCCATGAGGCCGGGTTTCCGAAGCTGACCAATCCGACACTGGACGGCGCGTGCTGCAAGCACCTGACGCGCGTGATGGTTGACCTGCAGTCGAGCGTGGGCCTGCGCCAGCAGATCGCCAAGATGATCGAAAGCGATCGGGCTCGCATCGACCGCCCCGGCAGGGCGAAGGCCAAAGTGTTCACCGTGGATCAACGCACCGCCGAATCCATGCTGCCGAAAAACGCCCGCCGCATCTTGATCCGTCCCGAGCAGCGCGGCGCGAAACTGCCGCCGGCCGCCAGCGCCTCCGACATCCGCAAGGCCATGGCCGTGTACGCCGGCCGCACAGACACGAACTCCGCAGCCATCGCGCGCGGCCTGCGGGCGCTGCTTTCCGCCCACCAAGGCGGTGCTCGTGGATAGCGAACGCCTTCTGCATCAAGCCGCACGCCTGCGCGCGCTCATCGTCATCCGCCGCGCCCGAATCGGCGGCCAAAACAATTCAGCAATCGACCTGGAGCAGCACTCATGCAGCACGACAGCTACTTTGAACCCGAGCCCGACGCGACTGCCAATGCTGTCGCCGCCGAAATGTTGCAGCGCGTTGCGCTCGACGACAGCGGCGCACTCTTCGACGACAACGACCCGGCGACGTGGGCAGAAGCTGACGCCGCAACGCCGGAGATCGTCTCCCGCGGGCAAGTGCGTTTTCGCATCATCGACTCGGACGCAACCGATCTGGCTGTTGCCGTCGGCGCGATCGAACCCGGCGCGCGTGGACTATGCCTGCGGGTGGAGTTCGAGGCGGGCAGCGAAGCGCCTGCGCCTGCCATCGGCGAAGTCGTTGTGATTTCCACCGATGCACCGGGTGTCTCGCTCACGTTCGGCGTCTGGGCAACGCACGCGGACCTCAACGACCCGGCCGCGCCGGAACTTGCCGATGCCGTGCCGAACGACTTGCTCGACGCCATCGGCCGGAATCAAGGGCTTCTCGTTCAGGCGCTTGACGACGCAGATGGTGAGGCCGTGCAGTGACCAATTCACGAATCGCAGCAGGTCTCGCTCATCTCGCTCGCGGCCGCGATGTGCTAGCCGCTGCCGACCGCATCAGTGCTACGAGCCGTGTGTACACCGCGCAGCCCCGGATCGCGCCACGTCCGGCAAACGGCGCTAACCCCGTGATTCCCACACACCAGAAACACCGAGTGTGATCACATCGCTTTCAAAAAGCGACGCCCAAGAATTTTTGGTCGGCAAAATTATCCAGCCGAACGCCTGCAAGCTCGGCGCCGAGCAATAGAGATACCGCGCGCTGCCGTGAATCGATCAGCGTAGCGTCCCCTAGGCTTGCTACGGCGTCACTTCAGACTCAGCGATCAAATGCGGCCCTGCCAGAAACCTCTCGCCCGCGCTCCGCACTCGGCTGGCTGCCAGCGGCTAGTAGCGGTCTTATGGCGCCTGACGGCGAACTACTGATACAGACTGACTGCAGTCGGTCGACCTGGCCCGATCAATGTCGGCGCTTGCACAAAGCAGCATCACGCTGGCCCCTCGCGCGCGCAAAACTTCGGCCTGGTTCGCCAGCGGCACTACATCGATGCCCAGTTGCTCCATCAACGTCGCATTGCCGATGGCAAGGGTCTTGACGCTCACGACGCCCTTGATTCCGATTCCCGACGCGGAGTCAAATTGCTCGGCCTTGTCCAACTTCAGCTCGCGATCCCTTCTGGGCGAACCAGTGAGATGGCCAAACGCGCGAGCGATCGACCGCCTGGCGTTCGGCAGCCTGCTGTTCGGTGTCAGTTGGGGCCTTGCGGGCTTCTGTCCTGGACCGGGTCTGGTGGCGCTCGGAATGGGGGAAAGCGAGGCGCTTGTCTTCACCGCCGCGATGCTCACCGGAATGATCGTCTTCGAAGGCATTGAGCGTCGCAAGTCGCTGCGTGCAGAACCCGCGATCTAACACAGGCTCAGGGATTCGGCTTCCGCGCCATCGGCGATTCGATCGGATTGCCATAGAGCGGTCGCGCGCCGAATTGTGTGCTGATGGCGTAGGCCACGCCGCAGGCTAGCATCACGGGAACGGTGAGCTGGAATTGATTTGTCATCTCCAGCACCATCACGATCGCCATCAGCGGTGCATGGGTGACTGCGGCCAGCACCGCCGCCATGCCGACCACCGCGAGCAGACGCGGATCGCCCACCCACACCGCCGGCAACCAGAGCGCCGCCACTTGGGCCAAGACACTTCCAGCGGTCGCCCCGACGAAGAGCGATGGCGTGAACACACCGCCGATCGCGCCGCTGCCCGAACTCAGCGTCGTCGCCACCACTTTTGCGAGCAGCACCCACGCGAGCCATTGCCAGGCGTGGTCACCGTGAAGCACCTGCGACACCACGCTGTAGCCATTGCCCCAGACCTGCGGCACCCAGGCCGACAACAGGCCCACGAGCAAGCCCCCGAGTCCCAGGCGCAGGACTGGCGTACGGATGCGCGCGAACCAGCTTCGCCCTGATTCCAGCAGCGCCAGCAACCCCCAGCCCAACCCCCCGAACAGCACGCCGGCGAGTAAGGCGATACCGAGGCTCGTCGGTGCCATGACGACAGGCGGAACGTCGTAGAGCGGTTTGGGTTCGACCAGCCAGTAGATCAGTGAACTGGCCGTGGCCGACGCGATCAGCACCGGAGCGACCGTGTGGCGCGCGAGGAAACCGAGCGCCAGTTCCAGAACGAAGACGACGCCCGCAATGGGTGCGTGATAGGCCGAGCCGATGCCTGCGGCGATGCCGCACACCAGCAGCGTGTTGCGTTGTTCCGGCGCCGTCGCGACGAGTCGTGCCAGCCGCGCACTGACCCAGGCAGCCAGTTGGACCATCGGCCCTTCGCGTCCGATGGAAGCGCCCGTGCCGACGGATAAGAGCGCGGACACGGTGCGTGTCAACGTCGTTCGATCGTTCAGGTCGACTCTTCCTGCGCGCGCGGCATCGATGTAGTCGAGGTTCGCCGCGCCGCCCGGGCCCCGCCTGGCCCAGGCCGTTCCGCCTTGCAGGACCAGCCCTGCGAGCAAGCCGCCCAAGGTGCAGACCAGCGCGCGGTGCCAGGGCGACAACGACAACGCGGCTTCGACCAGTCCGCCGCGCTGACCGGTCGCGAGTTCCTCGACCCATTGCGTCAACCACCGGAAGCCCAAGACGGCAGCCGCAGCGAGCGCGCCCGTCACGGCCGCCCACCACCAGACGCGCAACGTTTCGGCAGCCGGTCCCATGGCCCACAGGCGCGCACGACCGCGTCTGGGAGACGCTACTTCTTCGGGAAATTCGTTGGCAGCCACGGGGATTCCATTTCAAGACGCTCGCAGTGCGCCACGAAGCGTTGCAGGTTGCCCGAAAGGCGCTTTTTCTGATGGTGCACCAGATAGAAGCGGCGAGTCAGACGAGGCAACGTGGTTCGCAGAACGACCAGTCTGCCGAGTGTCACCAGGTCCTGCACCGCGCACAGCGACAGGCAAGCCAGCCCGAGGCCTTCGGCCGTCGCCTGCTTGATCGCCTCGGTGCTGCCCGGCTGCATGTCGCCGTCCAGGTGGTGGAGGTGCGGCAGCAACACGTGCTCCACGGCCTCGCGCGTGCCGGAACCCGGCTCACGGAGCAACCAGCGTGCCTGCCGCAAGGCCTTCAACGGAACGCGTGCCTGCACGCCCTCCTGCACCAGCGCATGCGTCGGTGCAGCCACGATGACCAACTCGTCCTGAAGCCATGGCGTCACTCGAAGCTCGGCCTCGTGGCAGGGCCCTTCGATCAGACCAATGTCGACCTCCAGGCGGGTCACGGCCGCAGCGATGTCGCGCGTGTTGCCGATGACGACATCCACTGCGGCACCGGGCCACGTCCTGCTGTAGCCGGCGATCAGCGCCGGCAGCACGTAATTGCCGATCGTCGTGCTGGCACCGACGCGAAGTCGCGTGACCAGCGGCGCGGTGTCAGCGCCCGCGCTTCCGAGACCGAACCGGCTTTCGATCTCCTGTGCGCCGTCGAGCAATGACCTGGCTTGCGGCAGCAGCGCACGGCCGTTGTCGTTCAGCAGCAAGCGCTTGCCGATGCGGTCGAACAGTTGGGCGCCGAGCAGGCTCTCCAGTTCGTTCAGTGCGCCACTGGTTGCCGACTGGGACAGTGCGACGCGCTCACCGGCGGCCGTGGTGCTGCCGGTGTCCGCCACGGCCGTGAAGATCAGGAGTTGACGCAATGTCAGGCGCATCCAAACGCTTTCGTTACCTGTTCGATGGCTAGGTTATAGCGGAAGTATCCGTTTGTCGGATAGATCGTGCCGGTTCAAAGTTCGTTCATGCCTTCCGAAAACGACGTGATGGAGAAAACGATGCACACCGCCACTTCCGCAGCCCACCTGACGCACACCCCCGCAGCGATGCACCGTGTACGCCTGTTGGTTCCTGGTCTCGCACTCACGGGCGCTCTGGCTTTCGTGTCGATCCAACTGGGCAAGATCGGCTGGCTGCAGTCCAACGGCATCAGCGCGCTGACCCTGGCCATCGTGCTGGGCATGGTGGTCGGCAATACCGTCTACCCCCGCATAGGCGCCGCGGCCGGCGGCGGCGTGACCTTTTCCAAGGCCAACCTGCTGCGCCTGGGCATCATCCTGTACGGCCTGCGCCTGACCTTCCAGGACATCGGTAACGTGGGCTGGACCGGCGTCGCGATCGACGCCACGGTGCTGTGCAGCACCTTCGGGCTCGCCTGCTTCCTCGGCACCCGAGTCTTCGGGCTCGACCGCAAGACGGCCATGCTGATCGGCGCCGGCAGTTCGATCTGCGGCGCGGCAGCTGTGATGGCGGCCGAACCCGTCGTGCGCGGTCGCGCCGAGCAGGTGATGGTCGCGGTGGCCACGGTGGTGGTGTTCGGCACGCTGGCGATCTTCCTGTATCCGGTGCTGTATCACCTGGTCGCTCAATACCGGCTGTTCGACCTGTCGCCGACCGCTTACGGCGTGTTCGCCGGCTCGACCATCCACGAAGTGGCACAGGTGGTCGCTGCCGGTCGTGCCGTCAGCGAGCAGGCTGCGAACACCGCCGTCATCGCCAAGATGGTCCGCGTGATGATGCTGGCGCCGTTCCTCATCATCCTGTCGGCTTACCTCTCCCGCTCCAGCGCCAAGGATGCCGATGCTGTCGACGGCGGCGACGAAAGCAAAGCCTCGCCACGCGGCGGCATCGTGATTCCCTGGTTCGCCCTCGGTTTCGTGGCGGTCGCCGGGCTCAACTCGCTCGCGTTGCTGCCCCATGCGGTGGTGACGCAGGTGATCGACATCGACACCGTGCTGCTGGCGATGGCCATGACCGGCCTCGGGCTGACGACGCACGTCTCGGCCATCCGCAAGGCCGGCATCAAGCCGCTGGCGCTGGCGGCCGTGCTCTTCGTCTGGCTGGTGTGCGGCGGCTTCGCCATCAACGCGGGAATCACTGCACTCCTCAAATGACAGGGCGGACCTGGAATAAATCGCCCCCGCCATTCGTCCATCCATCCAGACAACCGAAAGAATCTCATGAAACTCCGTCCTCTTGCACTCTCGCTGTGCCTCGCCCTCTCGACACTCGCCTCGATCCCTTCGACGGTCACGGCACAGCCGGCGCCTGTCGCAGCGTCCGCAAGTGCGACGCAGCGCTGGACCTTCGACGGTGCCATCCACAACAATTCGCTGGCGCTCAGCCCGGACGAGGGCACGGCCGTGGTGTCGTACAGCGAACGCCCGGACGTCGTCGTCTACGACCTGAAGACCGGCAAGGTGCGCAAGGTGCTGGATGGCTTCGTGACGCCACGCAACATCGTGTTCGCGCCGTCTGGCGAGTTCTTCTATGTTTCGGACAGCAGCCTGGGCACCGTGGCGAAGATCGCCACGTCCAGCCTGAAGACGGTCAGCAGCCTGCCGGCAGGCCCCGGTGCCTTCGGCACCGTGCTGAGCAAGGACGGCGCCACGATGTACGTGAACAACCAGGCCGCCAGCACCGTCACGCGTTTCGATCTCGCAAGCGGCGAACCGCGCGCCGTCATCACCGGCTTCGCGCAGCCGCGCCAGGGCGTGCGCCTGAGTCCCGACGGATCGGCGCTGTACGTCACCAACTTCATGGGCGACAAGATCACCATCGTGAACACGGCGACCAACAGGATCGACGGCGAGATCACCGGGTTCAACAAGCTGCGCGCGATCTCAGTCACCGCCGACGGCAAGACGCTCTTCGCTGCGAACAGCGGCAGCAACACCATCGCGGTCGTCGATCTGGACAAGCGCGCCATCGAGTCGACGATTCCCGTCGGAAAGGACCCGTATGGTGCGGCGCTGTCGCCCGACGGCAGGCGCGTCTACGCCGGCAACCTGGGCGACAACTCCCTGTCCGTCATCGATGTAGCGAGCAAGAGCGTGGTCGCCACCATCACCGGATTCAAGGAGCCGCGGCAAGCCATCGTCTTCACGCGCGACGGCAAGACGGCCTATGTTCTGAACGAAGACTTGGGAATCGCCAAAGTGGACTTGGCGAGCAACCGTGTGGAGGCGACGCTGGCTGCGCCTGCGGCAAAGATGCAGAAGGCCGCGCCGTGAAGAAGCGCTCGTGGACTACCTGAGATCGCCTGCAGCACAAGCAATCTTCGAGAAGTGGGGTTGGAAGACACCCTGAATAGCCACTGTATTTATCTAACAAACGAGACAAACCATGAGATCAGGTCGCGAAGCCACACCCACCGCGCAGCACGACGCCAAGCGCCCTCCATCCCGTCGGCGCTTCGTCCAGGGCGCCGGTCTTCTCGCGCTGGGTGCGTCGCCGCTCGCCGCGCTGGCGGCTGGTCGCGATACTGGCGAAGGCGTGACCTTTGCCGACGGACCGCGCCCCATGGTGACGTACCCGCAAAAACGGCCGCTGATTCGCGTTCACACCCGGCCGCCGCATCTGGAAACGCCGTTCTCAGTCTTCAACGAAGGGCCGATCACCGCCAACGACGCTTTCTTCGTGCGTTACCACCTGGCCAACATCCCGCTGGCGGTCGACCCTGCTACCTACCGGCTCACCGTCAAGGGAAAGGTCAACACGCCGCTGAACCTGTCGCTGGCCGATCTGAAGGCATTGGCAGAGCCTGTGGAAGTGGTGGCGGTCAATCAGTGTTCCGGCAACAGCCGCGGGTACTCGTCGCCGCGCGTCTTCGGCGCCCAGCTCGCCAATGGCGCGATGGGCAATGCCCGCTGGGTCGGCGTGCCGCTGCGCAAGGTGCTCGAGAAGGCGGGTGTGGCTGCGGGTGCCCGGCAGGTGACCTTCAACGGCCTCGACACGCCGGTGCTGCCCGCGACCTCGGACTTTCGCAAGGCGCTGGACATCGAACACGCGCTGCAGGACGAACCGATGCTCGCTTGGGGCATGAACGGCAAGGACCTTCCGTTCCTCAACGGCTACCCGGTCAAGCTCATCGTACCGGGCTACTTCGGCACCTACTGGGTCAAGCACCTCTCGGAAATCGAGGTCATCGACCATGTGTTCGACGGCCATGACGCGCTGTTCATGACGACCGCCTACCGCGTGCCCGACAACGACTGCCAGTGCGTGGCACCGGGTTCCGCAGCGGCGAAGACGCGGCCGATCTCGACGCTGCCCGTGCGCAGCTTCATCACCAGCGTCCAGGCCGGTGGCATCCTGCCTTCCGCTCGCTCGATCGAACTCAAGGGCATCGCCTTCGATGGCGGTGCCGGCATCAAGACGGTGGAAGTCTCCATCGACGGCGGCCAGAGCTGGAAGGCGGCGACGCTCGGCAAGGATCTGGGGCGCTTCTCGTTTCGGGAATGGCGGGCACCGGTGAGCTTCGCGAAGAAGGGCCGAGCCGTGCTCATGGTCCGCGCGACCAATCAGAAGGGCGAAGGCCAGCCTGCCACGGTGGACTGGAATCCGGCAGGTTACCGCCGCCATGTGGTCGAGTCCACGCCGGTCACCATCGCCTGAGGACACGCCATGAAAACCACCACTTTTTTGGCCCGCGCCGTTCTTGGCTGCTGCGTGTTGATCGCGTTCAACGCGTTGGCCGCGCCGCCCGACATCAAGCTGCAGCCCGACACGTCGAAGCTGCGCCCGTCGAAGCTGCCGGGCTACGCCATCGCGATGCAGAAATGCGCGATCTGCCATTCGGCGGACTACGTCAACTACCAGCCACCCGGCATGACGCAGACGCAGTGGACCGCCGAGATGGCCAAGATGCAGCACACCTACGGTGCGCCGATCAGTGATGACGAAGTCAAGCAGTTGGGTGCCTATTTGGCGGTCGCCTACGGGTCTGCGAAGGCCACAGACGCCAGTGTGATCGCCGCATCCACACCAGCGTCTGCGCCGCCCGCTCCGCCAACGTCACCGGGTGCTGCGGCCGCGCCACCAGCTGGTGGCGGGAGTGTCAACGTCCAAGCGCTTCTTGCGAGCAACGCGTGTCTGAGTTGCCATGGCCTGACCCAGAAGATCGTCGGTCCGGGCTATCACGACATCGCCGAAAAGTACAAGGCCGATCAGCAGGCGCAGTCGAAGCTGGAGGCCAGCATCCGTGGCGGCAGCGTCGGCAAGTGGGGCAGCGTGCCGATGCCGCCTTTCGCCGCACTGAAACCCGAAGAGGTGAAAGCGCTGGCTGCGTTCGTCTTGAAGCAGTAAGCACGCCCCCGATCGCCGGAGCGATGACTCCGGCAACGACTAAAAACCCCCCACGAGATTAAAAAAATGACCCCCACGAATCGCCGCTTTTTCATCTTGCAAGTTGCCGGCGCGGCAACTGCGCTGTCCGTCTCCGCCGCCCACGCACAGTCCGGTGGCCCGAAGCTGGCCGAGACCGATCCTCAGGCCGTGGCGCTCGGCTACAAGGAAGACACCACCAAGGTCGACGCCAAGAAATTCCCCAATCACGCGGCCAGCCAGAACTGCGCGAACTGTCAGCTGTTTCAAGGCAAGCCCAAGGAAGCGACGGGCGGCTGCCCGCTGTTCGCCGGCAAGCAGGTCGCTGCTGCGGGCTGGTGCAGCGCATGGAACAAGAAAGCGGCATGAGCAGCGGCTTCGTTCGTGCGGGGTTCCTCGGGTTGCTGGTCGCAGGGAGCACGTTGACGCAGGCGGCCGACATGCACGCGCACAGTATGAAAGCCGAGGGCGTCGTGCCTCCCAGCTTCATGGCCAGCACGGCCAAGCCCTTCGATGCGCTGATGGGCGATGCCATGGCCGTAATGGACCACGACATGCGCACCGCACCCATGAACGGCCAGCCCGCGCACGACTTCATGACCATGATGATTCCCCATCACCAGGGCGCCATCGACATGGCCAAGTCGATCCTGCTCAACACGCAAGACCCGGAAGTGCGCAACCTCGCGCAGGGAATCATCACCGAGCAGTCCAACGAGATCCGGCTGATGCAGGCCTGGCTCGCACGCCACGCATCACCCGCCAAGTAGTCGCTCCAGACACGTCGAAGAAGGACCTTTCATGAATTCACTCAAACCCCTTGTCCTTGCCACGGCGCTGGCCGTTGCATCTTTCGGTGCATCGGCCGCTTCCAATCCCGGCGACCGCGTCTACACCGCAGACCAGAACACCAACACGGTGTCGGTGATCGACCCGAACACCAACACATTGCTCGGCCAGATCAAGCTGGGGAACCAGCGCCCCGACGTGCTGTCGCCGATCTACAAGGGCGAGATCAACGTTCACGGCCTCGGTTTCTCGCCCGACCACCGCGCGCTGGTCGCCATTGCCAACGGCTCGAACTCGGTGACCTTCATCGACACGGCGACCAACAAGGTCAAGGGCGTGACTTACGTCGGCCGCTCGCCGCACGAGGCCTTCTTCACGCGCGACGGCAAGGAGGTCTGGGCCGTGGTGCGCGGAGAAAACTACGTCTCGGTGATCGACGCGAAGACCTTCAAGGAGAAACGCCGGATCGAGACCGCGCCGGGTCCCGGCATGGTGCTGTTCACGCCGGACGGTGGGCGCGCCTTCGTGGTGTCGAGCTTCACGCCCGAAGTGGCCGTGGTCGACACGCGCTCGTACAAGATCGTGAAGCGCATTCCGGTCGTGAGTCCGTTCTCGCCGTTCCTGCAGTTCACGCCGGACGGCAAGGAAGTCTGGATGGGCCACAAGGACGTCGGCAAGGTCACTCGCATCGACGTGAAGTCGATGGCGGTGACGAGCGTGATCGACACCGGCTTCATCACCAACCATCTCGGCTTCGCCAAAACCGCGCGCGGCACGCTGGCTTACGTCGCCGTGGGTGGCGAGAACGTCGTGAAGGTCTACTCGACCGATGGCGAGGCGAAGCTGCTCAACACCATCGCGACTGGCGCGCTGCCGCATGGCGTCTGGCCATCGGACGACGGCACGCGCATGTACGTCGGACTGGAGAACGGCGATGCGGTCCAGGTGATCGATACCGCCAGCGACAAAGTCATCGCGGCAGTGCCGATTGGACAGGCTCCGCAGGCGCTGGTCTACGTTTCGAACGCCGTGCCGTCGGGTGCCGGCACGGACAACCTGAAGCCGCTGGCGAACGCGGCGCCGGTCAACATTCCGCTCATGCCCGATTCCGGCGACGCCAAGGGCTTCGTGGTGGCACGCAATTTCGGCGTGGTCGATGCGCTGGAACTGTTCCTCTACAAACTCAAGCCGGAAACGGTCTACAGCATCTACGTGGGCGATCAGAAAGTGCCCGTCGCCAGCTTCAAGACCAATCCGATGGGAATGGCCGACGGCACGGCGATCGGCGAAATCCGCGAGGTCACTCGTCTGCAGTCGGAAGCCAATCCGAAGACCGCATCGATCGTGGTCATCGAAGGCGATGGGCCGATGGATGCAGCCAAGGTGGTTCTGCGCAGCCCGATGTGATCCAAGGCCCGCGCATCTTTCGTTACGTCGTGCGGCAAGACCGCGGCGGGTCGCCGAATCCTTTTCACGGCTGGTGCTCGCTCGCTGTGTGCAAGCCGCAGATTCGTCGCTCGGCACGTGTCGGCGACTGGATCGTCGGCCTGCGCAGCCGCCACAACGACCAGCTCGTCTACGCGATGCGCGTCGATGAGGTCATGGCGCTGGGCGACTACTGGGCGGACCCGCGCTTTGTCGCCAAGCGACCTGGCGGCGATGGCCCCCCGGACAACTTCTATCGGGCGATGGCGAACGGCTCGATAAAGCAGGTGGCCAACACGTTGCACGACGACAGCGAGGCCGCGCGAGACATTGCGGGCCTCAACGCCCTGGTGTCGTGGCATTTCTGGTACTTCGGCGACCAGAGCCCACCGCTGTCGACCGATCTGGTGCACCTGACGCATTCGGGCCAGGGACACTCGCTGCACCGGCGGCGTCGAGCGGATGACGTCGCCGTGCTGCAGCACTGGCTGGACCACTGGCCGATGGGCCGCAACGGAAATCCCGTCGATGCCTGGCCCATCGGGCGCCAAGACTACTTGTGCACTTCGAGCTGGCTGTAGACCGCCTCCGCGACCCGCAGCATTTCGGACTTGCTGTCGCCTGAAGAGATGGCGTAGCCGAATTCCTTGTCGACCCAGTAGAAGACATTCACCGGGCCATCCTGGCCGAACTTGAAGGCCGTCTCGCGTCCGGCGTCCTCGCGGGTGACGTACAGCGTCAGACGCTCGCCCTTTGCGCCGCCGAACATGAACTGCGCCACCGGCCCCTTGTCGCCCGGCAGCAGCCGCCCGCCGATGAGCTCGTAGCCCAGGGCGCGCAGGTCGGGTGGCTTCACTTCGGTGCCCATGCGCTTGGTCAGCCAGGTGACGAGTGCCTGCTCCTGGTCGGCGCCGACCTCCACCGGACGACGCACGTCCGGGCTGTAGACCACGTGGGCCACGGCTGCACGGTGAGCGAAACCATTGAGCGTGCCCACTCGCGCCGCCGCCAGCGTGGCACTGCGCTGCAGTTGCCCATCGTAGGCGCCACGGCCCCACCAAGCCGACCCGGTGCTGACGACCGCGATCGCCACGCCGGCTGCCAGGGAGCGCCACGGCCATTCCTGCCAGCCCGCCCCCGGCGCCGGCTTCAGCGGCAGGCGCAACGGCAAGGGCTCGGACAGGACCGGGTCGAGCAACTGCTTGAGCGCCAGATTCTGGGCACGCCAATCGTCCACGCGCTGGCGTTCGGCCGGGTGGGCATCCAGGAATTTATCGATTTCGACATGCCGCGAAGAGTCCAGAAGCTGGTCCGCGTAAGCATGCAGATCGGCTTCGGTCACCGGCTTGATGCCGTCGGTGGAAATGGGTTTGAGTGGGGGAGAGTCCATGTCACTTGATCCTGCGCAGGGGCGCGGCAACTTGGGCTGATGGCGCGCGGCCTTGCAGTTCCTGTCGCAGCTTGTCACGGCCGCGCGCCAGGCGGGACATCACCGTGCCGATGGGCACGCCGAGCGCGGTGGCGGCTTCTGCATAGCTCATTTCTTCGACTGCGATGAGCAGCAGCACCTCGCGTTGCTCCACGGGCAGCCGCTGCAGGACGCGGTCCAGGTCGCGGACCTCGATGCCGTCGGACTGGCTGGCTCGTTGTGGGATTTCGGGCAGGTCGTCGCCCGCGCTGTCCTCGGGTCGCCTGCCCTTGGCGCGTACACCGTCGATGAAGTGGTTGTGCATGATGCCGAACATCCAGGCGCGGATGTCGCCGCGTTTCTGCCAAAGCGAGAACCGACTCCAAGCCCGTTCCAGCGTGTCCTGCACCAGGTCGTCAGCTCGCTCGGTGTCTGCCACCAGCCCGCGCGCGTAACGGCGCAGGCTGGGAATGCAGGCGACGATCGAGGCTTCGTCCTGTGCGCGCATGGGATGAAGCGTCGTGCTCTCTTCCGTTCTGGTCGGTCAGGGCTTGATGACGTGCCAGACGTTCTTGAAGTTGTCGCCAGTCATGTCGCCGACCTTCATGTCGGACTTGTACAGGTACACCGGCTTGCCCTTGTAGGCCCACTGCTTGGTGCCGTCGTCGCGCACAACGATGGTCATGTCGCCTTCGGGCTTCGCGTCCGCTTCTGCCATCACCGGTGGCCACAGTCCGGCGCACGGGCCGTTGCAGGCACTCTTGCCGCTGCCCGCCGTGTCGTTGTCGAAGGTGTAGAGCGTCATGCCGCTGGTGTTGACCAGCATGCCGCCGGCTGTCTTGACAGGAGCGGCGGCCATAGCGGCGCCAGAGGCGAGCGCGGCGAGCGCAAGAATCAGGGTGGGCAGAAGGGAAGATTTCATGGGAAGTCCTGTGGAAGATGGAATTGGTCAGAGTTGACATCCAGACAGACGCTTGGCCGCCTGCGTTTATTCCGCTGTCTCAAAGAATTTTTGAGATGGGCGCCAGCGCAGATGGCTGCCAGATGCATTGCAGATGCAGTGTGCGACCAGCGCCTGACTCATAGGCACGCATTTCGCCGTTGGCGATCTCCAGGCACGAGACCGCTTGTTCACTGAGTTCTTCAAGCTGCATCACCAGCGCCCGCAGGCTGTTGCCATGACCGACGACAGCTACCGTTTGGGCCAACGCCAATGATGGTTCGATCAGTTCCTGCCAGAGCGCGGTCACCCGCAGAACGGTTTGCGCGAGTGATTCCGCCAAGGGCAGGGGTTCCAGCCCTGCGCAGGGTGGTTCCATCGATGGATCCGTCGCCACCCGACCGACATCGTCCTGAGTCCACGGCGGCGGTACCGCGCGGTACGACCTGCGCCAAGCTTGCACCTGATCGGCACCGTACCGCGCGATGGCTTCGGCCTTGGATGACCCCGTCAATGCACCATAGTGCCGCTCGTTCAACCGCCAGTCGGCTGTGCGTGGCGCCGATGGACTTCCCGCTGCGAGCAGCAAGCAGTCGACAGACCGTACGCAACGGACCAGCATCGAGGAGAAGACGCGGTCGACGACCAGACCTGACCGCCGAATCGCACGGCCGGCCTCCTGCATCTGACGCACACCCCGCGGCGTGAGGCCCACGTCGGCCCAGCCGGTGAAACGCTGTGCCAGGTTCCATTCGGACTCACCGTGTCGGATGAGCAGCAGTTGCACCTGCGATCGTGGCGCCGACACGTTCAATTGCCCTGCCTGTCGGCATGCGGATCCAGTGGCGTGGGTGTTCTCAGCCGGGCCATCGAACGTCGCAGATGCAGCGTCGATGCCCAAACGAGCGCGCAAGCAAGGTGCCTGTTCATGATCTTCTTTAGATTCGGGATTTTTGAAACATGATCTGAGTGTTACTTCAGTCGATCTGCGCGCAGGCGCTGTCGGTCGTCGGTGACGGCCCTCGCCGCCAGATAGACCGCGCCCGCCGACGCGAGACCGCCGGCGCCTGTGAGCAGGAAAAGCAGCAGGATCTGGTATTTCACGGCCTCGAGTGGATCCATGCCGGCCAGCAACTGCCCCGTCATGATGCCGGGCAGCGTGATGACACCCGCGGCCGACATCTGGTTGATGATCGGAATCATCCCGCGGCGGATCGCATGGCGGATCGGTGCGGCCAGCGCTTGGTGGATGCTGGCGCCGAGCGCCAGCTGCGCCTCGATCGCCGGGCGCCCGGTGCTGATGCCTTCGAAGAAGCTGTCGAGACCCAGGCTGGCCGAATTGAGCACACTGCCGAGCACGATGCCCATCAGCGGGATGGCGTAGCGCGGGTCGTACCAGGGCTGCGGGCGGATCGCCGTCATCAATGCGAGCAACACGGTGGCGATGCTCGAGAAGCCGACGACCACCGCCGCGATGCGGTGACTCCCGGCACCCTTGAGACGCCGAGTTGGACGCACTGCGACTTCGCGCGCGGCCGCCAGCAGCATGAGCGCGACGATCCCGAGAGTGGCCGCCGGCGACGCCGCCTGGAACACGAAGCGCAGCACCAGGCCGACCAGCAGGAGCTGGACGACCATGCGGGTAGCGGCCCAGAGCACCTGCCGATGCAACTGCAGGTGCAGGAGCACGGACGCCAGGGCGTTGATCAGCACCAGCAACGTGGCGAGCGCCACGTCCGTGGCGTGAAGATGGATGGTGCTCATGGCGCGTGCAGCTTGCCGTCGCGCATCTCGAAGTGGCGATGGCTCATCCGCACAGCCTGCTCACGCGAGTGCGTCACCATCACGATGCCGAGGCCGGAGCGGAGCTGTTGCAGAAGCAGGGATTCCATCGCCAGCGTGGAGGCGCCGTCGAGCGAGGCCGAAGGCTCGTCGAGCAGCAGCACGTCGGGCTCCCGCACCATCGAGCGGACGAGCGCCAGGCGTTGACGCTCGCCGGTCGAAAGGCGTGCGATGTCGGCGTCCAGCAGGTCCGGGCTCAGCCCGAGCGCCGCCATCAGTTCGGCGACCCGGCTCGACGCGGCAGACGGAAAGTGGGCTGCCGGCGTTGACGCCCACCAAGCGGGTTCGGCTGACTGGTAGATCACACGACCTCGCCACGCCGGCGCTGCAAACGTCTCCCGGCGTTTCCCGGCCAGGTTCACGCCGCCGGTGCCGGGGTCCATGTCGGCGATCAGGCGCAGCAGGACGCTCTTGCCCGATCCTGATCTGCCGAGCACGCAGACACATTCGCCGGCGTTCAAGGCCAGATCGAACGGACCGCCGAACGGCGACGCAAGACCGGAGATCGCCAGCAAGCAGTTGTCGACAGTCATTCGTAAACGGTCCTCGGCGAAGGTCAACGCTGCGGTCAATCGCCGGCATCAGTGGCATCACCGGCCAACGCGGGCGGCGTTGCTTTGCCGATCCGCCCGTAGACCATTGGCACCTGGATGTAGAACACCGTGACCGGCTCAAGCGCAATCGCTGCAAGCAGTCGTTCGGCGACCTCTTCCGTGGCCGATACGGTCACCGCCACAGGCTGCTGGGCCAGTTCGAAAAAGTGAGTGGAATGCATTTTTCCGGCGGATCCGAAACCCGTAGCCGCGCCCATCAAGCTTCCGCCCAACGCACCGTTGTCTTTGGCAAATTGCAAAAGCCAGTCTCCCATGGGGGTGTGGTCGTGTCGATGTTCCTGCTCGGCAAAGAACGTGATCTGGAAACCCTTCATGATGAACTCCTGGTGAGCGTGAACGAAAAAGAGAAACCGATGCCGTGACTGGCACTCTCATGAGCCACGTGCCGTTGATGGCGGCACTGGCGGTCGGCACGATTGGGCGCTGGTTGGCGACTCCGACTCGCCGTCGGTCATTGGAAGCTCGCAAGCGAAAAGAACGGCCCGCACCTTGCCCAACTCCTCCGCGTGCTCCTGCATGAAGGTCCGAAGCCGAGTTTCAGAGTCAAGCAACTCCAGACATTGCGGATGTCGCAAAGCATGGCCTTCAAGGTGGTGGTGCGTGAGCCGCTCCCCTGGCAGGTAGCCCGATCCGATGGGGTACAGCAAGGCTTGCTGAATGCCCGAGCGACGAGCAACCTCCAACAGATGCTGCGCCAGCGCGGGCGCGCCCAATCGGTGCCAGAAACGCGTGGCCTTGGCGCGGCTGTTGGCGGGAAAGTACAGACGCAAAACGGTCAGGTCGTACGTAGGAGTGGAGGCCTGAGTCGTCATTACTTCGTCTCCTGCAAAACGACGTCCTGCTTCTCCTGCTTCTGCTTGCGCCGGAACTGAGCGATGTCCGCCTGCCGAGGGTTTTTGGGCAAGGATTGGCGATGCTTGCCGGGGCGGACGCGCTGCGCGTGGCAGATGAACGCCCGTAGCTGCATTTCGGTGTCGATCAGCTCCAGGCACTGCGGATGCAGCATGTGGGAGCCGTCGATCTGGTGATGTGTCACGCGCTCTCGTTTGAGGTGGTCCGATGTGACGTGGTAGAGCAGCGCCGACTGCAGGTGCGCGCGCTTTGCCGAGACCAACAGTTGCTGCGCAAACCCTGGAACGCTCAGGTGATACCAGATACGGGTTGGGTTCGCATGGCTGCCGGCTGGGAAATACAGCTGCAGTGCCATCACCGTCGACGGATAGTTTTCAGCGCGACTCATGAGCGGTCATCTCTGGTTGCGGAGACGTGCTGGGTCTGCTGCTTTTTACGGAATTGCGGGACATCGGCGATACGCAGTTCCTCTGGGGGACCGCCATGGTGTTTGATGTGGCCGACGCGCTGCGAGTGGTAGATGCCGGTGTGGCCGGAGCAGAGGTAGCTGGTGATGCAGCCGATGGCTGCGAGCGGTCCGATCTGCGGCCCAAACAGTTCGATTGCCATGACGATGGTGGCCAGTGGCGTGTTGGCCGCGCCCGCGAACACGGCCACAAAGCCGATGCCGGCGAGCATGGCGAAGGGCAGCTGCAGCATGGGCGCCAGGACGTTGCCCAAGGTCGCGCCGATGTAGAACAGCGGCGTGACCTCGCCGCCCTTGAAGCCTGTGCCGAGCGAGGTGACGGTGAAGGCCAGCTTGCCAAAAAAATCCCACGGCGCCGAAGGTTCCTGGAAGGCGTTGACGATGCTAGGAATGCCCAGCCCGATGTAGCGATGCGCATCGAAGCCCGCTCTGCCGAGAGCCCAGAGGGCGAGCGCGATCACGATGCCGCCCAACATCGGGCGCAGCGGCGGATAAAAGATCCATCGCTTGACAAGCCCTCCGAGCTGGTGCGTCGCGGTCGCAAACACGAGGCCGACGAGACCGAAAATCACACCAGCGATCACGACGGCTCCGACGCTCCAAGGCGTAACCGCGACCACCTCTCCGATCGCGTAGTGCATGTGGTGCACGCCCCAGGCCATGCCGACCTGATCGGCCACGATGCCAGCGACCATGCAGGGAAATAGGGCGTCGTAGCGCATCCGGCCTATGGCCAGCACCTCGAGGCCGAAGAGTGCCCCCGCCAGCGGGGTCCCGAACACGGAGGCGAAGCCAGCGCTGATGCCCGCCATCAGCAGGATGCGGCGATCGGCAGGCTGCATTCGAAAGACGTGCGTGAGCTGGTCCGCCAGTGCGCCGCCCATCTGCACCGCCGTCCCCTCGCGACCCACGGACGCGCCGAAGAGATGTGACATGACGGTGCCGCCCAGGACGAGCGGGACCATGCGCAGCGGCACGACCTTCTTCGGGTCGTGGATCTCGTCGATCAGCAGGTTGTTGCCGGCCTCGACCTGCTTGCCGAGCTTGAAGTACACCCAGCCGACGGCGCCACCGGCGAGGGGCAACAGCCAGATGATCCAACGATGCGCTTCGCGCCAAGCCGTGGCGCGGTCGAGGGCGAAGAGGAAAAGTGCGGAAGCGCTGCCGGCCAGGAAGGCCACAACGGAGGCAATCACGAGCCACTTGCCGATGTACGGCAGCAGGTCGAATTGTTCAGGTCGTCTAAATCGGCTCATGCGGGTCAAGGAAACGAATCAATCGGCCTGACCAAGCAAAGAATCTGAGCGCGAACGCCTACAGCCCTGTAATGTGATCAGGTGTCTGTAGGCATCATTAGCCCCGGGCGATGCCAGGGCGGTTCACGGAAGGAATGCCATCTCCGTCGAAAAATTATAGCGAAATGGACTGGAAAAAGTAAAACGGCGCGGCATGCGGTTGAGGCTGCTTTCAGATCACAAGGCAAACATCAACTCGGCAAGTCATGAAGAGGTCGTACTTGCAACATACCCTGCCCGACATTTACATCACCTGGGGCAGCTGGTGCAGGGAGCATCGCACTCGCCGGCAGCAATGGCGACGTCAGGAACGTTGATGTGGGCGACGCCGCACAGTAGGGGTGTTCATCCGAAATAAGCCGTCAGCCGTCAGCAAACGGCAGCTACCCCGCCTAGAGCAGACACTGATCGGCCGACGGTCGCCGGCAGCAATCGCTGCAAAGCGGACATTCGAAGGGCTCGGTCGGCTGACTATCCAGCCGATCTTCCTGACGCGTACGGCCGCATCCAACCCCGCCTTCCTGCTGACGAAGCGCGAGACGCTGATCCTTGTGTCCGGCTAAAGCGTGGCCCTTCGCGCGCAGATCATCGACCAGTGGCAGGAACTTGAGGCGGCAGTCGCTCGGCCGGCGTTGTCAAACTTTGGCGACCCGAAGGCCGCCGACTCGCCCATCGCAAAGCTCCTCCTAGAAGGGGAGCTTTACCCCCAGAAAGGGGAAAACTCTCGATCCCGTGAAGCGCGCCCAAAAGGGCGATCTTTAGGCGGCGCGCCGGGTCGGGCCGGGCGGAATCGCGACTGAGAAGTTTTCGCCCAAGAAGGCGTAAACCTAGCGATGGACGATCGCGCGACGGCACGAAGCGGTCGCTAGGCGGCCCCCATTGAGAGCCGCCATCGGGCTCGGCCTTAACGATAATTTGCTCATCACAAACTGAGCTTTGGGACACGATGGCCGCGATCCGAACACTCGACATGCTTATGTTGGACGACATCCTTGGGATGGATGGTGGCTATGTCCTAAACTTTAAAGATCGCACTTTCACGACGTTTTTCGCCGACGAATTAAATATCGATATCGACAACCCGCTGTATGCGCGCGACGGCGCGTCTAAGGCAAAGCGGTTGCGGTGTTTTCTCAGGACGGTGGATGTGCCTACTGCGGCCCGAGTGCTTCGGGCACTTTGGGAGTACCGTGAGGCGACGCGTCAGCGCGCTGGAAAAGAAGAAACGGTCGCAAACGCGGCTGGTCAATTTTGGACCCTGATAAACCGTCTGGAAGGGCGAGGGGTTAGCGATCCGCGCCCGCCTGTCGCGAACACAGTGGGGCAGGCTCCGATCCCGGCTTACGATCGTCAGAAAATCGTGACACTGCGGCACGAGCTGCTTGCGCTTTCCGGCCTCTCGCCACAAGCGCGGGGCTACGAGTTCGAAGGTTTTTTGAAGCGCCTGTTCGATGCTCACGGCCTCGCAGCGCGAGAGCCGTTCCGGCTGCGGGGCGAGCAGATCGATGGAAGCTTTCAACTCGACGGCGAAACCTACCTTGTCGAAGCCAAATGGCAGGCAGAGCCGACGGGTAACGGCGATCTGCACACTTTCCATGGAAAACTCGAACAGAAGGCCTTCTGGACGCGCGGCCTGTTTGTGAGCAATAGTGGTTTCACGCCCGACGGACTGGCAGCATTCGGAAAAGGAAAGCGCGTGATCTGCATGGACGGCCTCGATATCTATGAGACTCTAGAACGCGAAATCCCGCTGAATCATGTTCTAGCGCAGAAGGTGCGACGTGCTTCTGAAACTGGCGAGGCTTTTGTGCGGGTGCGCGATCTCTTCCCGCGTTGAGGGCCGCGCGCTTCACACCCCCACCCTTGCATCCGATCGAGCGGAAATAAGAACCGGCTGGTCGCCGGTTTTAAATCGAGATTCCGGGATACGCAGAACGTGCGTACCCCGGCGCAGTCACTACAGGCGCTTGCGCTTGGTGATGCCGCCCGCGTTGCTGGCCGGCTCGGCCGTCATGCGCTTCGGTGGCTCCGTCAACGCCTGGACGCCATTCGCATCGCGCAGGACTGCGACAAGCCCCGGCATCATCTGCGCGAACCCGTTGGCGATGGACGCGAAGCCTTCGATCGCCGCTTGCAGTTCACCGGCATGGGCGATGGCGGTGCGGGCGGCTTCCTTCGGCGTCTCGTATCCGGTTACGTGACGCTCAACGATGTACAGCGCTTCGACGAACTCGGCGCGCGGGATGTCGCGGTAGGAGACCTTGAAGTGCGCTTTCAACTTCGACCAGCCGGTTCGCAGAAACACACCCTGAGCATCGCGCGGCAGGCGCTGGGCGGCCGCGTTGAGCGCGTTGCGCAGTTGGTCTTGCTCCGCACGGTCGAGCGTGTCGGTCTTGCCCACGCTGTACGCGATGGCCGGTGCCCGCATGGGGACTGGCTGACTGCGGAAGTAGGTGTCTTCCAATGCCTCGAAGACCGTCCACGCCGCTTCTGTTGTCAGCGCTTTGGCGTGACGCGCCGCGCCGCGCTCTGTCCAGAGAATCTGGTGCGCAGAGCGGCCCGCGACCAACCCGATATTTTCGGGTTGCTCCTTGAAGGCCCGCAGCGACTCGCCGCTGATCTTCACGAAGTGAGTGCCCTCCCGGAAGCGGTCGCGGTTGTTGCGGTAGTTGTCGTCCAGATGCTTCGCGTCGCAACCGAAGAAGGCTGCAAGCTGGCGCGTGGTAGCGAGCGGCCGTCCGTCGATCTTGATCACGGGGCTGGTTACACCGCCGACGGTGACCGTTTGGGCTTCGGCCGTTGGCTCGCGCCCGATGTGTCCGACAAGGATGATTTTTTGCTTGGTCATGGTGCGCCTCACGCGGAAAGGGTCAGCGCGAGCGTCGCACTACGGGCGGCATCGGCAGCGCCGACAGCGATGAAGGCCACAAGCAGCGGCCGGTGGTTGAAGTAGCGCGCAATGGCGCCGATGATGGTTCGCATTGGGATCTCCTGTTGCGACTGGATAAAAAGTCGCCGAAGGCCGCGCACCAAAAGAAAAAGCCACCAGAAATGCATCCCGGTCGCACACGCTCAAGTTGCCTTGAACGAGGCCCCGAAGGGCACGGGATGCATATCTGGTGGCTCTGACTCCGAGTGGGCGACTCTCGACTGCGACAAGTTTCCGGGAGGACAGCAAATCCCATGAAGTCGTTTTTCCCAAGCTGCTATGGCGCCGATGCGACGGAAGCGTACCCCCCTTGAACCGCTCTACGCCGCCGAGCACACTGCTACTTCTTCCGAAAGACGAAAGTGTCATGAGCCTGATCGCAACCAAAAATTGCCCGCTGTGTGAAAGCCCTGCGTCTTGTCGGACAGACTCACATGGCGTGATGGATGACTTCGAGTGCCCCGAATGCCACCGTTTCACCATTTCGCGCGATGCAGCGCGCCAATTGGCTAACGCTGCCGCGCACGTGCGCCGGAGCCTATCTTTGCAATCGATGAAATTGTCGAAAGAGCAACGACTGCGCATCACGCGATCGTCATTTTTGAACGAGCGTTTTACCGTGGTGGCGGAGCCGCGGCCTGAGCAGCGGGAGTTGCTCCGCTGCCAAGGCCGGCGGCCGTGACGCTGCGGGTGCTGACATTTAGCATCGCGGCGGCTTTGGTGTGACTGATCGGCGCCGCCTGATCGGAAGTCGGCAAATTTGACGAGTTACCGAATAGCCGATGCGCCGGCAGCCTCGCCAGCCTCGCCGCTATTGCCGCGTGCTGAGCGGCGGGTTCTCTGGCTGATCTTCATGAACCAGTAGCGGTGCTAAGTTGCCGAATTCAGGCGCCGCCTACTTGGGCAGCTGATGGGACATCAAATGTCCCCAAGGAAAGTTCGGAATAAAGTCTGTGATTGAGCAATACCTGCATGATTGTTCGCAGGCTCTCTTCCGTTGCAATTATTCGACCCTGCGGATCAAAGGCGATACCCCATTGCTTCTGGGCGTTTACTTGGCGAAGGCGAGCCATGTACTGCGGATCGGCGTAATGGGCTCGTTGCTCTATTACGGTCATTCGACGTAGATGCATGGTATTGGTGCCCACGTGCGCAATGAGGGGCGCAAGATCAACGAATAATTGTGAAAACTGTGGGCTCTGCTGTAAATTTGCGAATGAATTCTGATAGGTCAACCGATAGCTGAGCAGGGTTTCGAATGCAGGCTTCTTTAAAATTAGAATTCCGCCATTCAATGCAATAAAGTCGAAATCATTGGAAATGGTCAGTGTGCGACCGCCAACCAAATCTAATTGATTGGCCCCAGTGACAACTACATTTAGTACGCTAACGGCCTTCCTCGCAACCCACGCATCGCTCACTTTTTTGACGCAATACATAACCTGAGTGCCGGATCGTAGCCGGACCAGATATCCCGCGCTGTTGTCCAAATGCTTAGTGTTCGAGATTGTATTCTCAATCGCCGGGCGGTCTACAAGCTCTTTCAGGGTGTCGAAAATTGTCTCATCAGATTCCAGATGAAGACAGCTAACTTCGTTGGTTTGCGCTAGCAAGTCGTACTCTTCAACTTCGGTGGTGCGGCCCAGCCGTGCCACGACAATATCTCGTAGTGCAGTCTCCAGCGCAGCGGTAATGTTCACGGAGCGAGCCGTAAATCCAGCTGCGTTCTTCTTGAAAACCCAAAGCGATAATTGTGCATCAGCAACAGGAAATCCTTTTGCGGAAGCGAGCGTTTCTTCTTTAGCCATCGATTTTTTGGTGAGAAAGTACGTATATGCCTTGAATCAAACATGACCGAAGGCGTTGCTTGGGAAATACTGGACTTTTCGCGAGCGCTCGGAGATTTCGCTTATGGCCTTCCATGTCGGCTCGAATTTCGTATAGCTGCCAGCCGCCGACAAGAAGTAATGGATTCATCAAAATCTGTCCGGATCGATAGGTGATCAGAAACATCCAGCACAAAAACACGACAAATCCCCAGACCTTTCCTTGGCTACCTAATTCCAGTCCCATGAATGAAACAAGATACGGAAAGACGTAATTTATCAAGTCGTTAGGTATTGTTTTGCTTTCTTCGATGAGCATCTCTTGTTGGCCCTCAAAATGTCGTATGACAAGCCAAAAGAACAATATGCTAAAAGCCGTGACCGCCATGAATCCTATTGCCAACGTCGGATTCGCGAGCGTAGGTAAATAGCAGTCTTGCCAAAACTTTGCAGACTTGCACAAGGGTAGGCTCCAACTACTGGCCTGCACATCTTGAATAGCAAGAATGATCGACAGCGGGAAGTACGAGCCCAGAAACAAAAGCAGGGCGGCGAAGAAATTGAGTTGCATGGTTGCCTCAACAGTTGACGGCGAGGCGCTTACACATAGTAACGTGGCTTGCGCGCAGGTGGTAGTGGGGTCAGCGGCGTTTCGGCTACCCATTCTTAGTTACTTCGACGCCGAAGCACTGTATAAAAACACAGTATAAATGCGACCTCGATCCGTTGCCCGTTTTTTTGGGGAGTAAGCCGACCTCGCGACTTTGCGCTGTCTGTGCAGTCTTAAAACCTACGATCCGGCACGCCGACGAAGCCCTGAAAAGAGAGCTTTCCCTCTCGGGAATCTCATTACCGCCGCCTACAGTTCCTGCCCCTTCAACTCGGCATTCAAGACAGAGTGCCTTCAACTTTGGAATCTGGAACGCATGAAAGTCAACCTCAGGAAGATCACTGGTAACTGGACTGAGGGCTATGTCCTCGACAAGCACTCGCTGGGCAGCGTCTTCGTCGGCAACAACGAATGGGGTCACCCGCAGTTCGACACTACGCGAACCCCAGTCGGTGAGGCGACATTCCAGCTGAAGAATCGCGATGCCTTCGACCAGGCGCCGATCCTCGCGAAAGTTCTGGCCGAGGAGATCTATCCCCGGCTGACGAATGTCGGCTTCATCGTGCCGATGCCGGCGTCGACATGGCGCGCTCGGCAACCTGTGACCGAAGTCGCCATGGCCCTCGGGGCAATAACGGGCAAGCCTGTTTTTGACAACCTTCTTCTCAAGGCGAAGACCGGCCAATCGCTGAAGAATCTCACGTCCAAGGAAGAAAAGGTCGAAGCCATCGGCGACAGCATGTCGATCAACGATGAGATCACCAACGAGGGCAGGTGGAACTGCCTGCTCATCGACGATCTGTTTCACAGCGGCGCGTCGATGGAAAAGGCTTGTACAGTGCTGAAAAGCTACCCAAAAGTTGGAAATATCTACGTGGCAGCACTGACCTGGAGACCTGCATGACAACCGTATTCATCGCTGGGTCGATCACCATCAAGAGGCTCGATTCGCGCGTGCGCGAGCGGATTGACAAGGTGGTGGAAGCCGGCCATGACATCGTCGTCGGCGACGCCGACGGCGCCGACACCGGCATTCAAGATCATCTATTCAACATTTGCGCGCTTAGCGTAACGGTCTACTGCACCGGCACCGATCCGCGCAACAACATCGGTAACTGGCCGACGCACCTCGTCACCACGAAGTACGCGCCTGGCACGCGCGCGTTCTTCACGGCCAAGGACCTAGAGATGGCGAAGGTCGCGGATTTCGGGCTAATGGTGTGGGACACGAAGAGCACCGGCACTCTGAGCAACGTGCTCGAACTGCTGCAGCGAAATAAGAAATCAGTGGTCTATGTGAACAAGGACAAGCTATTCAAGAACGTCGGCACCGTGGACGAACTCGAAGCCCTAGTCAGCTGCATGTCCGAGCACGCCAAGGCAAAGGCCGAGGAGAAGATGCGGCTTTCCGAGCGCATTCAGGAGCTGAAGCAGACCACGATGTTCGCATGATGCCAGCGTGCTGAAGAAGCACGCGTCTAAGGCCGTCCGGTGGCGGGGGGCCATACCGAATAGACGCTGCCACGAAAGCGGTTGAACTTGTTGCAAGCCGACGCACAGACATTCGCGAATGTCAGATCGCAGAGCGTTTCGTTCACCCGAGTTCCGACGAGCTGGCTGCGCTCAGGTGCTTCAATGCCGCCGAGCCGGACCTTCATTTTGTTCGTAGATGCCCGGCACGCCGCAGCGCGCGGTGATCGTGTCGCCGTCGCTGACGCCGACCACAAAGCAGACGCGGGGCTCGCTGGCTTGGGCGACCGCGCTCTACGCGAGCATGTCGAGGATGGGGAAGCGCTTCAGCATTTCAGGTCGAAGAACTGCTTGCGCGCTTGATACAGGTCGAAATCGGCTTTCGCTTTGTCTCGTACTGGAGCGGTGGGGGCGGCGGCTTCGAGACGCGCGAGCCGGCCGTCCAGCGCCCCGCACTGCGCCAGATCTTTTCCGGGCAGGTGCACCCGGCGCCGCAGGACGTTCATTTCCTCGGTGGACTTACCTGTGATCGGGCGCACGGCGCCGTCGAACATCCGATTGAGTTCGTCGCGGCGCACCTCCTTGCCCTTGCTTGTGCGGCCGGTCATCTTGTCCATACCCTGCGTCGGGGTCGCGTCGATCACTTTGGCGCCGACACACGGCGCGTCGGAGTAGGCGACCTTGCCGTTCGACTCACAGCGGTAGACCGTGGGTTGCGCATCAACAGGCAACGCCAGCAAGGCAAATGCCGGGGCAGCAAGTAGGCGAACCATGCGAGGGCTCACCGGAACCTCCACCACGGCCGCGAACGGTCACCTTGGGGTCGCGTGTCCAGTGGCGGAGTCACCGTGGTCGGTGCGCCAAATCGTCGACGGCCCTCGGTTTCCAGCTGGTGCGCGATCCCTCGGGCGTCTTTCTCACCACGGAGTGCCCGTTGCCGCCATTCGTGGGCGTGGGCCAGGAGGTCGTCGTCTGGGATGTGGGCGAAATCAGGCATGCGGAGATTCTGGCGACGACTGCGGGTCGGGCCGCCTGCGATGTGGCTTTGGCGCGACATGTGCGTCGCTGCCAGTGCCAGCCGCGACGAGCGATGGCGGTACGTGGTGCAGTCTAAGTACCCGACGCTTCGAATTCTCTTACATCGGCCGTTACATAGCCAAAGAAAAAGACCCGGATGCTATGGTTTTTATAGCATCCGGGCCTTATCTGTATTGGTGCCGGAGAGATGAATCGAACACCCGACCTTCTCATTACGAATGAGCTGCTCTACCGACTGAGCTACACCGGCGAAGCCTCAGATTATAGCCAACAAATCACGCCTTCTCGGCGTGGTACTGCGTCAAACGCTCAACTTCGTTACGCGAACCCAACAGCACGCTCACGCGCTCGTGCAGTTTCGTGGGCTGCAGGTCAAGAATGCGCTGCTTGCCGTTGGTGGCGGCGCCGCCGGCCTGCTCGACCAGCCAGCTCATGGGGTTGGCCTCGTACATCAGGCGCAGCTTGCCGGCCTTCTCGGGCTCGCGCTTGTCCCACGGGTACATGAACACGCCGCCGCGCATCAGGATGCGGTGCACGTCGGCCACCATGCTGGCAATCCAGCGCATGTTGAAGTCCTTGCCGCGCGGGCCTTCCTTGCCGGCCAGGCACTCGTCGATGTAGCGCTTCACGGGCTCGTCCCAGTGGCGCATGTTGCTCATGTTGATGGCAAATTCTTTGGTGTCGGCCGGAATCTGGATGTCTTCCTGCGTCAGCACGAAGCTGCCTTGCTCGCGGTCGAGCGTGAACATGGCCACGCCGTTGCCCACGGTCAGCACCAGGGTGGTCTGCGGGCCGTAGATGCAGTAGCCGGCCGCCACCTGCTGGGTGCCGGGCTGCAGGAAGTCGCTTTCCTGCACGCCGGGGTGGTCGTCGGGCTTCTTCAGCACGCTGAAGATGGTGCCGATGCTCACGTTCACGTCAATGTTGCTGCTGCCGTCCAGCGGGTCGAACATCAACAGGTATTCGCCCTGCGGGTAGCGGTTGGGCACCACGTGGATGGTCTCCATCTCCTCGCTGGCCATGGCCGCCAGGTGACCGCCCCATTCGTTGGCCTCGATGAGCACTTCGTTGGCAATGATGTCCAGCTTCTTCTGGATCTCGCCCTGCACGTTCTCGCTCTCGGCCGTGCCCAGCACGCCGCCCAGCGCGCCCTTGTTGACGGCCTGGCTGATGCTCTTGCAGGCACGGGCCACCACTTCGAGCAGCAGGCGCAGCTGGCCGGGAATGAGGCCGTCGGCGCGCTGTTGTTCGACGAGGTAGCGGGTGAGGGAAATCTTTTGTTGAGCCATATGCTTTCTGTTGAGTCTCTTTTTGTTTAGTTGCCGGCCAGGGCGCGCGTGACAACCTCGTGCGTGTCCTTGCTCAGGTCGGGCTTGGCGGCAATGCGGGCGATGGCTTCGCGCGCGGCGCTGCGGTAGGGCTCGGCCAGCTTGCTCCAGCGGTCGAGCGCGCGCGCAAGGCGGGCCGCCACCTGGGGGTTGATGGCGTCGAGCTCGATCACGCGTTCGCTCCAGAAAACGTAGCCGGCTGCGTCGGGGCGGTGGAACGCACCGGGGTTGGCGCTGCAGAACGCGAAGATCACGCTGCGCGCGCGGTTGGGGTTCTTCAGCGAGAAGTCGGGGTGCTTCATGAGCTGCTTCACCAGCGGCAGGATGTCGCCGCCGCGGTCGCTGGCACCGGCCTGCAGGGAGAACCACTTGTCGATGACCAGCGCCTCGTTTTTGAAGATGGCGTGGAAGCGCGCGAGCGCCTGCGCCGCCAGGGTGTGGCCCGACGACACGAGCGCGTTGAGCGCGTTGAAGCGGTCGGTCATGTTGCCCGCGTCCTTGAAGCGCTGCAGCGTCTTGCCTGGCCACACCGCGTCGCCCGAGGCGCGCGCCGCCAGGCACAGAAAGTTGAGCGCCATGCCGGCGAGCGCGCGGCGGCCCGAAGACGTGGGGTCGGGGCTGTAGGCGCCGGAGTCCTTGTTGTCTTCGTACACCTGCTGCCAGTCGGCGAAGAGGGCGGTGGCCAGCTGGGCACGCATGGCTTCGCGCACCAGATGCACGCGCTGCGGGTCGACCACGTCGAGCTGCTCGGCAATGTAGGTTTCCGACGGCAGCGTGAGCACCAGCTCCTTGAAGGCGGCGTCGAGCTGCGGGTTGCGCAGCACGCTGCGCATGGCGTCGATGTAGGCGTCGTTCAGCACCGGGGTGGTGTCGGTGGCCAGGGCGGCAATGCCCTGCAGCGCGGCGCGCAGGCCCAGGCGCTGGCCGGCTTCCCAGCGGTTGAACGGGTCGGTGTCGTTGGCCAGCAGGGTCAGCAGCTGGGCGTCGGTGTATGCAAAGTCGAGCACCACCGGCGCGCTGAAGCCACGCAGGATGGAAGGCACGGGCTCGGCGTCCAGGCCCACGAAGGTGATCTGCTCGCCGGCGCGCGACAGCACCAGGGTGCGCGTGCCGCGGGTGACTTCGCTTTCGCCTTCGAGCTGCAGCGGCAGCTCGCGGCCGTTGGCGTCGAGCAGGCCCACGTTCAGCGGAATGACGAAGGGTTCCTTGGTCGGCTGGCCGGGGGTGGGCGGGCAGCTTTGCACCACGCTCAGGGTGTAGCTGCGGTTCTGCGCGTCGTACACGCCGTGCGCGGCCAGGCGGGGCGTGCCGGCCTGGCTGTACCAGCGCTTGAACTGGGGCAGCAGGCGGGCCAGTTCCGATTCGGGGTTGGCGTCGGCAATGGCCTGCGCAAAGTCGTCGCAGGTCACGGCCTGGCCGTCGAAGCGTTCGAAGTAAAGGGTGATGCCCTTCTCGAAGCCCTTGCGCCCGACCAGCGTCTGCATCATGCGGACGACTTCGGCGCCCTTTTCATAGATGGTGACGGTGTAGAAGTTGCTGATCTCGATGTAGCTGTCGGGCCGCACCGGGTGGGCCATGGGGCCTGCGTCTTCGGGGAACTGGGCGGTGCGCAGCACGCGCACGTCTTCGATGCGCTTCACGGCGCGGGCCGAGGCGTCGGCGCACAAATCTTGGCTGAATTCCTGGTCGCGGAAGACGGTGAGGCCTTCTTTCAGCGACAGCTGGAACCAGTCGCGGCAGGTCACGCGGTCGCCGCTCCAGTTGTGGAAGTACTCGTGGCCGACCACGCTTTCGATGTTGCTGTAGTCGGCGTCGGTGGCGGTGGCCTGGTTGGCCAGAACGTACTTCGTGTTGAAGATGTTCAGGCCCTTGTTCTCCATGGCGCCCATGTTGAAGTCGCTGGTGGCCACGATCATGAAGCGGTCCAGGTCCAGCGGCAGGCCGAAGCGGGCCTCGTCCCACAGCACGGAGTTGATGAGCGAGTTCATCGCGTGCTCGGTCTTGTCGAGATCGCCGGCACGCACGTACACCTGCAGCAGGTGGTCGCGGCCGTTGCGCGCCTTGATGCGCTGCTCGCGCGCCACCAGCTTGCCCGCCACCAGGGCGAACAGGTAGGCCGGTTTCTTGAAGGGGTCGACCCACTTGGCGAAGTGGCGGCCCTCGGGCAGCTCGCCCTGCTCGACCAGGTTGCCGTTGGACAGCAGCACCGGGTAGGCGGCCTTGGCGGCGCGCAGCGTGACGGTGTACATCGCCATCACGTCCGGGCGGTCCAGGAAGTAGGTGATGCGGCGGAAGCCCTCGGCCTCGCACTGCGTGAAGAAGGTGTCTTCGCTCACGAACAGGCCCATCAGCTTGGTGTTCTTGATGGGGCAGCAGGTGGTGAAGATCTCGAGCTCGAAGGCGTCGGGCAGGCCGTCGATGACGAGCTGGTCGCCTTCCATGCGGAACGACGCGCCCTGGCCGTTGACCAGCACGCGCGCCAGGTTCAGCTCGTCGCCGTCCAGGCGCAGCGGCTGCACCGGCACCTCGGGGTTGCGGCGCACCTGCATGCGGTTGAGCACGCGGGTCTTGGCGGGGTCGAGGTCGAAGGTAAGGTCGACGGTGTCGATCCAGTACGCCGGGGCGGCATAGTCTTCGCGGCGAATGGCAATCGGTTGCCCTTGAGCGTCACGCAGCATCATCGAGTGTCTCCAGAAAATTCGAGTGGGCGAGTTCGTCGTAGTCGCGAACCGCGGCAATCACATGGGGGCCGGCAAGCTCGGCGGCGGAATGGGTGCTGCACACGGCCACGGCACGCATGCCGCCGCGGCGCGCGGCCTCGATGCCGAAGGGGGCGTCCTCGAAGACGATGCAGCGCTCGGGCGCAACGCCGATGCGCCGCGCGGCTTCCAGGAAGATGGCGGGCGTGGGCTTGCCGCTGAAGCCTTCGTCGCCACCGACTATTGCCAGCGGCAGCGGGTCCATCTTGAGGCGCGACATGGCGAACTCGATGTTGCCCTTGTCGCCAGCCGTGCCCACGGCCACCTTGAGCCCGCGCGCAACGGCCGCCTTGGCAAAGGCCGTGAAGCCCGCCACCTCGGTGAAGTTGTCGCTGAACATGGCGCGGTAGATTTCTTCCTTCTCGTGCACCAGGGCCTGGCACTCGTCGTCGGAGAGTTCCCGGTCGAACAGCTCGCGCATGCACTCGGTGCCGGTGCGGCCCGTGGTGCGCGCGAGGATGTCGCTCACGTCGAGTTTCAGGCCGTGGCGTTCCACGAATTCGACCCACGAGCGCGCATGCCAGGGCATGGAGTCGATCATGGTGCCGTCCATGTCGAAGATGAAGGCTTCGACCTTGCCGTGTTTCGGGCTCGTGAGGCTCATTCGGTTCACACGCCTTGCTTCAAAGAGGCTTCGATGAACACGTCCAGGTCGCCGTCCAGCACCTTCTGGGTGGCCGAGACTTCGACGTTGGTGCGCAGGTCCTTGATGCGGCTGTTGTCCAGCACGTAGCTGCGGATCTGGTGGCCCCAGCCCACGTCGGTCTTGCTGTCTTCCAGCTTTTGCTGCTCTTCCTGGCGCTTGCGCATCTCGAAGTCGTACAGCCGCGAGCGCAGGCGCTTCCACGCCACGTCGCGGTTGCTGTGCTGGCTTCGGCCGTCCTGGCACTGCACCACGATGCCGGTCGGAATGTGCGTGAGGCGCACGGCCGAGTCGGTCTTGTTGATGTGCTGGCCACCCGCGCCGCTGGCACGGAAGGTGTCGGTGCGCACGTCGGAAGGGTTGATGTCGATCTCGATCGAATCGTCGATTTCCGGGTACACGAAGATGCTGGCAAAGCTGGTGTGGCGCCCGCCCGACGAGTCGAACGGCGACTTGCGCACCAGGCGGTGCACGCCGGTTTCGGTGCGCAGCAGGCCGAAGGCGTAGTCGCCCTCGACCTTGATGGTCGCGCCCTTGATGCCGGCGGTATCGCCCGGCGTTTCGTCTTCGATCTGCGTCTTGAAGCCCTTGCGCTCGGCGTACTTCAGGTACTGGCGCAGCAGCATGCTGGCCCAGTCGCAAGCCTCGGTGCCGCCGGCGCCGGCCTGGATGTCGACGAAGGCGTTGAGCGGGTCGGCCGGGTTGTTGAACATCCGGCGGAATTCGAGCTGCTTGATGTCGGCTTCGAGCGTGGCGGCGTCATCTGCAATGGCCTGCAGGCCGTCCATGTCGCCGTCGGCCTTCGACATTTCGAAGAGCTCGGTGTTGTCGGACAAGCCGTTGGTGAGCTTGTCGAGCGTGACGACCACGTCGTCGAGCGACTTCTTCTCCTTGCCGAGTTCCTGGGCCTTCTTGGGGTCGTTCCAGACGTTCGGGTCTTCGAGCGATGCGTTGACTGTCCTCAGTCGTTCAGCTTTGGCATCGTAGTCAAAGATACCTCCGTAAATCGACCGTACGGACGCTCAGGTCCGCGAGCATTGCGCCGATTTGGTTGATTTGTTCTGCGTCCATGGGGTGTCCTGACTGTGGAGGGTTGGTGTTCGGGGGGAACCCGACATTTTCTCACGGTCCGCGAACCTGCTTGGGAGCGCCCCTGTATTGCTCCTTCCCCCTTTGGGGGAAGGCTGGGATGGGGGCGGGCAGGGCGCTTGTTTCGGGCATTGCGCCCAATGCGAGCGCCGTCGTGCCCCCACCCCGGCCCTCCCCCAGCGGGGGAGGGAGAAAGTCCAAAAAGGCCGAACTCAGAACGCGGGAACGAGCGACCCCTTGAACTGCGTCTCGATGAAGCTCTTCACCTCCGGCGACTGGTAAGCCGCCACCAGGCGCTTGGCCCAGGGCTTGTCCTTGTCGGCGCGGCGCACGGCAATGATGTTGGCGTAGGGGCCCTTGGGGGCTTCCTTGATCACGGCGTCCTTCTCGAGCGTGAGGCCGGCCTTGCCGGCGTAGTCGTTGTTGATGGCGGCAATGGTCAGGTCGTCCAGCGAGCGCGGCAGCTGGGCGGCGTCCAGCGCCACCAGCTTCAGCTTCTTGGGGTTGGTCACCACGTCCAGCGGGGTGGCGGTGTTGTTCTTCACCGCGTCGGGCTTCAGCGTGATCAGGCCGGCCTGCTGCAGCAGCAGCAAGGCGCGGTTGCCGTTCGACGGGTCGTTCTGGATGCCGACGGCCGCGCCGTCGGGCAGCTGGTCGATCGACTTGAGCTTGCGCGAGTAGAAGCCCAGCGGCGCGGTGATGGTCAGGCCCACGGGCACGATGTCGAAGCCGCGTGCCTTGTTCTGGTTGTCCAGGAAGGGCTGGTGCTGGAAGGCGTTGGCGTCCAGGTCTCCCGAAGCCAGGGCCGCGTTGGGCAGCTGGTAGTCGTTGAACACCACGAGCTGGATGTTCAGGCCGTCCTTGGCGGCAACCTTCTTGACCACTTCGAAGATCTGCTCGGCACTGCCGACGGAAACGCCCACCTTCAGCGTGTTCTTGTCCTGCGCAAAGGCGGCGCTGCCAGAGAAAAGGGCGGCCGCCAGGGTGGCGACAAGGGCGGTGCGGCGGCGAAAAGTGGTGTGCATGGTGGCGCTGAAAAAACGAAAAGCAAAAAATGAAGGCGCGAATGTGACAGGGCGCGACGCGTTTGAGAACGAACGAATAGGCATATCGATATGGCGTGTTTGGTTCGCACCCCGATTTCCATATGCACATTGCGATATAAACACCCTCCTTTTTCTTCGTTCTCTTTTGCCGCTTTTGTTTTCATACTCGGCACCTTTTTCGCGAACCTTCGTGTTCGGCCTTGTCGCCGGACGCACTTCTTTCCCATGAGCCATCCTTCGCCCGATGCGGGCCGCGACCCTGCGACGCCCGTCATCCGTCTTCAATCCGTGCAGAAGTCATTTGCACTGCCCAGCGGCGAGGTGTTCGACGCCGTGCAGTCGCTGTCGCTCGAGATCCAGCAGGGCGACGTGTTCGGCCTGATCGGCAAGAGCGGCGCGGGCAAGTCGACGCTGCTGCGCCTCATCAACCTGCTGGAGCGGCCCGATTCGGGCCAGGTGCTGGTGGGCGGGCGCGACCTGACCACGCTCTCGCGCCGCGAGCTGCGCGACACGCGCCAGAACATCGGCATGATCTTTCAGCAGTTCAACCTGCTGCAGAACGCGACGGTGTTCGACAACGTGGCCTTTCCGCTGAAGATCCACGGCCACCATTCGAAGGCCGAGATCGATGCGCGGGTTCGCGAGTGCCTCGAACTGGTCGGCCTGGCCGAGAAGATCGACACCTACCCGGCCCAACTCTCGGGCGGGCAGAAGCAGCGCGTGGCGATTGCCCGCGCGCTGGCGCCGCGCCCGCAGGTGCTGCTGTGCGACGAGCCCACCTCGGCGCTCGACTCCGAAACCACGCGCTCGCTGCTGGAAACGCTGCGCGACATCAACCAGAAGATCGGCGTGACCATCGTCATCGTGACGCACGAGCTGTCGGTGGTCGAGGTGCTGTGCCGCAACGTGGCCATCCTGGAGAAGGGCCGGCTGGTGGAGCAGTTCGCCGTGGAAGACGCGCCCAAGGCCGAGCGCAAGACGGCGCTGGGCCGTGAAATCGACGAGCTGGTGCGCCGCCGCGAACGCGATTCGCGAGAAGCCGCGGCCCTGCGCACCGCGCCGGGCCTCAACGCCCAGGAGCCCGCTTATGTTTGAGAACATCGCCCCCATCCTCCCCGAGCTGTGGATCGCCACGGGCCAGACTTTCATGATGCTGGCCATCGGCCTCACGGCCGCGGTGCTCATCGGCGGGCCGCTGGGCATCCTGCTGTTTTTGCTGGGCCCGGGCCAGTCGCTGGAGAACAAGCCCGCGTTCCTGGTGCTGAACTGGATCGTGAACACGGTGCGGTCCTTTCCTTTCATCATCCTGCTGGTGGCGCTGGTGCCGTTCACGCGGGTGATCGCGGGCACGTCGATCGGGCCGTTGGCCGCGGCGGTGCCGCTGTCGTTCGCCGCCATTCCGTACCTGGCGCGCCTGGTCGACCAGTGCCTGCGCGAAGTGCCGCGCGGCGTGATCGAGGCGGCGCACGCCATGGGCGCCTCGGAGCTGCAGATCGTCTGGCGCGTGCTGCTGGTGGAGGCCCGTTCGGGCCTGGTGCTGGCGCTGACGGTGCTGGCCGTGAGCTTTCTCTCCTACTCGGCGGTGGCCGGCGTGGTGGGCGGCGGCGGCATCGGCGACCTGGCCATCCGCTACGGCTACTACCGTTTCCAGACCGACGTGATGGTGCTCACCGTGGCGCTGCTCGTGGTGCTGGTACAGATCCTGCAGTTCGTGGGCAACACCACGGCACGCAGGCTGGACAAGCGTTGATCTTTTTCTCTCTCTCTAGCTTTTTGCTCTATCTCATGAAGACCGTTTTCCTGCGCCGTTCCGTTCTTGCCCTCTCGCTGGCTGCCCTGTCGCTGGGCGGCCTCTCGCTGCAGGCCCATGCGCAAGACCCCGCCAAGAAGACCCTGGTGATCGGCGGCACCGCCGGCTCCAATGCCGACCAGCTCAAGCAAGGCATCGTGCCCCTGCTCCAGAAGAAGGGCTACACCGTGAAGGTGGTGGAGTTCAACGACTACGTGCAGCCCAACCTGGCACTGGCCCAGGGCTCGCTCGACGCCAATTTCTTCCAGCACCAGATCTACCTGAAGAAGTTCGCCGCCGACCAGAAGCTGGACATCACCGAGCTGGTGCAGGGCCCGATCGCGCCCATGGGCGTGTACTCGACCAAGCGCAAGACCCTGGGCGAAGCCAAGGAAGGCGACCGCGTGACGCTGCCGAACGACCCGAGCAACCTGGCCCGCGCGCTGGTGCTGCTGGAGCAGAACAAGCTGGTCACCATCAAGGCCGGCGTGGACCCGATTCGCGCGTCTGAAAAGGACGTGGCCGAGAACCCGAAGAAGCTGAAGTTCATTCCGCTGGAAGCCGCGCAGCTGCCGCGCTCGCTGGGCGACACCGAGTACGCCATCGTCAACGGCAACTTCGCGATCTCGTCGGGCCTGAAGCTCACCGAGGCCGTGGTGCTTGAGAAGACGCCCGACTACTACCTGAATGTGGTCGCCGTGAAGACGGCCGACAAGAACACGCAGTGGGCCAAGGACATTGCCGAGGCCTACCGTTCGAAGGAATTCAAGGCGGTGGTCGACAGCAAGTTCCAGGGCTACGCCAAGCCCAGCTTCCTGCAATAACGCTTTCTCTCTTTCCCGACAAAGGACGCTCCCATGCCCGTTCTGGCCGTATTCGATGCCCAAGGAAGCTGGCGCGACACGCACGTGTGCGACGGCTGGATCACCGATCACCTGGCGGGGCAGGGCGTGAGCTGGGGGCGAGGCAAGAAGAAGGGGCAGCAGGTGCTCGACAGCGCCGGCCTGTTCTATTTGCCTGTCACCGACGGCTATCTGGGTTTGCTGGTCGAGGCCGGCGAGTGGGTTTCGGTGCCTGCGGACAAGCCGCATTTCTTCGATGCGGGCGAGGCAGAGTCTTTCGACGCCTTGCCGGCTTCGTTGCCGCTGTTCGAGGCCTTTGTCGAGGAAGTGCTCTCTTTGACGGGCAACGACGCCGACGAGGAGTAAAGCGTCGCGTTGCTCCTTCCCCCTCTGGGGGAAGGCTGGGATGGGGGCTAGCGGCGCTTGCTGAAGCCGTGCAAGCGCGAAGGCCGCGTGCCCCCACCCCAACCCTCCCCCGGGAGGGGAGGGAGAAAGAAAAAAAAGCGCTCCGGGCCCTGTGTTGCTCCTTCCCCCTCTGGGGGAAGGCTGGGATGGGGGCAAGCGGCGTTCGATAAGCAGCTGTTGGCGCGTAGGCCGCGTGCCCCCACCCCAGCCCTCCCCCAGCGGGGGAGGAAGAAATGCACATCAGGCCGCGAGTTGCTGTGCCACTCGCCCGCCGGGCCGCGCCAACCCGAGGTGATCGCGCAACGTGCGCCCCTCGTACTCCGTGCGGAAGATCCCGCGCTTCTGCAGGATCGGCACCACGCCGTCCACAAAGTCCTGCAGCCCGTGCGGCAACGCATCAGGCATCAGGTTGAACCCGTCCGCCGCACCGGCCTTGAACCAGTGTTCGATGTCGTCCGCAATCTGCTCCGGCGTGCCGACGATCACGCGGTGCCCGCCGCCGCCCGCCAGTTCGCGAATCAGCTGGCGCACCGTGTAGCCGTGCGTACGGCCCGCCGCCACCACCGCGTTGAAGAAGGTGTGGTTGCCGTTGCCATTGCCGGGCAAGGGCAGGTCTTCGGGCAGGCGCTCGTCGAGCTTCAGGCGGTCGGGCGTGATGCCCAGCGTGCCGGCGATGCGCGTGAGGCTGTAGTCCCACGGAATCAGGTCGACCAGCTCGTCGCGGCGGCGGCGCGCTTCGGCCTCGGTGCTGCCGACGATGGTGGTCAGGCCCGCGAGCACTTTCACCGCGTCGGGGCCGCGGCCCAGTTCTGCCGCGCGGGTCTTCAGCGCGCGGGCGTACGCGAGCGATTCCTCGAACGACTGCGAGGCCGAGAACACCGCCTCTGCATGGCGCGACGCCAGCTCGCGCCCGTCGGCCGAAGCGCCCGCCTGCACCAGCACCGGGTGGCCCTGCGGTGCGCGCGGCAGGTTCAGCGGGCCCTGCACCGCGAAGTGCTCGCCGCGGTGCGCAATGGCGTGCACCTTGGCCGGGTCAATGAAGCGGCCCGTGGCCTTGTCGCCGATGAAGGCGTCGTCTTCCCAGCTGTCCCACAGCGCCTTCACGATGTCGGTGAACTCCGAGGCGCGCGCGTAGCGCTTCGCATGGTCGGGCGTGGCGTCCAGGCCGAAGTTGCGCGCCGAGGGCAGGTCGGCCGTGGTCACCACGTTCCAGCCCGCGCGCCCGCCGCTCACATGGTCGAGCGTGGCGAAGCGGCGGGCGATGTTGTAGGGCTCGTTGTAGCTGGTCGAGGCGGTCGCGATCAGGCCGATGTGCGTCGTGGCCGCGGCCACGCAGGCCAGCAGAATGGTCGGCTCCAGCGCGGTGATCGGGCGAAAGTGGACCTGGTCGACGATGGCCGCGTTGTCCGCGAGGAACACCGCGTCGAGCTTGCCCGCTTCCGCGATCTGCGCCGTGCGGATGTAGTGCTGGATGTCGGCAAAGGCCCAGGGGTCGCTTTCGGGCAGGCGCCAGGCCGAGGGCACGAAGCCCGAATGCAGGATGTTGACGTTCAGGTGCAGCTGGCGCGGCCGAGGTGACGTGGGGCTGTGGTTCGAAGCGCTCATTGGGCGAAATAGTCGGGCAGGCGGTAGCCGGCCCAGGTCGGGTTGGCCTTGAAGAAGCGCTGGAACTCGGGCGACTGGTAGGCGGCGGCAATGTCTTTCGCGAACTTGGCGTTCTCGTTGCTGCGCTTGACGGCCACCACGTTCACGTAGGGCAGGGTCATGTCTTCGAGCTTCAGCGCTTCGGTGAGCTTCAGCCCCGAAGCCACGGCAAAGTTGCCTTGCACGGCAGCGATGTCGCTGTCGGCCAGCGAACGCGGTGCCTGCGCGGCGTCCAGCGGCACCAGCTTCAGCCGCTTGGGGTTGTCGACCACGTCGCGCTCCGACACGGCGAGCGGGCTCACGCCCTGCTTCAGCGTGACCCAGCCGACGGCCGCAAGGATGTTGAGCGCACGCGCCGCGTTCACCGGGTCGGCGGGCAGTGTGACGGTGGCGCCGTCGGGCACCGCATCGAGCGACTTGTGGCGCTGCGAGTACAGGCCCATGGGCGGCGTGGGCACATGCACGATCGGCACCAGGTCGAAGTTCTGCTGCTTGTTGGTGGCGTTGAGGTACAGCGTGTGCTGGAAGATGTTGGCGTCGATCTGCCCGCGCTCCACGGCGTCGTTGGGCTGCACGCCCTGGCTGAACTCGACGTACTTGACGCTGTAGCCCAGCTTCTTCAGCTGGGGCTCGATGCCGTGGGTGAACGCGTCGCGGTAGGGGCCGGGCATGAAGCCCACGCGCAGGTCCGCGGCTTGGGCGGACACGTGGAGCAGCAGGCTCAGGGCGAGGCCGCCCAGCAACGGCACGGACCAGCGCGCCAGCAAGGGCGCGCGCGAAGAAATACGCATAGCAGGCAACTCCGGGGAGGCAAGGGAGCTGCGCACTCTAGGGCGCGGTGCCTGCGCCGCGAACGAAGATTCGCGCGCTTGGATATCCGCTCGCCGAATATCGGCGGCGCTGGCCCTCGCGCTTTAGGGAGTCGGCGAAGCGACCCGCGGCCCGGCCGGCTTCAGCCTGCGGTGAATTCCTCGATCATCCGCGCCACGCGCTGCGGCTGGTCGTGGTGCAGCATGTGGCCGGCGTCCTCCAGCCGCTCGATGCGCGCGGTGGGCACGGACTTCAGCCGCTCGTGGAATTCGTCGAGCGTGTAGCGGTTCTTCCACCAGCCCTGCAGGCTGTCGTCCGAGGCCTCGACCATCAGCAGCGGCGCGGTGATGCGCGCATAGAGCGCCAGCGTCTCGTCGACGCGGAAGATGTGAGCGTTGACGATCTTGTGCGCCGGGTCGCCAAGAATCTGCCAGCGCTCGCCGCCGTCGGGATGCCCGTGGTTCACCGACCAGTGGCTGGCGAGCCAGTTGGCCTTGTCGGGCGTGAGGCGGGGGTTGGTCTTCATGAGGCGGCGTGCCACGCCGTCCACGCCCGAGTAGCCGGCCAGCGCCATTTCGCCGCGGTGCAGGCGCTTGAGCTCGTCGATCCACTGGCCGTAGCGTGCGGGCGCTTCCTCGGGCCGGCGCGCGGGCATGCCGAAGCCTTCGAGGTTGACGAGGCGGCGAATGCGCTCCGGGCGCACGCCGGCGTAGTGCATGACGACGTTGCCGCCCATGCTGTGGCCGACGAGGTCGACGGGCCTGGCGCTCTCGCCTTCGCCCGCCTCGCCAACGTAATGGTCGAGCAGCCATTCGAGGTCGGCCAGGTAGTCGGCGAGCCAGTAGTTGTCGACGCCGCCGCCTTCGGTCAGGCCGAAGCCGCGCCAGTCGGGGGCGATGATGAAGCGGTCTTCTTCCATGGCGTCGACCACGAACTGCCACGAAGCCGCCACGTCCATCCAGCCGTGCACGAGCACGAGCGGCGGGCGCGCGTCGGAGGGCTGGCCCCACAGGCGCACGTGGTAGCTGAGGTTGCGCACGGGCACGAATTCACTGCGGGAGGGGCGGAGGGCTTGGTACATGGCGACCGATGATAAGGAGGCCCTTGTGCCGGCGCAGTCCGCCACACGACAGCGGCAGGGCGCGACGTGCTCGGGTTTTGCGCCGGCGGCCAGCAGCTTGCCGGGGAGGGCGGTAGCATCCCGCGCATGAAAAAGATACAACTCGGTCAAAGCGACCTGCACGTCACCCCGATCTGCCTCGGCACGATGACCTTCGGCGAACAGGTGGACGAGCCCACCTCCCATGCCATCCTGAGCCGCTCGCTCGAGCGTGGCGTTGATTTCATCGACACCGCCGAGATGTATTCGGTGCCCACCCGCAAGGAAACCTACAGCGTCACGGAAACCATCATCGGCAACTGGTTCGCCGCCAACCCCGGCGCGCGCGAGAAGCTGGTGCTGGCCACCAAGGTGGCTGGCCCCTCGCGCAACATGCCCTGGGTGCGCGAAGGCACCGGCATGACGCCCGCCGACATCGAGGCCTCGTGCAACGCGAGCCTGAAGCGCCTGAAGACCGACGTCATCGACCTGTACCAGATCCATTGGCCCGAGCGCCATGTGCCGGTGTTCGGCGCCATGTACTACGACCCGGCGAAGGAAAGCTCCAAGACGCCGATTCACGACCAGCTCGAGGCGCTGGGCAAGCTGGTGAAGGCGGGCAAGGTGCGCGCCATCGGCCTGTCGAACGAAACCCCTTACGGCGTGCACGAGTTCGTGCGCGTGGCCGAGCAGCACGGCCTGCCGCGCGTGGCCACGGTGCAGAACGTGTACAGCCTCGTGAGCCGCGCCCACGAAAACGGCCTGGACGAGACCATGCACCGCCTGAACGTGTCGCTGCTGGCCTACTCGCCGCTGGCCTTCGGCCTGCTCACGGGCAAGTACGACCAGAGCGGCATCGACGGCCCCGACGCACCGAAGGGCGCACGCATTTCGAGCTACGAGTCGGTGCGCAAGCAGCGCTGGGGCAAGCCCGATTCACTGCGCGCCGCCAGGCGCTACAACCAGCTCGCCCGTGACAACGGCCTGACGCCCACGCAGCTGGCGCTGGCCTTCTGCTACACGAAGTGGCAGGTCGCGAGCACCATCATCGGGGTGACCTCGGTGGCGCAGCTGGAAGAAGACCTTGACGCGTACGGCACCACGCTGTCGCCGGAGATCCTGGCAGAGATCGACAAGATCCGCCTGGAAATCCGCGACCCGGCGGCGTGAGCGCAGCGCCGGGCCGCCCCAAGCAAGCGCGTACCGCAGTGCGAAGCACGAAGGTACTTCGATGAGCAAAAAGACGCACGTGTCCGAAACGCCCGCAACGCAGCTGTTGCGTGCGCACAAGGTCGCGTTCACCGAGCATCCGTACGAGTACATGGAACACGGCGGCGCGCAGCGCGGTGCCGAGATGCTGGGGCTCGACCCGTTCACCGTCATCAAGACGCTGGTGATGCAGGACCAGGACGCCAAGCCGCTCATCGTGCTGATGCATGGCAACCGCACCGTGTCGACCAAGAACCTGGCGCGGCAGATCGGCGCCAAGTCGGTCGAGCCGTGCAAGCCCGAGGTGGCGCAGCGCCACAGCGGCTACATGGTGGGTGGCACCTCGCCCTTCGGCACGCGGCGCGAGATGCCGGTGTACGTGGAAGCGACAGTGCTCGAGCTGCCGCGGATCGTGCTCAACGGCGGTCGGCGCGGCTACCTGATCGGCATCGATCCGCGGGTGTGCGTGGAGCTCCTGGGCGCCACGCCCGTGCAATGTGCGCTGGCAGAATAGCCGGCGCCATGACGCACCCGCCTTCCGACTTCTTCCCCTCCCGACGGGCCGCGAACCCGGGCCAGGGTGCATCGTTCGAGATGTCGTACCGCAACGACGAGCGCAGCTGGAGCGAGACGGTCGACCTGTCGGCCATGCTGCTCCAAGCGCTCGCGGCGCGGGGCCATGAGGGCCGGCTCGAGCGCGAGGGCTGGGTCGTGCTGCCTGACGGGCTCTGGCTGCTGCCGCAGATACTGAGCCTTTCGGTCGAAGGCGGCGGCAAGGCCAGCAGTTCCACCACCATCGAGGTGGCGCATGCGCAACTGCTGCCGGGCGGCACCTTCGAGTTCCAGCATTCCGCCGGCGATACGGCCGCCGACACGCTGACCCGTGGCTTCGACCTGTGGGCCCAGGTCGACCTGGTGGTGTACCAGGACGCCCTGCGCAAGGACCTGGGCCACTGCACGTCGATGGACATGAGCTGGCAGGAAGGCCGCGCGCGGCGCGTGCTGTTCGGGCCCGTGGCGCACCGTGTGGCGCACCCCGAAGTCGAGGCGCACGAAGAACACCCGTTCTGCCCCTGCTGCCTGTTCACCAACACCTGGGACGCCTTCAGGCCGCTGCTCGAATCGGATGCGGTGCACGGCGTGCGCCTGTATGCCGCGCGCGACGCGCAGGGCGAGGTGCAGGCCGACTGCCGCGTCGACGGCGAAGACTGGCCGGCCGGCGCCGAGGCGTTGCGCGCCTATGTGACACAGTGGCCCGACCGCGGCCTGGAGTTTCGCAAGCAGTATGTTGTGATCCAATCGCCGCCCCAGGCGGTCGTCGCCGAATAAGAACAACTTTTCCCTGCGGAGTGCCGTCTTGAGTTTCACCTTGCCTTCCCTCATTGCCATCGTGGCGTCCTACCTGATCGGTTCGCTGTCCTTCGCGGTCATCGTGAGCAAGGCGCTCGGCATGGCCGACCCGCGCAGCTACGGCAGCAAGAACCCCGGGGCCACCAACGTGCTGCGCTCGGGCAACAAGGGCGCGGCGCTGGCCACGCTGCTGCTCGACGCGCTCAAGGGCTGGGTGCCGGTGTTCCTCATTCACCAGTTCGGCGCGCAGTGGGGCCTGGGCGCCGGCGTGGCCGCGCTCGCGGGCCTGGCGGCCTTCCTCGGGCATCTGTACCCGGTGTTCTTCGGCTTCCAGGGTGGCAAGGGCGTGGCGACCGCGGCGGGCGTGCTGGTGGGCGTCGCGCCCTGGCTGGGACTGGCGACGGGCGCGACCTGGCTGATCGTTGCGGTGTTCTTCCGCTACTCGTCGCTGGCGTCGCTGGCGGCGGCCTTCTTCGCGCCGGCCTACTACCTGATAGGCGGCAACATTGCATGGCCTCTCGACCGCACGGTGCTGATTGCGATCATCATCATGAGCTTGCTGCTGTTCTGGCGGCACCGCGAAAACATCCGCCGGCTCGCGGCCGGCACGGAGTCGAAGCTCGGCGCCAAGAAAAAATCGAACTGAAGGAACACACCATGGCCACCATCACCCGCCACCACGTCGGTCCCCGCCTCTCGGAAACGGCCGTGCACAACGGCACCGTCTACCTCGCCGGCCAGGTGCCCGACGACACCGCCGAAGACATCCGCGGCCAGACCGCGCAGGTGCTCGCCATGGTCGACCGGCTGCTGGCCGAGGCCGGCAGCGACAAGTCGCGCATTCTCTCGACGCAGATCTTCCTGGCCGACATCGGCGACATCACGGCCATGAACGAGGTGTGGGACGCGTGGATTCCGGCCGGCAACACGCCGCCCCGCGCGACGGTGCAGGCCAAGATGGCCAATGCGGCCTACAAGATCGAGATCGTGGTGACGGCTGCGCAGGCCTAAAGGAAGCGCCGGCGCGCTCAGAACCGCTTTTCGAGGACCATCTGGTCGGCGTCCCGGCGCATCGAGAAGCGGTTGATGAAGCTGTTGCCCAGCAGCACGAAGGGCATGCCCTGCGGCGAGACGATGGCGTCGATGTCGTACACCTCGACGTCGCCCACCCGCACCGAATCCAGTCGCAGCCGAAAGCCCGGTGCGACGCCGTTGCCGGTGTTGATCTGCACGGGCTGGCCCTTGCTGTAGTCGAGCCCGATGCGCTGCGCGTCGGCCACCGACATCGCGACGGTGGTGGCGCCGGTGTCGAGCATGAAGGTCACGGGCCGCCCGTTGATGGCGCCCTGCGTCATGAAGTGGCCGCGGCTGTCGGCCGAAAGCACCACGCGGTTGCCTGCGCCGCCCGTGGCGCCGCCGCCGCCGATGCTCACGGGCGTGTCCATGCGCAGGTTGACGCGCTTGCCCTCGAGCTCGACCACCGCCTGCTCGGTCTGCAGCGACACGAGCTTCACGCCCTGGTAGCTCTCGCCGACCGCCACGGTCTTGGGCGCATTGCCGTTCACGATCAGGATCGCGCGGCTGCCGATGCTGCCGGTCAGCGTGACCGAGCTGGCGGCATGCGCCACGGCAGCGGCGGCCATCAGCTGCGCTGCAACTGCCGCAAGCAGCAGCCGCTTCGCGCCAGCGTGCGCTTTCATGCAGCGGGGTTCAGTCGCGGAAGTTGTTGAAGGACAGCGGCATGTCGGGCACGTCCTTCTTGATGAGGGCCATGGCGGCCTGCAGGTCGTCGCGCTTGGCGCCGGTGATGCGCACCGCATCGCCCTGGATCGCGGCCTGCACCTTGAGCTTGCTGTCCTTGATGATGCGGGTGATCTTCTTGGCCTGCTCGCTCTCGATGCCGCTCTTGACCTTGATGACCTGCTTGACCTTGTCGCCGCCCATCTTCTGGACGTCGCCCTTGTCGAGAAAGCGCACGTCCACGCTGCGCTTGGTGAGCTTGCTGCGAAGGATGTCTTCGACCTGCACGAGCTGGAACTCGGCGTCACCGATCATGGTGATCTCCTTGTCCTTGAGATCGACGGCGGCGGCGGTGCCCTTGAAATCGAAGCGCGTGCCGATTTCCTTGGCGGTGTTCTCGACCGCGTTCTTCACTTCGGGCAGGTTGGGCTCGCAGACGGTATCGAAAGACGGCATGGACACTCTCCTGAATTCACTGGTGCTGGATGCGACAATTCTCCCATGATCGTGGAGTCCAATGTCCCGCTGCAGCCCTACAACAGCTTCGGCATCGTCGCGCGTGCACAGCATCTTGCGCGCATTGCAGAAGAGGCAGACCTGGCCGCGCTGAGCACCGACGCGCAATGGCGTGCAGTGCCGCGTTTCGTGCTGGGCGGCGGCAGCAACATCGTCATCACCGGGGACGTCAAGCAACTGGTGCTGAAGGTCGAAATCAAGGGCCTGCGGCTGGTCGAGGAGAGCGAGCGTGCCTGGATCGTGGAGGCCGGTGCCGGCGAAGTCTGGCACGACGCGGTCGAATGGATGGTGCGCAATGGCTATCCCGGCCTCGAAAACCTCGCGCTCATTCCCGGCACGGTGGGCGGTGCGCCGGTGCAGAACATCGGCGCCTACGGCGTCGAGCTCCAGGACCGCTTCGATTCGCTCGACGCCTACGACCTGGAAACCGGCCGCAGCTTCACGCTCGACGCCGCGCAGTGCGCCTTCGGCTACCGCGATTCGGTGTTCAAGCATGTGCGCGGCGTGCCGAACGACTTCGGCCTTGCGGGCCGCGCGGTCATCACCCGGGTGCGCTTTCGTCTGCCCAAGCCGTGGAAGGCGGTGGTCGGCTACTTCGACCTGGAGCGCAAGATGGAAGAAACCGGCAACTTCACGCCGAGCGCCCAGGACGTGTTCGACTGGATCTGCGCCATTCGCCGCGCCAAGCTGCCCGACTGGCGCGTGCTGGGCAACGCCGGAAGCTTCTTCAAGAACCCGACGGTCACGCCCGAGCAGTGCGCCGACATCATCGCGCGCGACCCCAAGATCGTGCACTACCCGATGGACGACGGCAGCATCAAGCTGGCGGCCGGCTGGCTCATCGACGCCTGCGGCTGGAAGGGCAAGTCGGTGGGCAATGCCGGCGTGTACGAGCGGCAGGCGCTGGTGCTGGTGAACCGCGGCGGCCGCGAGAACCCCGTGACGGGCGGCGAGGTGATGACCCTGGCCAAGGCCATCCAGACCAGCGTGTACGAGCGCTTCGGTATCCGGCTGGAGCCGGAGCCGGTGGTCGTCTGACCCCCTGACGCTGCCGGCATGGACCTCGACTTCCTGCACCTGAACTTCCGCCGGCGCATCGGCGCGCTGGTATGGGCCCGGCGCGCGGTGCCTTTGGCGGCGCTGCTGGCCGTGTTGCTGAGTTCGCGCCGCTTTGGCGCGACGGTGACCGCGATCGTGATGGCGGTGCTGTTCTCGGCCGTGCTCAAGTTCCTCGAGACCAGCCTGCGGCGCCAGTTCATCCGCGAGGCGCGCCTGCCGCCGTTCCTGATCGGCAAGCTGCAGCAAGCCCATCCGCAGCTGAGCCGCCGCGACGCCGAACTGGTGCTGCGCGGCCTGCGGCAGTTCTTCATGTCGCACCTGCGCAGCAACCGCAAGTTCGTCGCCATGCCCTCGAAGGTGGTCGACACGGCGTGGCACGAGTTCATCCTGCACACCCAGGGCTACCAGAGCTGGTGCAAGGCGGCCTTCGGCGGCATGCTGCACCACAGCCCGGCCGAGGTGCTGGGGCGCGACCCGAAGCGCAACGACGGCCTGCGCCGCACCTGGTACTGGGCCTGCAAGGAGGAAAGCATCGACCCGCGCAACCCGGCGCGGCTGCCGCTGCTGTTTGCGCTGGACATCAAGTTCGCGATTGCCGGCGGCTTTCACTACGTGCCCGACTGCCGCGCGGTGGAGCGCCACATCGGCTCGGACGCCCAGTGCGGCACCAGCTTCGGCGAATCGTCGTCCGACGGGGGCAGCTCGGGCGATGCGGGTGGCTTCGGCGGCAGCGAGTCGGGCAGCAGCAGCGGCGACGGCGATGGCGGTGGCGGTGGCGGCTCGAGCGACGGCGGGGGATCGAGCGGCGATTCCTCCGGCTGTGGCGGTGGTTGCGGCGGTGGTGGCGGAGACTGATCTTCGCCGGCGCAATGAAAAACGGGCCCCGCGGGGCCCGTTGTCTTTGAGGCTGAAATCAGCGCGCGATCAGCTGTCCTGGCCGTCGTTGGTCAGCTTCGGCAGCGACGCGCCTTCGCTCGACGTCAGCAGGCCGACGCGGGTGTAGATCGCCAGCTTTTCGCGCGTGTCGACGATGTCGAGGTTGCGCATGGTGAGCTGGCCGATGCGGTCCAGCGGCGTGAACGCGCCTTCGACCTTTTCCATGCTCAGGCGCTCGGGCTTGTACGTCAGGTTGGCCGACTCGGTGTTCATGATCGAGTAGTCGTTGCCGCGGCGCAGCTCGACCGTCACTTCGCCGGTGATGGCGCGCGCTACCCAGCGTTGCGCAGTCTCGCGCAGCATGATGGCCTGCGGGTCGAACCAGCGGCCCTGGTACAGCAGGCGGCCGAGCCGGCGGCCGTTGTCGCGGTACTGCTCGATGGTGTCTTCGTTGTGGATGCCGGTGACCAGTCGCTCGTAGGCGATGAACAGCAGCGCCAGGCCCGGGGCCTCGTAGATGCCGCGGCTCTTGGCCTCGATGATGCGGTTCTCGATCTGGTCGCTCATGCCCAGGCCGTGACGGCCGCCGATGCGGTTGGCTTCGAGGATCAGCTCGACCAGGCTCGGGAAGCTTTGGCCGTTCAGGGCCACGGGCACGCCCTCTTCGAAGCGCACCGACACGGTTTCGCGCTTGACCTCGACCTCGTCCTTCCAGAAGGCCACGCCCATGATGGGCTGCACGATCTGGATGCCGCTGTTCAGGTGCTCGAGGTCCTTGGCCTCGTGGGTGGCGCCGAGCATGTTCGAGTCGGTCGAATAGGCCTTCTCGGACGACATCTTGTAGGCGAAGCCGGCCTTCTGCATGAATTCGGACATCTCGGTGCGGCCGCCGAGCTCGTCGATGAAGACCTGGTCGAGCCAGGGCTTGTAGATCTTCAGGTTGGGGTTGGTCAGCAGGCCGTAGCGGTAGAAGCGCTCGATGTCGTTGCCCTTGTAGGTGCTGCCGTCGCCCCAGATGTGGACGTCGTCTTCCTTCATGGCCGACACCAGCATGGTGCCCGTCACCGCGCGGCCCAGCGGCGTGGTGTTGAAGTAGGTCACGCCGGCGGTGGTCACGTGGAAGGCGCCGGCCTGCAGCGCGGCGATGCCTTCGTTGGCCAGCTGCACGCGGCAGTCGATCAGGCGGGCGTTCTCGGCGCCGTAGAGCATCGCCTTGCGCGGGATCTCGTCGTAGTCGGGCTCGTCGGGCTGGCCGAGGTTGGCGGTGTAGGCGTAGGGAATGGCGCCCTTGTTGCGCATCCAGTGGAGCGCCGCGCTGGTGTCCAGGCCGCCCGAGAAGGCGATGCCGACCTTCTGGCCGGCGGGAACGTTTTGGAGGATGGTCGACATGATGGGAGTTCCGTTGGTGGTGGCGCGGTTCAATGGTTCATGACATTCGTGGCACGACTCTCGCTCTGTGCCGTGGATACCGTGGAACTGGCTTCGCCGGGCCACTGGTATCGCCCCCTGCAAGGGGGGTGGAGAAGCGACACGAAGTGCGCGAAGCCTGGGGGTTTACCCAAAATGGCAGATGTAGCTGTAGGGCTCGCCGCTCACGCGGATCTGGAAGCTCGAGTTGCCGGGAATGCTGAATTTCTGGCCGGGGCCGGAGGCGACCCACTCGGTGGTGCCCGCAAGCTGGTATTCGCAGCTGCCGCCGGCGCATTCCATGATTTCAGGGGCGCCGGTGTTGAAGGTGAGGGTGGACGGCAGGATCACGCCGACCGATTTCTTGGTGCCGTCCGCCAGCGTGAGGTTGTGGCTCACGCACTTGCCGTCGAAGTACACATTGGCCTTGGTGGCCACTGTGGCGCTGTTGATTGTGTCGGTAGTCGTCGTCATTGGGTGGCGCCGGCGCCATGGCGGTCGGCGAATCGAGGACGCACCGCACCAGCGGCGCACCCGTCAAGGGTTGGAAAAGTCCACGATTTTAGGGGCTGGGCCGGCCAGCGCGGCCGGCCGTCGGCTCAGCGGTGCCAGCCGCCGCGGTAGCCGCCGTATCCGCGATATCCACCGTACCCGCGATAGCCGCCACCCCAGCCGCGCGAGTAGCCCAGATTCAGCGAAATGCCGACCGGCGGGTAGACGTAAGGGTAGCCGTAGGCATAGCCCGGATCGACGTAGACCGGGGCGGGTGCGTACACCGGCGCCGGCCGCACGTAGACGGGAGGAGGCCCGCCCGCGCCGACCACCACGCCGGGTTCGGGCACCACGTTGTCCCAGGGCGAGCCGCCGGACTGCTGCGCATAGCCGCCGTTGCTGGCCTCGACCGGGTAGGTCTGCACCTGCGATTGCGGCGCCACCGCCGAGGTCGTCACGCCGTAGCCGCTGGCCTGGATCGGGATGGTCGCGCCGGGCCGGCTGTTCATGCGGGTGGTGTATTGCTGCCCGTTGTACTCGTAGGTGACGTTGTAGCTGACGTCGCTGCCGGTGGTTTCACGAAGGGGGGTGGCCGAGATCACCCGCGCCTGGACGACCTGTCCCTGTGACTGGGCGTGCACGAGGCCGGTGCCCGCCGCGAGTGCGCCGGCCACGGAAAGGCCGGCGAGGGTGCGAAAAGCGAGTTTGTTCATGGTATGTCTCTCCTGCGGATGGCGGTTGGAGGTGCTTCGACCGGGCGGGTTCCGGGGTTTACACGGCGTTGACAGCCCAGGCTTCGGCGTCGAATCCGGTGGTTACCGCTTTTTTCGGACCCCAGTCGACCACGGGGCGCTTGATCAGGCTCGGGTTGGCCAGCAGCACCGGGCGGGCGGACGCGGCGTCGACCACGGCCTGGCGGGCGGCTTCGTCCAGCTTGCGCCAGGTGGTGCCCTTGCGGTTGACCAATGCCTCCCAGCCGGGCTTCTTCAGCCATTGGTCGAGCTGGGCCTCTGGCACGCCCTGTTTCTTGAAATCGTGGAAGGTGTAGGCGACGCCGTGTTCGTCGAGCCAGGTGCGGGCGCGCTTGACGGTGTCGCAGTTCGGGATGCCGTATAGGGTTGTCATGGACGCCATGATGCCGCGATCGTCGGGTCGGCGACAATGCCCGCCTCCATGGAAACCCTTAACGACTGGCTCGCTCGCGCCGAGCAACTGCACCCAAAGAACATCGAGCTCGGGCTCGACCGCGCCAAAGAAATGGCGCAGCGCCTCGGCCTGCGCTTCGGCTGCCCCGTCATCACGGTGGCGGGCACCAACGGCAAGGGCTCGACCTGCGCCATGCTCGAGTCGATCCTGACGCACGCGGGTTACCGCACGGCCGTGTTCACCTCGCCCCACCTGGTGCGCTTCGAGGAACGGCTGCGGCTCAAGGGCGAAGCCGTCGATGCTGCCAAATTGATAGCAAGCTTCGAAGTGGTGGAGCAGGCGCGCGGCGAATTGAACCTCACCTATTTCGAGTTCACGACGCTGGGCATCCTGCACTGCATGATCGAGGAAAAGCCCGACGTGGCGATCCTCGAAGTCGGGCTGGGCGGGCGGCTGGACGCCGTCAACATCATCGACGCCGACTGCGCGGTCATCACCAGCATCGACCTCGACCACATGGAGTACCTCGGGCCCGACCGCGAGAGCATCGGCTTCGAAAAAGCCGGCATCTTGCGCCCCGGCAAGCCCGCCATCGTGAGCGACCCGATGCCGCCGCAGAGCGTGATCGACCATGCCAACGCCATCGGTGCCGACCTGTGGCGCTTCGGCACGGACTTCAACGTGTCGGGCGACAAGCAGCAATGGGGCTGGTCGGGGCGCGGGCGGCGCTACAGCGGGCTGGCCTATCCGGCGCTGCGCGGCGCCAACCAGCTCATCAATGCGGCGGGCGTGCTCGCGGCGCTCGAGGCGGTGCGGCCGCAGCTGCCGATCACGGCGCAGGCGGTGCGCAGCGGGCTGGCCATGGTCGAGCTGCCGGGCCGCTTCCAGATCGTGCCGGGCGAGCCCGCGCTGGTGCTCGACGTGGCCCACAACGCGCACGCCGTGGCCGCGCTGGCCGAGAACCTCGACGCGATGGGTTTCTACCCGACAACGCACGGCGTGTTCGGCGTCATGGCGGACAAGGACCTCGCGCCGATCCTGGCGCGCATCGGGCCGCTGATCGACCGCTGGTACTTCACCGACCTGCCCACGCCGCGCGCGGCCAAGGGCGCCGATCTGCTGGCCGCGTGGCAGGCACAGAACACGCGCGCGGATGCCTCCGGCAGCGTGCATGCGGGCCCCATGGACGCGTTGCGCGCAGCCATCGAGCACGCGGACCCCGCTGATAGAATCGTTGTCTTCGGATCGTTCTTCACCGTGGGCGGCGTGCTCGAAAACGGCACCCCCCGCCTGCAAGCCAAACACCTGCTGCCGGGCGGCTGATCGCCGGGCTGTCCACACACCCATCCGGCACCATCGGGCACACCTCGCTGCACTCCTCCAGGGATCGAACTTCATGGCGTTTTTCAAGTTCCGCACGCGCGGCCCACAAGGCAACGAAGGACGCAGCGCACCGGCTGCCGTGCCGGCGGAAAGTGTCGAATCCATGCGTCGGCGTGCGCGCCACCGGCTGCTCGGCGCCGCGGTGCTGGTGCTGCTCGGCGTGATTGGTTTTCCGCTGCTGTTCGACACCCAGCCGCGCCCCGTGTCGGTCGACATTCCCATCGAGATTCCCGACCGCAACAAGGTCAAGCCGCTGCCCGTGCCTGCCACGCCAGCGCCCGCGACGAGCACCGCCCCGGCCGCGCCCGACAACGCGTCGCGCGTGGCCTCGGCCGGCGGCATGATCACCGAGTCCGCCGACGGCACCGAGATCGATACCGGCAAGCCGGTCGCCAGCACGCCCGCTGCGGCCGCCCCGGTGGAACGCAAGCCCGATCCCAAGCCGGAACCGAAACCGGAACCGAAGCCCGAACACAAGCCTGAACCCAAACCCGAGGCCAAGCCGAAGCCGGAACCCAAGCCTGAGCCGAAGCCCGAACCGAAGCCCAAGCCGGCTGCCACCGCGGACGACGGCGCGCGTGCCCGCGCACTGCTCGAAGGCAAGCCCCCGACCGCGGCCGCCGCCACACCCAAGGCCGGCGACGAAGCCGCCGGCCGCTTCGTGGTGCAGGTCGGCGCTTTCGCCGATGCGGACAAGGCGCGCGAAGTGCGCCAGAAGCTCGAGCGGGCCGGCCTGAAGACCTATGTGCACGTGGCCAAGACGGCCGACGGCGAACGCACGCGTGTGCGTGTCGGCCCGTTCGCCTCGCGTGCCGAAGCCGACCGCGCCGCCGAGAAGGTCAAGGGCTTGTCTTTGGCGGCCGCGATCCTCACGTTGTAAGCCAGCGTCACCGCCTGTCGCCGTGGCCTTGCTCGACTGGATTGCCGTCGCGCTCATCGGGGTGTCGATGCTCTTCGGCCTGATGCGCGGGCTGGTGTTCGAAGTGATTTCGCTGATCGGCTGGGTGGCCGCCTTCATCGCCGCCCAATGGCTGGCTTCCGGTGTGGCGGCATGGTTGCCGTTCGGCGATCCGCAGGCGGCGTGGCGCTATCCGCTGGCCTTCGTGCTGGTGTTCGTGGCCGTGGCGTTCGGCGTGGGCCTGGTGGCCGCGCTGACGCGAAAGTTGATCACGGTCGTGGGTCTGCGTCCGGTGGACCGGATTCTGGGAGCGGCGTTCGGCGCGGCGCGGGGTGCTGTGGCCCTGCTCGTGCTGGCCGTTGTTGTTCATTTGCTGGTGTTGAGCGACAGTGCCTGGTGGCACGAATCGCGCAGCGCCGTTGTTCTCGATGCGGCATTGCAGGGCCTGAAACCCGCGCTGCCTGAAAAGTTGGCAAGCTACCTGCCCTGAGAGGAATCGTTCATGTGTGGAATCGTCGGCGTTGTCAGCAACGCACCCGTCAACCAGTTGCTCTATGACGCACTGCTGCTGCTGCAGCATCGCGGCCAGGATGCGGCTGGCATCGTCACCTTGCTCGAGCGCAAGTTCTTCATGCACAAGGCCAAGGGCATGGTGCGCGACGTGTTCCGCACGCGCAACATGCGCGCCTTGCCAGGCAACGTGGGCCTGGGCCAGGTGCGCTACCCGACCGCCGGCAATGCGTACAGCGAGGAAGAGGCGCAGCCCTTCTACGTGAACGCGCCCTTCGGCATCGTGCTGGTGCACAACGGCAACCTGACCAACGCGCACGCACTGCGTTCGGAGCTGTTCTCCACCGACCACCGCCACACCAACACCGAGAGCGACTCCGAAGTGCTGCTCAACGTGCTGGCGCACGAACTGGAGCGCTCCACGCGCGGCGTGCCGCTGCACCCGGCCGAGGTGTTCGCCGCGGTCAAGAACATGTACAAGCGCCTGCGCGGCTCGTACGCCGTGGTGTCGCTCATCGCCGGCCACGGCCTGCTCGCCTTCCGCGACCCGTACGGCATTCGCCCGCTGTGCATGGGCCGCAGCGCCGACGGCGCCGTCATGGTGGCCAGCGAATCGGTCGCGCTCGAAGGCTCCGGCCATGTGTTCGAGCGTGACATCGCACCCGGCGAGGCGGTGTTCATCGACCTCGAGGGCAACGTGCATTCGATGCAGTGCGCCGAATCGCCGTCGCTCAACCCCTGCATCTTCGAATTCGTGTACCTCGCGCGTCCGGACTCTGTGCTCGACGGCATCTCGGTCTACCAGGCGCGCCTGAACCTTGGCGAAACGCTGGCCAAGCGCGTGGTGTCCACCGTGCCGCCGAACCAGATCGACGTGATCATTCCGATCCCCGAGTCGAGCCGCCCGAGCGCCACCCAGCTCGCGCACCTGCTGGGCGTGCCGTACCGCGAAGGCTTCGTGAAGAACCGCTACGTGGGCCGCACCTTCATCATGCCGGGGCAGGGCGTGCGCAAGAAGTCGGTTCGCCAGAAGCTCAACGTGATCGCCAGCGAGTTCAAGGGCCGCAACGTGCTCCTGGTCGACGACTCGATCGTGCGCGGCACCACCAGCCAGGAAATCGTTCAGATGGCGCGCGACGCCGGTGCCCGCAAGGTGTACCTGGCCAGCGCCGCGCCGCCGGTGCGCTACCCCAACGTCTACGGCATCGACATGCCGACCAAGGGTGAACTGGTGGCGCACGACCGCACCATCGAGGAAATCCGCCAGCTGATCGGCTGCGACGCGCTGATCTACCAGGACGTCGACGCCATGAAGCGCGCCATCGGCTCGCTCAACCCCAAGCTCGACGGCTTCGATGCCTCGTGCTTCGACGGCGTATACGTGACCGGCGACATCGACACCGAAGCCATCTCGCGCATGAACGGCAACCGTCCCCGCATCGAAGAGACCGAAGAAGACTCTTCGCGCCTCGCGCTGCCCAACTTCAGCGAGTGAGTGTCGAAGTGACCGACGAACGAACCCTGCCGCCCGGCCTGCACCGCGACACGCTCGCGCTGCGCAGCGGGCTGGCGCCGAGCCAGTACGGCGAACATTCCGAAGCGCTGTTCCTCACGAGCGGCTTTGTGCAGCCCGACGCCGAAACCTCGGCGCGCCGCTTTGCGGGCACCGAGGCGGGCTTCACCTACTCGCGCACGTCCAACCCCACGGTGACGAGCTTCGAGCAACGCCTGGCGGCGCTCGAAGGCACCGAGGCCGCCATCGGCGCCTCGACCGGCATGGGCGCCATCCTCATGATGTGCATGGGCCTGCTGAAGGCCGGCGACCATGTGATCTGCTCGCGCTCGGTATTCGGCTCCACGCTGAACCTGTTCGGCAAGGAGTTCGCCAAGTTCGGCGTGGAGACCACGTTCGTGTCGCAGACCGACGTGGGCGAATGGCGCGCCGCGATGAAGCCCAACACCAGGCTGCTGTTCGCCGAAACGCCGACCAATCCGCTCACCGAGGTGTGCGACATCCGGGCGCTGGCCGACCTGGCGCATGGTGCGGGCGCGCTGCTGGCGGTGGACAACTGCTTCTGCACGCCGATCCTGCAGCGCCCCACCGAACTGGGCGCCGACCTCGTCATTCATTCGGGCACCAAGTACCTCGACGGCCAGGGCCGCGTGATGGCCGGCGCGATCTGCGGGCCGTCGAAGCTCATCGTCGACGTGTTCGGCCCTGTGGTGCGCACCGCCGGCATGGCGCTGTCGCCGTTCAATGCGTGGGTCGTGCTCAAGGGCATGGAAACGCTCGGCATCCGGATGAAGGCGCAGTGCGCGAATGCGCTGGCCGTGGCGCAGTGGCTCGAGAAGCAGCCCGGCATCGCGCGCGTCTATTACCCGGGTCTCGCGTCGCATGGGCAGCACGAACTGGCGATGCGCCAGCAGTCGGGGCAGGGCGGGGCGGTGGTGTCGTTCGACGTGGTCGGCGACACGCCCGAAGCCGCACGCGCCAACGCCTTCCACGTGATCAACAGCACGCGCGTGGTGAGCATCGCCACCAACCTGGGCGACACCAAGACCATCATCACGCACCCCGGCACGACGTCGCACGGCCGCCTCACTGAAGTGCAGCGCCAGGCGGCCGGCATCAGCCAGGGGTTGATCCGCCTCGCGGTCGGCCTCGAGTACATCGACGACATCACGGCCGACCTCTCACGAGGTCTTCGTGGCCTGAGCACCCTGAATTCCTGAATCGACCCCATGACCGGCAAAGTTAGAACCCGCATCGCACCGTCACCCACCGGTTTCCTCCACCTGGGCACGGCCCGCACCGCGCTTTATTCGTGGGCCTATGCACGCCACCATGGCGGCGAATTCGTGCTGCGCATCGAAGACACCGACGTGGCCCGCTCCACGCAGGACTCGACCGACCAGATCCTGGCGTCGATGCACTGGCTCGGCCTGGACTACGACGAAGGCCCGATCTACCAGATGCAGCGCCTGGAGCGCTACCGCGAAGTCATCGCCCAGATGCTCGCCGCAGGCACGGCCTACCACTGCTACTGCACGCCCGCAGAGCTCGACGCCATGCGCGAAGCGCAACGCGAGCGCGGCGAGAAGACGCTGTACGACCGCCGCTGGCGTCCCGAGCCGGGCAAGGTGCTGCCACCCGTGCCTGAAGGCGTGCCGCCGGTGGTGCGCTTCTGCAATCCGCCCGAAGGCGACGTGACGTGGAACGACCTCGTCAAGGGCGAGATCACCATCAACAACCGCGAGATCGACGACCTGATCATCCTGCGGCCCGACGGTGTGCCGACGTACAACTTTGCCGTGGTGGTCGACGACTGGGACATGAACATCACGCACGTGTTCCGCGGCGACGAGCACATCAACAACACGCCCTGGCAGATCAACATCTTCCGCGCGCTCGGTGCGCCGTTGCCCGAGTTTGGCCATGTGCCGGTGATCCTTGGCGACGACGGGCAGAAGCTGTCCAAGCGCCGCGGCGCAGTGAGCGTCACTGCCTACGAAGAGAACGGCTACCTGCCCGAAGCGATGCTGAACTACCTCGCGCGCCTGGGCTGGAGCCATGGCGACGACGAGCTCTTCACACGCGATCAGATGGTGAGCTGGTTCGACGGCACGCACCTCTCGAAGAGCCCTGCGCAGTGGGATGCGGCAAAGCTGGCGTGGGTCAATGCGCAGTACATCAAGGCGAAGAACGGCGATGAACTCGCGCCGCTGGTTGCGGCGCAGTTGCAAAAGCGCGGCATCGTGGCCGATGAGCGCTTGCCTGCGATCTGCACGCTCTTCAAGGATCGTTGCGACACGACCGTGGCTCTCGCGGACTGGGCGGCTGCGTTCTACGCCGACGTCACGGTGTCCGAAGCCGACCGCGCACAGCACATCACCGAGGCCGTTAAGCCCGCGATTGCAACATTGGCAGAAAAATTGATGACGGCGACCTGGGATAAGGCCTCAATCGCAGTTATGATCAAGGAAGTGCTCGCAGCGCACAGCATGAAAATGCCGATGCTTGCGATGCCAGTACGTGTGCTTGTGATGGGAACATCGCAGACACCGTCCCTCGATGCAGTCCTCGAGATTTTTTCGAAAGAAAAAGTTATCGAAAGATTGAAAAAGGCCTGATAAACGGGCTATAATTCGAGGCTCGACACCCACAGGGGGTATAGCTCAGCTGGGAGAGCGCTTGCATGGCATGCAAGAGGTCATCGGTTCGATCCCGTTTACCTCCACCATAAAGTGTCGAGAAGAAGATAAGTGCTGATCTCAGCACGGTTCCTAAGGTTTTGACCCTATCGTCTAGAGGCCTAGGACACCACCCTTTCACGGTGGCTACCGGGGTTCGAATCCCCGTAGGGTCGCCAGTTTCACGCAAGTGACTCAGGCACAAGTGGCAACACTTGGCTCGGTAAAACGAGTGAAAGTTGTCTACCAGGAGTGGTAGTTCAGTTGGTTAGAATACCGGCCTGTCACGCCGGGGGTCGCGGGTTCGAGTCCCGTCCACTCCGCCAGTTCCGACAAGGGTTAGCAGATTCGTCTGCTAACCCTTTTGTCTTTTCGGAATCGGCTGTTGGCTGTCACGCCGATCGGCCACGCATCCCCCAGATTTTTCTTTGTTCGCCATGCCTGCAAGCAGCAGCATTAACGCGGCCGTCTGTTGGATGAGGCGAGCGCGTTCTGCGATTCGCTTGCCTACTTTGGTCGACGCCTTAACTCGATGCTGATGGCGTTGACCTTGGCGTACTGACGACGAGGCAATCCGAGCGCAACGGACCCTGGATGCAGAGGAGTTTTCCCTCCTTGCCATGTGTTCAAAACGCTCACGAACCCCCTGTTCAATGCTTCATCGATACCACTTTAAGTGGCCGCGTTACATAGGCCTTCTCGCAGTCGAATAAACTCCGCCCCGCTTGCAGCTTGTATTCGTGCTGCGCCGCCATAGGCAACATGGCGAAATTAAACCTATTAGGAACTCAGTTGAACCGCATCGAACTCGTCGAAAAAATCGCAACCGCCCACAACGTCAGCAAGGCAGAAGCCGCGCGCATCCTCGAGACCATCACCGGCTCGATCGTTGCCGCAGTGAAGAAGGGCGACCCCGTGCAGATCGTCGGCTTCGGCACCTTCAAGCAAGTCGCTCGTGCCGCACGCTCGGGTTTCAACCCCAGCGCCGGTACCAAGATCAAGATTGCTGCGCAGAAGGTGCCGAAGTTCGTGCCGGGCGCCGCCTTCAAGGCCGCCGTGGATCCGAAGGCTGCCAAGCGCAAGGCTGACAAGGCCGTCGTCGCAAAGCCAGCCGCCAAGCCCGCAGCCAAGAAGGCCGTGCCTGCCAAGAAGGCAGCAGCGCCCGCCAAGAAGGCCGCTGCCAAGAAGAAGTAAGCGACGTGCCGCGGCCTTGGTGGCCGTGCATGCACCCAATAAAAACGGCCCTTTCGGGCCGTTTTTTCATGGGCGCGGCGCGTACGCGATGCGCGGCGTCAATCGGGCTTGATGACGCCCTCACCCAGGTAGCGCTGGTATTCGGACAAGGGGATGGCCGTCGTCTGGATGTTGCCGGCGTCGCCCCAGCTCAACACGGCGCTGTCGGGTGCAAGTTGCACCTCGATAGGGCCTTGAGGAATGAGGATCAGGGGGCCGTCACCAGCTCTGTATTCGACATCTCCGGTGACTTTCGCGTTGGCTGCCATGGGTGCGCTCCTCGGGTTCGGGTTGCGGGGTTACTGATTGGGTTGTAGCTCAGCTTACGCCCGGGGCCAGCGCGTAGGGTCATCGGGCTGCGGCGCTGCGTGTAGGCCATGGCCCGATTGCGCGGCGGCCCGGCCGTCCTCGTGCGCGGCGGCCTTGGTGTCAGGAGCCCCGAACGGCCCTGAGCCACTGCACCGGCTGCAGCCGGGCCAGGCTCAGGCGTTGCCATGCCCCCTCGAGCGGGCCCTGTCGAAAGCGCGCCATCCACCAGCAACTCGCCATCGCCTGCAGCGCGAAGACGCCTGCGCCGAGGAGGGCCGCGCTCGCGAGGCTTCCCACGTCGAGACCCAGCCGGGGGACGAGCACCAGGCCCATCAGCGCCAGCGCAAGGCAGTGGGTGAACGCCATGCGGCCCATCGGCGCGAGTTTGCGCAACTGGCGCCGCCATGCGGTGCGCTGGAACAGCAGCACGAACGCAGCGATGCAGAACAGGCCCTGGGCCAGCGATGCGACCTGCAGCAGCAGGCGGTCTGCCAAGGTGCTGGCGCCGGCATGGCGAAGAACGAGCAGCACAGTCACGACGAAGCTCACGGCCAGCAACCCGCGCCAGAAGCGCCGGTGCTCCACCGATTCCCGCAACACGCCTACCCGGCCCACGCCGAAGAGCACGACAAGCAGCATCACCGATTTCGCATCGAACAGCGGGATGCGGTGCAGGGCGAGCATCGACGCGCCCAGCAGCGCGAAGCCGCGCAGCGCGTCGAGGAGTTCAATGCGGCGCAAGCCGCCGGACGCCGAACGGCGTGGCGTGGGGGCAGGGGTAAAGGTCATGGGAGTCCGCAAAGTCGGGCTGGCAACCCTGTGGCGAGCTGCCATGCGAAGCAGCCCGCGCCAGACGCGCGATGCTACGAATCGGCATTGCGCCAACATTGCGTGGCGCGCGCTCGCCCCGCGCGGCGGGTCAGTGGCCCGGAACCAGCCGCTCGCGCGTCTCCGAAGGCCGTTCGCCGAAGCGTGCGCGGTATTGCGCCGCGAAGTGCCCCAGGTGCAGAAAGCCGTATTTCTGCGCCACTTCGCGAACCCCCGTGCCTGGCAGGCGCGCCGAGGCCTTCAGTTCTTCGCGCACGCGGTCGAGCCGCAGTTCGCGCAGGAACTCCATCGGCCCCTGGCCCGCGTGCTGGCGAAACGCGAGCTGCAGCGCGCGCGCACTGCACCCGATCTCGCCGCAGACGTCGGCCAGCGACAGCGGCTGCTCGGCGTGCGCTGCCATGTACTCCTGCGCCTTGCGCACCACGCGCGGCAGCAGCTGGCGCTGCGTGTCGCCCGCCAGCGCACGCGAATGGTTGTGGCCCGCCGACATCAGCAGGCTCGACATGAGGTACTCCTCGGCATGCTCGGCGAGGCGGCCGCCGGCGTGCAGCGCATTGCCGGCGTCCAGCGTGAGCCGCAGGTAGTCGATGAAATGCACCAGCGGGGCGAGCGCGGGGTTGTCGAGCGGCACGCCCAGCTCGAACACCAGCGCCTGCTTCACCGGCGCCTGCAGCAGCGACTCCAGCCGCGACAGCAGCGCCGCGCGTGCGAGCCGCACGATGAGGTGCGGGCTGTCGTCGGCCCAGCGCATCGACAGCGGCTCGGTGGGCGAGGGCAGCGAGGCCAGGCTGGGCGTGGCGTCGATCTGCTGGCCGCCGCAGCGGATGCTGGCGCCGCCGCGCAACGGAATCTGCAGCAGGAAGAAGTCCTGCAGGTAGCCCGGGTCGATCTGCACGCCGGGGCCGTACTGCACGTAGTTGAGGCTCACGTCGCGGTGCAGCTGCGCGCTGTGGTGGCAGGCATCGAGTTCGGTGCGGGGCTGCAGCATGGTCAGGCCGTGCGGGCAAAACACCCGCGCCACGCTCTCGCGCGCCTCGTCCATGTCGTGGCTCTCGAACAGGCGATAGCGCTGCAGGGGCAGCCCTGGGGTGATGGCGGCGGTTTCCATGGGGGACTGTGGGTTGGGGTCACCGTAGCAAAAACCATCCCTGCCCACAATTCGGATCGCCCCTCGGCAGAAACCTGCGCGCCAGGGACATCGCCTGCGCTTGCGGGATGCGACAACCGCCCCTGCGCGCCTAACGTACGTCCCACAGGCCGCCCCGGCCTGCAGCCCACTGTTCACTACCCAGGAGAGCCAAGCTCATGTTCAAGGGACTCGAAGGCAGGAGCGCCATCGTCACGGGCGGCGCCACATTGATAGGCACCGGCGTGGTGCGGGCCTTGCACGCTGCCGGCGTGAAGGTCGTCGTTGCCGACATCGACGAAGCCAACGGACAGCCGCTGGCCGATGCCCTTGGCGCCGGCGTGCGCTTCGTACGCACCGACATCACCGACGACACGCAGGTCGAGGCCTGCGTGGCGCAGGCGGTGCAACACCATGGCGGCGTGCACTTCCTGGTGAACCTTGCCTGCTCGTACGTGGACGACGGCTTCAAGTCGCCGCGCGCCGACTGGCTCACCTCGTTCAACGTGAATGTCGCGAGCGCCGTGGCCATGCTGCAGGCGGTGCATCCGCACATGGTGGCCGCCGGCGGCGGTGCGGTGGTCAATTTCACGAGCATCTCGTCGCGCGTGGCGCAGACGGGGCGCTGGCTGTACCCGGTCAGCAAGGCCGCCATGGCGCAGCTCACGCGCAACATGGCGATGGACCTGGCGGCCGACCGCATCCGCGTGAACAGCGTGTCGCCGGGCTGGACGTGGTCCGCCGTGATGGACAAGTTGAGCGGCGGCGACCGCGCCAAGACCGACCGCGTGGCTGCGCCCTTCCACCTGCTCGGGCGCGTCGGCGACCCCGACGAGGTGGCGCAGGTGGTGCTGTTCCTGTGCTCGGAGCACGCGAGCTTCGTGACCGGCGCGGACTACGCGGTGGACGGCGGCTACTCCGCCATGGGCCCCGAGCAGGCCGTCCCGGCCATTCCCCAATTGATGGACTGATCAAGGAGCCAAGGCAATGAAACGTATCGCTATCGTCGGCGCGGGCCAGTCGGGCCTGCAACTGGGACTCGGGCTGCTGGGCGCGGGCTACGAGGTCACGATGTTCAGCAATCGCACGGGAGAAGACATCCGCCGCGGCAAGGTGATGTCGAGCCAGTGCATGTTCCACACCTCGCTGCAGATCGAGCGCGACCTGGGGCTGGACCACTGGGCCAATGAATGCCCCACGGTGGACGGCATCGGCCTGGCCGTGCCGCACCCCGAGCAGAGGGGCGCCAAGGCCATCGACTGGGCCGCGCGGCTGCATTCGAGCGCGCAATCGGTCGACCAGCGCGTGAAGATCCCGGCGTGGATGGCCGAGTTCCAGCGCAAGGGCGGCGAGCTGGTGTTCAAGGACGCGGGCATCGACGAGCTGGAGGCCTGCACGCTCAGCCACGACCTCACGCTGGTGGCGAGCGGCAAGGGAGAGATTTCCAAGCTGTTCGCACGCGACGCGCACAAGTCGCGCTTCGACGCGCCGCAGCGCGCGCTCGCGCTCACCTACGTGAAGGGCATGAAGCCCGCCGAGCCCTTCTCGCGCGTGAGCTTCAACCTGATTCCGGGCGTGGGCGAGTACTTCGTCTTTCCCGCGCTGACCACCTCCGGCCCGTGCGAGATCATGGTGTTCGAAGGCGTGCCCGGCGGCCCCATGGACTGCTGGGCCGACGTGAAGACACCGCAGGAGCACCTGGCGCGCAGCAAGTGGGTGCTCGACACCTTCGTTCCGTGGGAGGCCGAGCGCTGCCGCGACATCGAACTCACCGACGACAACGGCATCCTCTCGGGCCGCTTCGCGCCCACGGTGCGCAAGCCCGTGGCCACGCTGCCCTCGGGCCGCAAGGTGCTGGGGCTGGCCGACGTGGTGGTGCTCAACGACCCCATCACCGGCCAGGGCTCGAACAACGCGGCCAAGTGCGCTGACGTGTACCTCAAGAGCATCGTCGCGCGCGGCGATGGCCAGGGCGACGCCGCATGGATGCAGCAGACCTTCGACCGCTACTGGTTCGGCTATTCGCAATGGGTCACGCAGTGGACCAACATGCTGCTCATGCCGCCGCCGGACCACGTGCTCAAGCTGCTGGGCACGGCGGGCGCGGTGCCGCCGCTGGCCAGCGCCATTGCCAACGGCTTCGACGATCCGCGCACCTTCTTCCCTTGGTTCGCCGACCCCGTCGAGGCCGACCGCTACATCGAGACCTGGGCCGAGGCTGCATGACGCGCGCAAGCACCATCGCAGCGCCCGAGCGCTTCGACCGGCAGGACTTCCGCAAGGCGCTGGGCCGGTTCAGCACCGGCGTCACGGTCGTCACCACGCGCGCGAGCGACGGCCGGCGCGTGGGCATGACGGCCAACTCGTTCTCGTCGGTCTCGCTGGAGCCGCCGCTGGTGCTGTGGAGCCTTGCGCGCCACGCGCCCAGCGTGGCAGACTTCACCGGTGCGAGCCACTTCGCGATCAACGTGCTGGCGGCGCACCAGCACCACCTGTCGCGCCAGTTCTCCACGCCGCGGCCCGACAAGTTCGACGGTGTGGACTGCTGCGACGGCACGGCCGGCGTGCCGCTGCTGAACGGGGCTATCGCGCGATTCGTGTGCCGCAACGTGAAGCAGTACGACGGCGGCGACCACCTGATCTTCATCGGAGAGGTCGAGCGCTACGATCGCTTCGACGGCGAGCCGCTGGTGTTTCACTCGGGCTGCTACCAGGTGACGACCCGGCATCCGGAATGCGCCCAGTGAGAACGCTGACGAGCCCTTTCAATCCATCGATCGGAGAACACCCCATGCAGGAACAGACAACGGCCCACGGACAGCGCATCCGCATCGAGGCCGCGGACGGCAGCGGCAGCTTCAGCGGCTACCTGGCCTTGCCCCGCGCGGGCAGCGGCCCGGGCCTGGTGATCGCGCAGGAAATCTTCGGCGTGAACCACACCATGCGCGAGGTGGCCGACTACTACGCCGAGGAGGGCTACGTGGTGCTGGTGCCCGACCTGTTCTGGCGCCAGGAGCCCGGCGTGGAGCTCGGCTACAGCGAAGCCGACTGGCAGCGCGCCTTCGCGCTCTACGGCGGCTTCGACGAAGCCAAGGGCATGCAGGACATGCAGAGCGCCATCGACACGCTGCGCGCCCGCGCCGAAGTGCCTGAAAACAAGGTCGGCGTGCTCGGCTTCTGCCTTGGCGGCAAGCTGGCCTACCTGGCCGCCTGCCGCACCGGCGCGGACGCCGCGGTCGGCTACTACGGCGTGGGCATCGACGCCGCGCTGGACGAGGCCGACAAGATCAAGTGCCCGCTGACGCTGCACGTCGCCGAGCTCGACAAGTTCTGCCCACCCGAAGCACGCGAGCGCATCGTCGCCACGCTCAAGGGCCGCCCGGGTGTGTCGCTGTACGTGTACCCCGGCATGGACCATGCCTTCGCGCGCACCGGCGGCGAGCACTTTCACAAGCCCTCGGCACTGATGGCGCACGAGCGCAGCATTGCCACGCTGAAGGGCGCCATCGGCCCGCACTACGACCTGTCGGCGCTGTGGGACAAGCACTGCGAGTACGAGTTCGGCACCCGCAACGTCGACGACACCATGGGCACCATGGTGGCCGAGCCCTACGTCAACCACATCCCCACCATGACCGGCGGCGTGGGCTACAAGGACCTGCACGCGTTCTATACGAACCACTTCGTCAACAGCAACCCGCCCGACACCGCGCTGGTGCCGATCTCGCGCACGGTGGGCGCCACGCAGGTGGTCGACGAGATGCTGTTCTCCTTCACCCACACCACCGAGATCCCGTGGATGCTGCCGGGCGTGGCACCCACCGGCAAGCGCGTGGAAGTGCCGCTGCTGGCGGTCATCAAGTTCCGCGGCGACAAGCTCTACCACGAGCACATCTACTGGGACCAGGCCAGCGTGCTGGTGCAGGTGGGGCTGCTCGATGCCAAGTTGCTGCCGGTGGCGGGCATCGAGACGGCGCGCAAGCTGCTCGACGAGACGCTGCCGTCGAACACGCTGATGCAGCCGCGCGGCGGCCAGGTCTGAGCCGCCGCTGACGCGGAGTGCGGCGGGGCGGCTCAGACCGCCAGGTTCTGCTCGACGTCCAGCGTCTTGCGGCGCGCCATGGCCAGGTTCGACTTGGCCTTGTCCAGCACGAGGTAGACGAACAGGCCTTCCTTCTTCTGCATCGGGCGGATGATGTGGTACTGCTTGCCCAGCGTGATGAGGAGGTCTTCGATCACGTCGTTCAGACCCAGGTCGCGCATGGTGCGCAGCTTGGCGCGAACCACCTCGGTGTTGCCTGCGGCCGCCACTTCGAGGTCCACGCCAGACCCGATCTGCCCCAGGATCATGCCGCTGCCCGAGTCGACCAGCGCGGCGCACATGGCGCCGTCGCAGGTCATCAGGTCGTCCATGGATTGCTTGATGTTTGCCATCGAAACCTTTCGTAGTCCCTCGCCCCTGAAAGTCGGCAGCCACCCGGGCGAAGGGTGGGCGGCTGCCGGTGTCGAACCGATGCCGGTCAGGTGACGGCCATGCGCCGCCTCAGGCCTGCTGCAGCGACAGCGTGGCCTGCTTCGCGAAGTAGAGGACCTGGCCGATGATGGCTTCCTTGCCGGCGACCACGCTCACGATCAGCGTCACCTCGGGGTGGCGCGCCTGCAGCATCAGGATGTGGCCGTGCGCGGCCTCGATGCTCACGTTGTCGCACTGGCCCAGGCCGCTTTCCTCGCCGGCAACCGCGCCCAGGGCGGCAAGCGAGCTGGCAATGGCCGAGAGCCGCGAAACCTGTGCCGTGTTCTCCACGCGCGCGGCCAGCTCCAGGCCGTCCTCGGTCGAGATGACCACCGCCTTCACGCCCTTGATCTCGCGCATGAGCGTGGCGATGGCGGCTTCGGCGGCGAGCTTGATGCGGGGAGAAATGTTCATGGCTGCCCTGGAATGAAGGGGAGGGGTTCAGGCCTCGAGCTGGAGCAGGAGCAGTTCCAGCAACTGGACGACTTGCCGCGGGTCGGTCACGTTGGCCGCGAGCACCGGGCACAGCACGCCCCTGGCCTGCATGCGCCGGGCATAGGCGTCGATGTCCGGCTGCGGGTGCGCCTCCATTCGCCCTACCGCCACCACGCAGGCGGTCTGCGCGATGAGTTCGGCAAAGCCGTCGAGGTACACGTCCAGGTCGGCCAGCGGGTCGGGGCGGCTGTTGTCGATCAGCACCACCACGCCGAGCGCGCCGCGCGCCAGGATGCGCCACATGAAGTCGAAGCGCATCTGCCCGGGGGTGCCGTACAGGCGCAGCTTCTCGCCGTTGTCGAGCGTGAGTTCGCCGTAGTCGAGCCCGACGGTGGTGGTGGCCTTGGCGACCGAGGTGTCGCTGTTGCGCACGTCGGTGCTCACCGGCGGGATCTCGCTCACCGCGCCGATGGCGGTGGTCTTGCCGGCGCCCATGGTGCCGGTGAAGAGGATCTTGTGTTCGACAGTCATGGGTGCCCTGCCGGCAGCAGGCCGAGCCGGCTGCGGATGCGGGCCAGCAGGCCGGGTTGCACGGGGGCACGCGCCAGCGGCGTGGCGGGCCCCGCGGCCGCGGGCCGTGGGGCATCGGAGGGGTGCTGGGCAACCTGTGCCGCCTGTGAAACCTGGGCAACCTCGCTGACGTTCGCGAGCAGGCCGCTGCGGCGCAGGTCGGCGATGAACGCGAGGCAGTCTTGCGCCGCAAGGCCCGAGCGCTGGCGCAGCACGCCGAGCGACGTCGGCCGTCCGGTCATGAGCGTGGCCAGGCGAATGCGGTGCGGCGTTTCAAGCAGGGCGACCGGCGGCCAGCGCAGCAGGCGGAATTCCTCGTCGTCCGCCGGCGCCGCATCGGCTGCTGCCAGACCGAGTTCGCGGGCGTGAACGACCATCGCACCCAGTTGGTTGAGCGTTCTTTCCAGCGCTTCGGCATGCAGCGGCAGCGCCAGGAAATGCCCGCCGCGCGGCGCATCGGCTTGGCCGACGGCCAGCACGGGCACGGCGTGGGGCGGGGCGTTGGGGTCAGTAGGGGCGTCCTGGCCGACGACCCGGAGATCGGCCTGGTCGGCTCGCCAGGCCCAGTGCTGGTGGGTTCGGTGGTCCAGCAGGCGAACGAGCGACTTGAACAGCAGCTCTTCGCGGGGCGGCAGCCCCTCGACGCTGAAGCTCAGCAGGGCGCGCTGGCCCTTGACGACGGAGTGGGCGGCGGTGCTCATGCCTAGTGCGGCGGCCTGCGGCAAGCGGTGCCGCGTGAAACCCGAGGCAGGCAGTGGAGGCGCAAATGCCGTCGTGATTGCAACTTGAGGCTCCCGTGGCTGGAATTTTTCACCTGTCGGCGCAGGGCGCAAATCAAGTGAGAACTAAGGATTTATTACCGTTTGTAACTTAAAAATATAACAGCTGTTTCAATTAAAAACACTAGATTACAGACGAATTTTGCGCTGCGGCAACGCGGGCATGAGGGCGTTTTCGCCAACACCGCCACTTCGCGTAGGCCGACACCCAAAGCTCGGAATACCCTGTTTGCGCGGAATTACGATGGAATGCATCTGCCGAAGAAGGCAGACAACGACAAATATTTCCTCGTCAATTCACGTTTTCTGCAAAGGATTTCGCCATGAAAACCATCAACTTCCGCACGTTTGCGCTTTCTTCCGCCATGGTCGCTTGTAGCCTGGCCTTCGTGGGTTGCACCACCACGCGCCCGGGCGACCAGTCCAGCAGCGTGTCGTCCCGCGCCTCGATCGACGCCCAGACCGATGCCACCCTGTCGAAGCTCTACGAGTCCGTGAAGGGTTCGCGCGAGCTGGTTGCCCGTTCGAGCGGCGTGCTGGTGTTTCCGGCCGTGGTCGGCGGCAGCCTGGGCGTGGGCGCGGAATACGGCCGCGGTGCCTTGCGCGTGAACGGGCGCACGCAGTCCTACTACAGCACCACCGCAGGATCGGTGGGCTTCCAGGCCGGCGCGCAGTCGAAGGCGGTGGTCTACCTGTTCACCACGCAAGCGGCGCTGGACAAGTTCCGCAACAGCAAGGGCTGGACGGCCGGCGCCGACGCCACGGTGGCGCTCGCCACCCTCGGCGCCAACGGCAGCATTGACACCAACACGCTGCGCCAGCCGGTGGTGGGCTTCGTGATGACCAACGTGGGCCTGGAGGCCGGCGTGTCGCTGTCGGGCGCGAAGATCAGCGAAATCCAGCTTTAAGAGGCAAACACCTGCCCGTGCCGCGGCGCGGGCAAGGCGTTTTCAGTGGCCGAGTTGCGCTTGCAGCTCGGCCACTTTTGCGCGCAGGCTCGCGTTTTCGGCCGTGAGTTCGGCCACGCGCTGCTCGAGCGCCTGGACGGTGTCGGGCTTGGCCTGCGCTTCGCCGGAGCCTGCTTCGGTCGACTCTTCGCGCGGCTTCTTCTTCGAATCGCGCACGCGCTTGGCGGCCTGCTTCAGCTCGTCCTTGCCGGCGTTCGCGGCCGACACCTGCTCGTCGGCCGGCAACGAGGCCACCGCGGCCGCGGTGTTGATCGAAATCACGCCCGACTTCACCGCCGCCACGAGCTCTGGCGCGGCCTGCTTCTGGATCTTTTCGATCATGCCGACCTGGTTGCTGCTCAGGCGTGCGGCGCGCGCAATGGCTTCGCGGCTGCTCAGCGGGGCTTGCGGGGGCATTGCAGGGGCGGCGTCGTCGGCGGGCGGATCCACGTCGAACGGCGGGTCGTTCGGGTCGCTGGCAACAACCGGCTCGGCCATGGTGCGAGCGCGTTGCTGGTCGACGATGTCCTTCTTTCGCAGCGCGAGCACGCCGCGCAGGAAGTCCGAGATGCTGCGCCGGCCCAGGTGCTGGTCGATCATCCACAGGTGCACGTCGTCGATCGACTTGAAGCGCGTGTTCTGCACCGTCTGGAACGGCAGGCCGTGCTTCTGGCAGATGCCGTAGCGGTTGTGGCCGTCCACCAGCACGTCGCCCCACAGCACCAGCGCGTCGCGGCAGCCTTCGGCCAGGATGCTGCGTTCCAGCGATTCGTATTCCTCCGGCGTCAGGGGGTCGATATAGGCTTTGAGTTCTTCGTTGACGACGATGTTCATGAGGGGGCGGGGCGCGCAGCAGGCAAAGGGGCAAGATTCTAGAGGGGCGCGGCAAGCGGGCGGGGCGGCGCCGGTGGGTGTCTCTGTTTGGCCCGGCGAAACGTCTATGGAAGTAGGGAGACATCGCAAATCCGAGGTGTCATTCCTTTTTCAAATAGTAATGATTCTTATTTACTTCATGCGGCCTGTGCACCGGAGCAGGACGGGCTGCATCTCCGGCGGCGTGCCTCGCGCACGCCGTTTCCACATTCGACGCCCGATCCCCTCATCTGGAGTTGTTCAAAGATGCTGTCACTTTCGTCCGAGTCATCGCTGGGAGATGTCTTCGTCGCCAACCGCGCGCAGCTGCTGCACGTTGCCCGCAGGATCGTGCGCACCACCGACCTGGCCGACGACGTCGTGCAGGACGCCTACCTGCGAATTGCCGACGGCGCCTGCGACCGCAAGGTCGACAAGCCCATGGGCTATTGCTGCCAGGTGGTGCGCAACCTGGCGCTCGACCATTGCCGCCGCCAGTCGCTGGAAGCCACCTACCGCACCTTCGACGTCGACATCGAGACGCTGGACGTGCCCGGCCCGGCCTCGCCGGACCGCCTGATGCGCGACCGCCAGCTCGTAGGGCTCATCGACCATGTGCTGTCGCAGCTTCCGGCACGAACGCGGGTGGCCTTCCAGCTCTATCGGCTCGAGGGCCTCACGCAGCGCGACATTGCGGTCCAGCTCGGCTGTGCGCTCGGCCTGGTGAACCGCCTGATCGCCGAGGCCGACGAGGCCATCGGCGCCATGCACCACCTGATCGAGGACTGACGCGAATTCCCCGGCCGACGCCGGCCCGGCCTTCGGGTGTCTTGCCGACCCCGCCCATCGCAAGGCCTGCGACAAGGCCGCGCGCCTCCTGCTGCTCGCGGGCCTGGTGCCCACGCGTCGACGTCGAGGCCTGGAAGCAAAGCCGCAAGACCCAGGGCGACCCCGCGCCCGGCGACGACGACTGATCGTCGCGCGCACCGCCTTCGGTGCGCATCGCGGCGGTGAACAGATTCGGGTGCGGACCGTCATGTTGATCAGGAGCGCAGCAAACGCTGCCACCGGCCGCCGGCCCGTGGCGCGAGCGCTTCCCCGATCCACCGCACAAGGCCACGCACCATGTCTACCAGCTGCTTCGACCGCGAAGACGAAACCTTCATCGTTCTGGTCAACCACGAAGACCAGTACTCCATCTGGCCCCACTGGAAGGCCGTGCCCAGCGGCTGGAAGGCCGTCGACGGCGTCAAGGGCGACAAGAAGACCGCGCTCGACTACGTGGAAAAGAACTGGACCGACATGCGCCCCAAGTCGCTGCGCGACTGGATGGCGGCGCAGGAAGCCGCGCCCTTCGCAACCACCGCCGCGCACTGATGGCCATGCCGGCAAGCGTCTCGCTGCTGTGCCTGCCGTGCGCGGGCGCCAGCGCGTCCATGTACCTGCGCTGGCGGCGCCTGCTGCCGCGCTGGATCGAGGTCGTGCCCGTCGAGTTGCCGGGCCGCGGCGCGCGCATGGGCGAGCCCTTCGTCGAGAACTTCGATGCGCAGGTCGAACGCATCTGCGTCGAGCAGGCGCGGGCCATGCAGCGCGGCTTCGTGCTTTTCGGCCACAGCATGGGCGCCTTGCTGGCCTATGGCGTCGCCCAGCGGTTGCGCGCGCTGGGCCGGCCGTTGCCGCGCGCGCTGCTCGCCTCGGGCAGTCCGGCGCCGTCGCAGCGCGACCCCGCCCGGCTGCCCGACACGCACGACGACACCGCGCTCACCGCCGACCTGCGCAAGCAGGGCGGCACGCCCGAAGAGGTGTTTGCCAGTCCCGAGCTGATGCGCATGACCCTCGACACGCTGGGCGCCGACTACCGCGTCTGCGAGAGCTTCAGCTACACGGCCGAAGCGCCCTTGCCGATGCCCCTGCACGTCTTCGCGGGCCGCCAGGACGACATCGACGCGCAGCGCATCGAGGCCTGGTCGGCGCATGCGGCCGGCGCGTTCACGCTCGACTGGTTCGACGGCGGCCACTTCTTCCTGCGCCAGCATGAAACGGCGTTCCTCGACGCCCTGACGCGGGGCCTGGCCCAGGTTCAAGCCCAGGCGCAGGCGCAGGCCGTGGCTGGAGGGCGGCATGCGCCTCATGCCCTGGCATGACGCCTTGCCGAGGGGCATGGAGGTGCATCGCCTGGATTTCGACCTGACGCGCGACGACTGCGACGAATGGGCTGTGCTGACGCTGGCCGAGCGCGAACGCGCCTGCCGTTTCGTTCGGCGCGCCGACCGCGTGCGCTTCGCCGCCACCCGCGCCGCCGCCCGCCGGCTGCTGGCGCGCTGCATCGGTTGCGGCGCCGCCGAGGTGCCGCTGTCGCCCGGCGTGCACGGCAAGCCCTTCGTCGATGCGGCCGGCGAGATGCCGCTGTTCAACGTGTCCCATTCGGGCGGCCACGCGCTGATCGTCGTGGCCGACGGGCGCGAGGTGGCCGAGGTGGGCATCGACATCGAGCACTGCCGCGACGACGTCGACACCGAGGCCATTCTCGAAATGGCTTTCACCGCGCAGGAGTCGCGCGAAGTGCGCGACGCGCAAGACCCGCTTCGTGCGCTGTACCTGCGCTGGGTCGGCAAGGAAGCCCTGTTGAAGGCCGTGGGTGTGGGCGTGCCCGAGCACCTGCTGTGCGTGGGCATTCATCCGCAGGCGGACGGTGGCCTGGCCGTCGCGTCTGACGTGCCCGGGTGGGCCGCCTTCAGCGCCATGGCGTTGCCGGCCCCCGACGGCTATGCCGCCGCATTGGCATGGCGTGCCAGGGCACCCGGATGAGCGAAAGCGGCCGGCGCTGCGCCGGTTGCGACGTTTGCTTTTTTCAATGGACATGGAGTGAGCGAGATGGCACGCACGCCGACAACAACACCGAACGACGGGCATCCGGCGTCCGCGAACTTCGTGGCGCACCTGCAGGCGCTGGCGCAGGCCCGGCCTGACGAAGTCTGGCTCACGGTGGCGGGCGAAGCCGACGGCGCCTGCGTGGAGAAGCAGGTGACGTACGCCGCGTTCTCTGCGCGCGTGCGCGCGCTGGCGGCCCGCCTGCAGCAGCAGTTCGCCAAGGGCGAGCGCGCGCTCGTCATGCTCGACAACGACGACCACTACGCCGTGAGCATGCTCGCGTGCTTCCATGCCGGCGTGATCGCGGTGCCCGTGTTTCCGCCCGAATCCATGCGGCCCCAGCACCTGGCGCGCCTGGCAGGCATTGCGCTCGATTCGCAGGCCCGCTGCGTGCTCACCTCCGCGTCGATGCTCGCCTCGATGGCGGACGCTTCGGCGTCGTTCGCGCAGGCGTCGATGGTCGCGGTCGACACGGTGGACATCGCGCTGGCCGCGTCATGGACGCCGTTCTCGCCCGCGAACGACGACCCGGCGTTCCTGCAGTACACCTCGGGCTCGACCTCCGCGCCCAAGGGTGTGATCGTGACGCACGGCAACCTCATGGCCAACCAGCGCGCCATCCGCGACGGCATGGGCATCGGGCCCGGCGACAAGTTCGTCTCGTGGGCGCCGCTGTACCACGACATGGGCCTGATCGGCGGCCTGCTGCAGCCGCTGTACAGCGGCATTGCGCTGGTGCTCGCCTCGCCGCGCTACTTCCTCGAAAGCCCGGTGCGCTGGCTCGAGCTCATCTCGCGCCACCGCGCCACGCTGTCCGGCGGCCCCGACTTCGCCTATCGACTGTGCCTGGAGCGCGTGAAGGGCGCGCGGCTCGCGGGGCTCGACCTGTCGTCGTGGCGCGTGGCCTACACCGGCGCCGAGCCCGTGCGCGCGGACACCGAAGCCGAATTCATCGAACGCTTCGCGCCCGCGGGTTTCGATCCCGGCGCCGTGTACCCCTGCTACGGCCTGGCCGAGGCGACGCTGTTCGTCACCGGCGGGCGGCGCGGCGGCGGGCTGGTCGCGCCTGCTTTCTCCGCCGATGCGCTGGCCAGGGGGCAGGGTGTGGAAAGCACGGACGGCACGCCACTGGTGGGCTGCGGCACGGTGCCCGCCGGGCACGCGGTGCGCATCACCGACCCCGCTTCGCTCGCCGCGCTGGACGACGGCGGTGTCGGCGAAATCTGGGCCGGCGGACCGAGCATCTGCGCCGGCTACTGGGGCAAGCCCGAGGAAACGCAGCAGACCTTCGTCGCGCATGAAGGCCGCCGCTGGCTGCGCACCGGCGACCTGGGCTTCCAGCATGCGGGGCAGCTCTATGTGACGGGCCGCATCAAGGACCTGATCATCGTGCGCGGCCACAACATATATCCGCAGGACATCGAGCGCACCGTCGAGGCCGAGGTGGAAGCCGTGCGCAAGGGCCGCGTGGCCGCGTTCGCGGTGGCGGGTTTGCAGGGCGAAGGCATCGGCGTGGCGGCCGAGGTGTCGCGCAGCATGCAGAAGCTGGTGCCGCCGCACATGCTCGTCGATGCGCTGGGCGCGGCTGTGAGCGAGGTGTTCGGCGAAGCGCCGGCCGCCATCGTGCTGCTGAACCCGGGCGCGCTGCCCAAGACCTCCAGTGGCAAGCTGCAGCGCCAGGCCTGCCGCGCGGGCCTCGCGGCGCGCAGCCTGGACGCCTACGCGATCCACGAGCAGGGCAGCTTCACGCTCGGGGGCAGCGCTTCGGGCCCGTCGGAAGCGCCGGTGCTCGACGAGGTCGGGCAATCGGTCGCCGGCATCTGGAAGCAAGTGCTCAAGTGGCCCGAAGAACGTGCGCTGCTGCCCGACGCGCACTTCTTCACCTCGGGGGGGAATTCGCTGGCCGGCGTTCAGGCGTGTGTGCGCATCGCGCGGCGCTGGAACATCGCGTTCGACCTGCGCGACCTCTTCGAGCAGCCCCGGCTGAGCGCTTGCGCCGACATCGTGCGCAGCCGCAAGGACCATTCGCGCCAGGTGCTCGCGGTGGCGCCCATCGAGCCGCTGTCGGCCGAGCAGCGGCTGCGGCCCCTGCCGCTGTCGCACGCACAGGCGCGCCAGTGGTTCCTGTGGAAGCTCGCGCCGCACAGCACGGCGTACCACATGAGCGGCGCGCTGCGCCTGTCGGGTGCCCTCGATGCCGCCGCGATGCATGCGGCCTTCGAAGACCTGGCCGCGCGCCACGAGTCGCTGCGCACGGTGTTCCTGGCCGGCGCCGACGGCACGCCCGGGCAGCTGGTCAGCCCGTCGTGGGCGCCGCTGCTGAACCTCGTCGACCTGCGCCACCTCGCGCCCGAAGAGCGCGAAGCCCGCGCCGACGAAGAAGTGCAGCGCCTGCACGCCACACCCTTCGACCTCACGCAGGGGCCGCTCGTGCGCGTGGCGCTGCTGCGCCTTGCGGATACCGTGCACCTGCTGGTGGTGGTGATGCACCACATCGTGTCGGACAGCGCGTCGATGCAGCTGCTGCTCGACGAACTTGCGGCCGGCTACGCCGCGCGGCTGCGGGGCGACATGCAGCGCCATGCGGGCGCGCGCATCCAGTATGTCGACCACGCGGCATGGCAACGCGCCTGGCTGGCCGGCGGCGAGGGCGAGCGGCAGCTGGCGTGGTGGCGCACGCAACTCGGTGAAGACCATCCCGTGCTGGCGTTGGCGACCGACCACCCGCGCACCGCGCGCATCGGCCACCGCGCGGCGCGGCACAGCGTCGAGGTGCCCGCGGCCTTGCTGAACGGTTTGCGCCGGTCGGCCGCGAGCGAGGGTGCGACGCTCTTCATGGTGCTGCTGGCCGGCTTCCAGGCGCTGCTGCACCGCTGCACGGGGCAGGAAGACATTCGCGTCGGCGCACCGGTGGCGAACCGCGGCCGTGTCGAGGCCGAAAGCGTCATCGGTTTCTTCGTCAACACGCTGGTGCTGCGCAACCGGGTCGGCGCGCGCATGCGCCTGTCGGACGTCGTGAAGCAGGCCAGGGAAGCCGTGCTCGGTGCGCAGACGCACCAGGACCTGCCGTTCGAACAACTGGTCGAGGCCCTGCAGCCGCAGCGCAGCCTGGGCCAGAGCCCGCTGTTCCAGGTGATGTTCAACCACCTGGTCGAGGACTACCGGGCGCTGGCGCAACTGCCGGGGCTCGAGGTGGCGCGTCACGCAGTGCCCGATGGCGAGGCGCAGTTCGAGCTGGTGCTCGAAGCGCGCGAGACGCCGGGTGGGCAGTTGACGCTGGGCTTCGTCTATGCGGCCGAGTTGTTCGACAGGGAGACGATCGAGCGGATGGCGTGGCACTACCTGGCGGTGCTGGAGGCGTTGGCTGCTCAGCCGGAACTGGCGGTCGGCGACGTGGTGTTGATGGGGGCTGAAGAGCGTGAGCAGCTTGCGCTCTGGAGCGAGAACCATCGCTGCCATGAGGGCGCGCAGCCCGTGCACCGGCAGATCGAGGCGCATGCGAAGTCGAAGCCATTGGCGCCTGCGCTGGTCTTCGGCGACGAGGCGCTGAGTTATTCGCAGCTCAATGCGCGGGCGAACCGTCTTGCGCATCGCCTGATCGCCTTGGGCGTGGTTCCGGACGTGCTGGTCGGCCTCTGCGTGGAGCGCTCCACCGAGATGATGGTGGGCATCCTTGCGGTGTTGAAGGCGGGTGGTGCGTACGTACCCCTTGACCCTGACTACCCGGCGGACCGCCTCTCCTACATGGTCGAAGACAGCGGCATTGCGTTGCTGCTGACCCAGAGCAGCTTGCGTTCGCTGATTCCCGGCGTCGAAGCGCTTGAAGTGCTGGAGCTCGACACGCTCGATGCGTCGTCCGAGCCCGACTCGGACCCCGAAGTCAACCTGCACGGCGAACACCTCGCCTACGTCATCTACACGTCAGGCTCCACAGGCCGTCCCAAGGGCGCGGCCATCCGCCATCAGGCGCTCTTCAGCTGCATGGCCTGGATGCAGGAGTTCTATACGCTGGCAGGCACCGACACGGTTCTGCACAAGGCCCCGTTCGGCTTCGACGTGTCGGTGTGGGAGATGTTCTGGCCGTTGACCTCCGGTGCAAGGCTGGTCATTGCCAACCCCGGCGATCACCGCGACCCGGCGCGCCTGGTCGAACTGATCCGGAAGCGCCAGATCACGACGCTGAACTTCGTGCCCTCGATGCTGCAAGCCTTCCTGGCCTACGAGGGCATCGAGGCCACGACCAGGCTCAAGCACATCATCTGCGGCGGGGAGGCGATGCCTGCAGCCACGCAGAAGGAGGCGCTTCAACGTCTGAGCGGCGCGACCTTGCAGAACCTGTACGGTCCGACGGAAACCACGATCCACGTGACGCAGTGGACTTGCCGAGATGACGGCAGCACCCAGGTGCCGATCGGCCGGCCGATCAGCGACACACAAGCGCATGTCCTCGACGCGAGCTTGAACGAAGTACCGGCAGGCGTGGCTGGCGAGCTGTATTTGGGCGGCATCAACCTCGCACGGGGCTACCTGAAGCGGGCAGGCCTGACTGCCGAGCGGTTCATTGCAACGGAAAGCGGAAACAGGCTGTACCGAACGGGCGACCTCGTGCGCTGGAACAACGAAGGCCAGCTGGAGTACCTGGGCCGCATCGACCACCAGGTGAAGGTGCGGGGCTTCCGCATCGAGCTGGGCGAGATCGAAGCGCAACTGCAGGCGCAACCGGAAGTGCGTGAAGCAGTCGTCGTAGCGAGCGAAGGCCCATCCGGCGCAAGGCTCGTGGCCTACGTCTCAGGGCAAGCCATCGACACTGCGACGCTGCGCGAGCGCCTCGGAGAAGCATTGCCCGACTACATGGTCCCCAGTGTGATCATGGTGCTGGACGCACTCCCGCTCAACGCCAACGGCAAGGTAGACCGCAAGGCGCTCCCCGCCGTCACCGTCACCAGCGACAAACCCTACGCAGCCCCCCAGGGCCACATCGCGGAAACCGTCGCCGCCATCTGGGCCGAGGTCCTGCAGATGGACAAGGTCGGCATCCACGACAACTTCTTCGACCTCGGCGGGCACTCGCTGCTGGTGGTCCGCGTGCACCGCCTGCTGGAAGACAGGCTGCGCACCACGCTGCCGCTGGTGCAGCTTTTCAAGTACCCCACGGTCGGTTCGCTCGCCCAGTGGATGGCGCGTGGCGCCGCCGCGCCCGCCGTGTCGACCGCGGCCGGTGACGACCGCGCGCTGCGCCAGCGCGCCGCCTTGCTTCAACGCCGCAAAGCCGCGGAAAGAGTCAACTGATGCACACCCTCGACGCCCCCACGGAACCGTCCTCCACCAGCGCCGCCACCGGCATCGAGATCGCCATCGTCGGCATGGCCGGCCGCTTCCCCGGCGCCGACGACGTCGACGCGCTGTGGCGCAACGTCCGCGACGGCGTGGAGTCCGTGGCGGGCTTCACCGACGCGCAACTGCGCGCGCAGGGCGTGTCGCAGGAACTGCTCGACGACCCCGCGTACGTGAAGGCCGGCACGCAGTTCAAGGGATTCGACCAGTTCGACGCCGGCTTCTTCGGCTATTCGCCGCGCGAGGCCGAGTACCTCGACCCGCAGCAGCGCATCTTCCTGGAGTGCGCCTGGGCCGCGCTGGAGCACGCGGGCTGCGACGCGCACACGTGGCCGGGCAAGGTCGGCGTGTACGCGGGCGAGGGCCCCAACCTGTACCTCATGCGCCACCTGCTGCCCGCCTTCGGCCTGGGCGAGGGGCGCGGCATTGCCGACCTGCTGGGCCTCATGAGCGGCAACTCCGGCGGCTCGCTGTGCACGCGCGTGGCCTACAAGCTGAACCTGCGCGGCCCGGCCGTCACGGTGCAGACCGCCTGCTCGACCTCGCTCGCCGCGGTGCACACCGCCTGCCAGGCGCTGCTGGGCTACGACTGCGACATGGCGCTGGCCGGCGGCGTGTGGCTCAACCTGCTGCAGGACGGCGGCTACCTGCATCAGCAGGGCGCCATCCTTTCGCCCGACGGCCACTGCCGCGCCTTCGACGAGAAGGCCGCGGGCACGGTCATCGGCAGCGGCGCCGGCCTGGTGGTGCTCAAGCGGCTGGACGACGCGCTGCGCGACGGCGACACCATCCACGCCGTCATCAAGGGCAGCGCCGCCAACAACGACGGCGCCGACAAGATCGGCTTCACCGCGCCCAGCGTGAACGGGCAGGCCGAGGTGATTCGCGCGGCCCAGCTGATTGCCGGTGTGGGCGCCGAGTCCGTCGGCTACATCGAGGCGCACGGCACGGGCACGGTGCTGGGCGATCCCATCGAGCTGGCCGCGCTCACGCAGGCCTTCCAGGCCGGCTCCGGCCGCACCGGCTACTGCGCCGTCGGCTCGGTGAAGACCAACATCGGCCACCTCGACGCGGCGGCCGGCGTCGCCGGGCTCATCAAGACGGTGATGGCGCTGAAGCACCGCACGCTGCCGGCCAGCCTGCATTTCGAGCGGCCCAACCCGCAGATCGATTTCGCAGGCAGCCCGTTCTACGTCAACGCCACGACGAAGCCCTGGCCCGCCGGTGCCACGCCGCGCCGCGCCGGTGTCAGCTCGTTCGGCATCGGCGGCACGAATGTGCATGTGGTGCTCGAAGAGGCGCCGGCCGCCAGGCCCGCCGCAGCGCAGCCGTCCGGCTGGCAGGTGCTGCCGCTGTCGGCGCGCAATGCCGCCGCGCTGCAGGAGGCCGGGCAGCAACTGGGCCGCCACCTCGAAGCCTCGGCCGACCAGCCGCTGGCCGACATCGCGCACACGCTGCAAAGCGGCCGCCGCCCGATGCCGTTGCGCGCCGCGGTGGTCGCCGACAGCCATGGGCTGGCCGCGCAGGCGCTGCGCTCGCCCGAGAGCGGCTTCGAGCAGGTGCTGCGCGCGCCGGCCGCCGCCCCCGAGGTCGCCTTCCTGTTTCCCGGCGGCGGCACGCAGCACGCGAACATGGGCGCCGCGCTGTACCGCGACGACCCGGTGTTCCGCGGCGAGGTCGACCGCTGCTGCGCGCTGCTGAACGACACGGTGGGCATGGACCTGCGCCAGCTGATCTACCCCGCGGCCGGCGCGGAAGCCGCGGCCGACCAGAAGCTCTCGTGCATCGAGTACACCCAGCCCGCACTCTTCATCGTCGAGCACGCGATGGCCCGTGCGTGGATGGCGCGCGGCGTGCAGCCCGCCGTCATGCTGGGCCACAGCCTCGGCGAGTACGTGGCCGCCTGCCTGGCCGGCGTGTTCAGCCTGGAGGACGCGCTGCGCATCGTCACCGCGCGTGGCCGCCTCATGCAGTCGATGCCCGCCGGCGCCATGACGGCCATCGCGCTGACCGAAGCCGGGCTCGCGCCTTTCCTGGCCGCCGGCTGCGACATCGCCGCCATCAACGGCGAACAGCTGTGCGTGCTCGCAGGCCCGCTGCAGGCCATCGAGGCGGCCGAGCAGCAGCTGTTCGCGCGCGGCCTCATGCCGCGCCGCCTGCACGTCGCCATCGCGTCGCACTCCGCCATGACCGAATCGATCGTGGCCGAACTGCAGCAGGTGGTGGCGTCGGTTGCGCGCCATGCGCCGCGCATTGCGTTCATCTCCAATGTCACGGGCCTGCCGATCACGGCGGCGCAGGCGGTGGACCCGGTGTACTGGGGCCGGCACCTGCGCAGCACGGTGCGCTTCGCCGATGGGCTGTCCGCGCTGCTCGGCACGGCCGGGCGCGTGCTGCTCGAGGTCGGCCCCGGCGAAACGCTGGCCGGCCTGGCGCGCCAGCATCCGCTGGCCGCGTCGGCCGCGGGCATCTGGGCGAGCCAGGCGCATCCGCAGCAGCAGGCGCGCAATGCGCGGCAACTGGCCAGCGTGACCGGCGCGCTCTGGTGCGCCGGCGTCGACATCGACTGGGCCGCCTGCCGCGCGGGCCAGCCGCGCCGGCAGGTGCCGTTGCCGAGCTACCCGTTCCAGCGGCAGTCGTACTGGGTGGAGGCGGGCCGCTTCGAGCGCGCCGCGCCATTGACCCAAGGCACGGCGGCCAACGCCTTCTACGTGCCGACCTGGACGCGCACCGAGCCGCAGCGCGCGCAGCGCGGCCCGGCGCCCGCAGGCACCTGCACGCTGGTCTTCGGCGAAACGCGCAGCCTCGCCGACCGGCTGATTTCCCATCTGCACCAGGGCGCCGACGCGCACCCCGTGGTGTGGGTGGAGCAGGGCCCGGCCTTCGTCGAGATCAGCCCGCGCCACTACGCCGTGCGCCCCGGCGAGCGCGCCGACCATGCGCAGGTGCTGCGCACGGTGCAGGCCGAGCTGGGCCCCGTCTCCAGGGTCTTTCATCTGTGGGGCGTGGACGACGAACTGGCGCCGCCTGCGCAGTCCGCCGACGTGCTGGAGCGCGGCTTCTTCAGCCTGCTGGCCCTGGCGCAGGCGCTGGACGGCACCACGGCCGGCAGCGAGCGCGCGCTGGCCCTGCAGGTCGTTGCCAACCAGATGGAAGACGTCACGGGCCTGGAGTCCCTGTGCCCCGAGAAAGCCACGCTGTTCAGCCTGGCCAAGGTGATCGGGCAGGAGTACCCGCACATCGACTGCCGCGTCGTCGACGTGGTGCTGCCCGCGGCCGGCGGCGACGCCGAGGCGTGGCTGGTGCGGCAACTGGCGGCCGACCCGCCACCCCGCGGCAGCGAGCCGCTGGTGGCGTACCGCGGGCCGCACCGCTGGGTGAAGGCCTACGAGCCGCTGGCCCTGCCGGCGCGCGGCGAAGGACCGCACCAGCGCTTTCGCACGCAGGGCGTGTACCTGGTCACCGGCGGCCTCGGCGGCGTGGGCCTGTCGGTGGCGCGCCACCTGGCGCAGGCGTGGCAGGCGAAGCTGGTGCTGCTCGGTCGCACGCCGCTGCCCGAGCGCGGCGCGTGGGAGGCGATGGCCGCCGCGCCCGAGCAGCCCGCGGCCTTGCGCCAGAAGCTGCTGCAGCTGATCGAGCTCGAAGCGCTGGGCGGCGAAGTGCTCGCGCTCTGCGCCGACGTGGCCGATGCCGCGCAGATGCAGGCCGCCACCGCGCAAGCCCGCGCGCGCTTCGGCGCCATCCACGGCGTGATTCACGCGGCGGGCCATGCCAGCAGCGGCATGATCGGCCAGCGCACGCGCGCCCTGGTCGACGCCGTGTTCGCGCCCAAGCTGCGCGGCACGCAGGCGCTGCTGGCGGCCGTGCGCGACGACGCACCCGATTTCGTGCTCTTGTGTTCGTCCATCTCCAGCATGGCCGGTGGCCTTGGCAAGAGCGACTACGCCGCGGCCAACGCCTACCTCGACGCACTGGCCGCACAGGCAAGACGCGGTGCCGGCTACCCCGTCATCTCGGTCAACTGGGACGCCTGGCGCGACCTGGGCATGGCCGCGGGCATGGTGCTGCCCGAGGGCGTGGGCATGAGCGGCCCCGAGGGCGCGCTGGCGCTGGAACGCATCGTCAACGGACCGGCGCACGCACAGGTGCTGATCTCGACGACCGACCTCGCGCAGCGCCTGGGCGAGCTCGACAGCGGCATGCTCGAACTGATCGAGAACGGCCCGCTCGCCCACGCCACGCGCCTGTCGCGCGAATCGCGCCGCAACCACCCGCGCCCCGCGCTGGCCACGGCTTACGTCGCCCCCGAAGGCGAGCTGGAAGCCGGGCTGGCCGACGTGTGGCAGGACATGCTGGGCATTGCCGCCGTCGGCGTGCACGACAACCTGTTCGAGCTGGGCGGCGACTCGCTGCTGGCCATCCAGATCCTGGCGCGCGTGCGCAAGACCTACGAGATCGAACTGCACCCCGCCGCGTTTTTCAAGGCGCCCACCGTCGCCGACCTGGCCTTGCTGGTCGAGACGCGGCTGATCGAAGAGATCGAGGACGACGGCCCCGCCGACCCCACCGACCCCACTGATGCCGCACCGGACCGCATGTCCGCCACCGTCTGAAGAAAAGCCCCCATGCCCGACATCCAGGATATTTCCGCACGCCGCGCCAACCTCAGCGCGGAACAGCGTGCCCGCCTGCAGCAGCGGCTGCGCGGCGCGGGCACCGGCGCGCGCCAGGACGGGAGCGCGATCTCCCCGCGCCCCGAGCGCGATCGCGACCGCGCGCCGCTGTCCTTCGCGCAGCGCCGCCAGTGGTTCCTGTGGAAGCTGGACCCGGCGCGTACGGCCTACCACCTGAGCGGCGGGCTGGTGCTGACCGGCCCGCTAGACACCGACGCGCTGCGCGCGGGCCTGCAGGCGCTGGTGGACCGTCACGAGTCGCTGCGCACCGTCTTTCGCGAGGAAGGCGACGGCGGTGCGGCGCAAATCATCCAGCAGGGCGTGGCCGTCGAGCTGCCCCGCATCGACCTGAGCGCGCTGGACACCGCAGCACGCGAACAGGGTGTGCGCGCCGAGGTTCGGCGCATTCGCACCGAGCCCTTCGACCTCACGCGCGGCCCGCTGATGCGCGCGGTATTGCTGAAGACCGGCGAGCAGACGCACCAGCTGCTGGTGGTGATGCACCACATCGTGTCCGACGGATGGTCGGTGCAGCTCTCGCTCGACGAACTCGCCGCGCAGTACGCCGCGCGCGTGCAAGGCCGCTCCCCGGCGCTGGCGGCGCTGCCGGTCCAGTACGCCGACTACGCCGTGTGGCAGAACCAGTGGCTGGACGGCGGCGAGGGCGAACGCCAGCTGGCCTGGTGGCGCGACCACCTGGGCACGGAGCAGCCGGTGATCTCGCTGCACACGGACCGGCCGCGCAATGCCGATGGGCGCTATGGCTCGGCGCGCATCACCGCCGCCTTGCCGGCAGACACCGTTGCGCGGCTGCGCCAGCAGGCCCAGGGACAAGGCGCCACGCTGTTCATGGCGCTGCTCGCGGGCTTCAATGCGCTGCTGTTCCGGCACACCGGGCAGACCGATGCGCGCGTGGGGGTGCCCATTGCCAACCGCAACCGCGCGGAGACGGCGGGCGTGGTGGGCTTCTTCGTCAACACGCAGGTGCTGCGTTCGCGGATGGGGGCGCGCACCACGCTGGCCGAGCTGCTCGTGCAGACACGCGACACCGCCATCGGCGCCCAGACCCACCAGGACCTGCCGTTCGAACAGTTGGTCGGCGCGCTGCGGCCCGAACGCAGCCTGAGCGCGAACCCGCTGTTCCAGGTGATGTTCAACCACGTGCGGCGCGACCACCGCTCGCTGGCCAAGTGGCCGGGCGTGTCGGTGGAGCGGCTGGACTTCGAGGAGGAAGACGCGCAGTTCGAGTTGACGCTGCAGACGCTGGAGTTCGAGGATGGGCGGGTCGAGGCCAGCTTCTTGTATGCGGTGGAGCTGTTCGACAGGGAGACGATCGAGCGGATGGCGGGGCACTACCTGGCGGTGCTGGAGGCGTTGGCTGTAGAGCCTGAGGTGGCGGTGGGTGACGTGGTGTTGATGGGGGCTGCGGAGCGTGAGCAGCTTGCGCTCTGGAGCGAGAACCATCAAAGCCACGAGGGCGCGCAACCCGTGCACCGGCAGATCGAGGCGCATGCGAAGTTGCAGCCTTCTGCACCTGCGCTGGTCTTCGGTGACGAGGCGCTGAGTTATGCGGAACTCAATGCGCGTGCGAACCGTCTTGCGCATCGCTTGATCGCCTTGGGCGTGGGTCCGGACGTGCTGGTCGGCCTCTGCGTGGAGCGCTCCACCGAGATGATGGTGGGCATCCTTGCGGTGTTGAAGGCGGGTGGTGCGTACGTACCCCTTGACCCCGATTACCCGGCGGACCGGCTCTCCTACATGGTCGAAGACAGCGGCATTGCGTTGCTGTTGACCCAGAGCAGTTTGCGCTCGCTGATTCCCGGCGTCGAAGCGCTTGAAGTGCTGGAACTCGACACGCTCGATACGTCGTCCGAGTCGGATGCCAATCCGCAGGTCAACCTGCACGGCGAACACCTCGCCTACGTCATCTACACCTCGGGCTCCACAGGCCGCCCCAAGGGCGCGGCCATCAGGCAGCAAGCGTTGTTCAGCTGCATGGCCTGGATGCAGGAGTTCTACACGCTGGAAGGCGCCGACACCGTCCTGCACAAGGCGCCCTTCGGCTTCGACGTGTCGGTGTGGGAGATGTTCTGGCCGCTGACTTCCGGTGCAAGGCTGGTCATTGCCAACCCCGGCGATCACCGCGACCCGGTGCGCCTGGTCGAACTGATCCGGAAGCACCAGATCACGACGCTGAACTTCGTGCCCTCGATGCTGCAAGCCTTCCTGGCCTACGAGGGCATCGAGGCCACGACCAGGCTCAAGCACATCATCTGCGGCGGAGAGGCGATGCCTGCAGCCACGCAGAAGGAGGCGCTTCAACGCCTGAGCGGCGCGACCTTGCACAACCTGTACGGTCCGACGGAAACCACGATCCACGTCACCCAGTGGACGTGCCGAGATGACGGCAGCACCCAGGTGCCGATCGGCCGGCCGATCAGCGACACACAAGCGCATGTCCTCGACGAGAGCCTGAACGAAGTCCCTGCCGGTGTCGCTGGCGAGCTGTACCTGGGCGGCATCAACCTCGCACGCGGTTACTTGAAGCGAGCAGGCCTGACTGCCGAGCGGTTCATTGCAGCCAACGACGGAAAACGCCTGTACCGAACGGGCGACCTCGTGCGCTGGAACAACGAAGGCCAGCTGGAGTACCTGGGCCGCATCGACCACCAGGTGAAGGTGCGGGGCTTCCGCATCGAGCTGGGCGAGATCGAAGCGCAACTGCAGGCGCAACCCGAAGTGCGCGAAGCAGTCGTCGTAGCGAGCGAAGGCCCATCGGGCGCAAGGCTCGTGGCCTACGTCTCGGGCAACGACATCGACACGGCGACGCTCAGGGAACGCCTCGCCGAGACGCTACCGGACTACATGGTCCCCAGCGCAATCATGGTGCTCGACGCACTGCCCCTGAACGCCAACGGCAAGGTAGACCGCAAGGCACTGCCGGCGCCGGAGTTCACCAGCGACCGAGCGTACGAAGCCCCCGAGGGGGACGTCGAGCAAGCGCTTGCGGCGATCTGGGCCGACGTGCTGGGCTTGCCCCGCGTGGGCCGCACCGACAATTTCTTCGAGCTCGGCGGCGATTCCATCCTCAGCCTCAAGGTCACCGCGCGCGCGGCTCGGGCCGGCGTGCACCTGACGCCTCGCCAGATGTTCGAACACCAGAGCGTGGCGCGCATCGCGCATGCGCTCCAGGCCGGCCGCCCCGCGGAAACGCAGGCAATTCCCGTGCTGGGTGCGGCGCAGCGCGCCGGCAAACTGGCCTTGTCGCATGCACAGATGCGCCAGTGGTTCCTGTGGCAGCTCGATCCGTCGAGCACCGCGTACCACATCAGCGGCGCGCTGAAGATCGTGGGCCGGCTCGATGCCGCGGCCGTGCGTGCGAGCTTCGACGCGCTGGTGCAGCGCCACGCGTCGCTGCGCACCGTGTTCCGCGCCGACGCGCAGGGCCTGGCCGAGCAGGTCGTCCAGGAAGCCGGCCCGCTCGAACTGGCAACGGTCGACCTTGCCGCGTGGCGCACCGAGGCCGAACGCGAAACGCGCAGCCGCGAAGAAGCGCTGCGCCTGAGCCACACGCCTTTCGACCTGGCCGCAGGCCCGCTGCTGCGCGTCGGGCTGATCCGCCTCGCAACGGACGAACACCTGCTCGTCGTGGTGATGCACCACATCGTGTCCGACGGCTGGTCGATGCAGGTGCTCGTCGACGAATTCGTGGCGCACTACCGCGCCCATGTGCAGGGCGCCGCGGTCGTGCTGCCGCCGTTGCCGATCCAGTACACCGACTACGCCGCGTGGCAGCGCGACTGGCTCGAAGCCGGCGAACGCGACCGCCAGCTGGCGTACTGGACCCACCACATCGGCACCGGGCAGCCCGTGCTGCAGCTGCCCACCGACCACGCCAGAAAGGCCGACGGCCGCTACAGCGCCGCGCGGCACGGCTTCGAACTGCCGGGCGATCTGGTGCAGCGCCTGCAACGGCGCCTGCAGGGCCAGGGTGCCACGCTGTTCATGGGTCTGCTGGCTGGCTTCCAGGTGCTGCTGAGCCGCTACACCGGCGAGCCCGACATCCGCGTGGGCGTGCCCGTGGCCAACCGCCACCGTGCGGAGACCGAAGGCGTCATCGGCTTCTTCGTCAACACGCAGGTGCTGCGCAACGTGCTCGACGGGCGCGAGAGCCTGGCGCGCGTGCTGGCCCGCGCGAAAGACGCGGCGTTGGGCGCGCAGGCGCACCAGGACCTGCCGTTCGAGCAGCTGGTCGAAGCGTTGCAGCCCGAGCGCAGCCTGGGCGCCACCCCGCTGTTCCAGGTCATGTTCAATCACCAGCGGGGTGACCTGAAGGCACTGCACCGGCTGCCCGGGCTCACGCTGACCGAATGCGACCTGGACGCGCAGGCGGCGCAGTTCGAGCTGACGCTGGAGACCAGCGAAGGCGACGACGGCCGCGTGACGGCGAGCCTGCGCTACGCGGCGGAGCTGTTCGCGCCGCAAACCATCGCGCGCATGGCGGGCCACTACCTCGCGGTGCTGGCGGCGTTGGCCGACTGCCCCGCGCAGGCGGTGGGCGACGTGGTGCTGCTGGCACACGCCGAGCGCGCCCAGCTCGCTGCGTGGGGCGCACCCGTGCAAGCAGCCGAAGCGACCGGAGCGGCCGGAGCGACCGCGGCGGCCGGAACGGCGCAACCCATCCACCGGCTGATCGAACGCCAGGCGCAGGCGCGCCCCGATGCGGTGGCGCTGGTCTTCGGCGCGCAGACGCTGGGCTACGGCGAACTCAATGCGCAGGCCAACCGCCTTGCACACCGGTTGATCGCCCTGGGTGTGAGGCCCGAGACCCGGGTGGGCCTCGCGGTGGAGCGTTCGCTCGAGATGGTCGTGGGCATCCTGGCCATCCTGAAGGCCGGCGGCGCCTACGTGCCGCTGGACCCGGACTACCCCGCGGACCGCCTGGCCTTCATGGTGGCCGACAGCGGCATCGCACTGCTGCTCACGCAGGCCCACCTGCAGGCCCCCGCCATCGGCGCGCTGCAGGTGCTGCCGCTGGACACGCTCGACCTGTCCGCCGAGCCCGTCACCAACCCCGAGGTCGGGCTGCACGCCGACAGCCTCGCCTACGTCATCTACACCTCCGGCTCCACGGGCCGGCCCAAGGGCGCGCAGCTTTGCCATCGCAACGTGAGCCGCCTGCTCGGCGCCACCGACGCGTGGTTCGGCTTCGGCCCCGACGACGTCTGGACGCTGTTCCACTCCTACGCCTTCGACTTTTCCGTGTGGGAAATCTTCGGGGCGCTGTGCACCGGCGGCAAGCTGGTGATCGTGCCGTTCTGGGTCAGCCGCTCGCCGGAGGACTTCCTGCAGCTGCTGCGCACGCAGCGCGTGACCGTGCTCAACCAGACGCCTTCGGCCTTCGGGCAACTGGCCGGCTTGCCGCAGTCGCACGAAGGCGGCCTGGCGCTTCGCACGGTGATCTTCGGCGGCGAGGCGCTGGACCCGCAACGCCTGCGCGGCTGGATCGAGCGCCACGGCGACGACAGCCCCCGGCTGTTCAACATGTACGGCATCACCGAGACCACGGTGCACGTGACCTTCAGGCGCATCACCGCCGCCGACCTGGTGCAGGCGCGCAGCCCCGTGGGCATCGCGATTCCCGACCTCGGGTTGCGGGTGCTCGACGGGCAGCTCAACCCGATGCCGCTGGGCATCGCGGGCGAGCTGTACGTGTCGGGCGCCGGGCTGGCGCGCGGCTACCTGAACCGCGCAGGCCTGACGGCCGAGCGCTTCATCGCGGCGGAAGACGGCGCTCGCCTGTACCGCACCGGCGACCTGGTGAAGTGGAACCAGGAGGGCCAGCTGGAGTACCTGGGGCGCATCGACCACCAGTTGAAGGTGCGGGGCTTTCGCATCGAGCTGGGGGACATCGAGGCCGCCCTGCTGGCGCAGCCGGAGGTTCGCGAAGCGGTGGCACTCGCCAGCGAGGGCCAGGCGGGCACGCGGCTGGTGGGTTACGTGGCCGCGCAGGGCGGCCGGGCGATCGACGCGGCCGCGCTGCGCGAGCGCCTGGGCGAGCTGTTGCCCGAGCACATGGTCCCGGCGGTGCTGGTGGTGCTGGGCGCGCTGCCGCTGACCCCGAACGGCAAGGTCGACCGCAAGGCGCTGCCGGCGCCGGAGTTTTTGCCCGGCAACGCATACGAAGCGCCCAGGGGGGAGACCGAAGAACAGCTGGCCGCCATCTGGGCCGAGGTGCTGGGCGTGGCGCGCGTGGGCCGCGACGACAACTTCTTCGAGCTGGGCGGGCACTCGCTGCTCTCCACGCGGCTGGTGGCGCGCCTGCATGCGGCCATGCCCGGCGGGCTCACGGTGCGCGACGTCTTCCAGTACCCGACCCTGGCCGCCATGGCCGAGCGGATGGCCGCGGCCCTTCGGGACAGTCCCGCGGCCCAGGCCCTTTCAGAAATCGATTCGCTGCTGGACAGCATGGAGACCGCCTGATGGAAACCGCAGCAACCCGTCGCATCGCCGAGCGCTTTTCGCGCCTGTCGAGCGAGCAGCGCCGCGTGGTGTACGAGGGCATCCGTTCCCGGGGCCTGACGCTCGGGCAGTTCCCCATCCTGCCGCGCGAGGACGCGGCGCGGCACCGCTGCCCCGTGTCCTACGCGCAACTGCGCCAGTGGTTCCTGTGGCAGCTCGATCCGCAGAGCACGGCCTACCACATCAGCGATGCGCTCAAGCTCACGGGGCCGCTGGATGCGGACGCGGTGCACGCGAGCTTCAAGGCCTTGGTGGCCCGCCACGAATCGCTGCGCACGGTGTTTCGCGCCGATGCCGACGGACTCGCCGAGCAGCTGATTCGCGACAGCGGCGAGCTCGACTTCACGCTGCTGGACCTGGGCGATGCGGATGCCGGCGCGCGCGAGGCCATGGCCCGGGACGCGGCGCGGCGCATCTGCCACACGCCCTTCGACCTGACGCAAGGGCCGCTGATGAGGGTGGCGCTGGTTCGGCTGGCGCCTGAAACGCACCTGCTGGTGCTGGTGATGCACCACATCGTGTCCGACGGCGGCTCGCTGCAGATCGTCGTGGACGAGTTCGTGGCGCAGTACCGCGCCTGCGTGCGGCACGAAGCGGTGGCGTTGCAGGCCATGCCGGTCCAGTACGCCGACTACGCGGTGTGGCAGCGGCATTGGCTGGAAGCCGGCGAGCAGGAACGCCAGCTGGCCTACTGGAAAGCGCAGCTCGGCGACGCGCAGCCGGTGCTGCAACTGCCGCTGGACCGCGCCCGAAGGCCCGATGCCCGCTACGGCGCGGCCAGCCATCGGGTCGAACTACCGGCGTCGCTGGTGGACGGCCTGCACAAGCGGGCCCGCAGCCAGGGCGGCACGGTGTTCATGGTGCTGCTGGCCGGCTTCCAGGTGCTGCTCGGGCGCTGCAGCGGCCAGGAAGACATTCGCGTGGGCGTGCCGATTGCGAACCGCCACCGCATGGAAACCGAGGGCGTCGTCGGCTTCTTCGTCAACACGCAGGTGCTGCGCGCGGCGGTGGACAGCCGCAGCAGCCTGCTGCAGGTGCTGGCGCGCACGCAGGAGGCGGCACTGGGCGCGCAGATGCACCAGGACCTGCCGTTCGAGCAACTGGTCGAGGCCCTGCAGCCCGAGCGCATTCCGGGCGTGCAGCCGCTGTTCCAGGTGCTGTTCAATCACCAGCGCGCGGACTTCTCGGCCCTGGAAGGGCTGCCGGGGCTGGCGCTGGCGCCGTGGGACCTGGGCACCCAGGCCGCGCAGTTCGAGCTGATGCTGGTCACCGACGAAAGCCCCGACGGTCGGCTGCATGCGAAGTTCAGCTATGCGCCGGAGCTGTTCGATGCCTCGACCATCGAGCGCATGGCGGGCCACTACCTGGCGGTGCTGCAGGCCCTGGCGCAGCGCCCCGAGCAGACCGTGGGCGAGGTGGCGCTGCTGAGCGAGGCCGAAAGCGCGCAGCTGGTGGCCTGGGGCGCGAATGCGCAAGGCTTCGACCAGTCGACGCCGGTGCACCGCCTGGTCGAGCGGCAGGCCGCGGCGCATCCCGACGCCACGGCGCTGGCGCTCGGCGACCAGACGATGAGCTACGGCGAACTCAATGCCAGGGCCAACCGCCTCGCCCACCACCTGATCGGCCTGGGCGTGAAGGCGGAGACCCGGGTGGGCATCGCGGTGGAACGCTCCATGGAGATGGTGGTGGGCCTGCTGGGCATCCTGAAGGCCGGCGGCGCCTATGTGCCGCTGGACCCCGCGTACCCGCCCGAGCGGCTCGCCTACATGGTGCGCGACAGCGGCGTGGCGCTGCTGCTGACGCAAAGCCACCTGCAGTCGCTGGTGCCGGGTGCCGGGGCGCTGCGCGTGCTGGCGCTGGACGCGCTGGACCTGCACGCGCAGCCGCAGGGCAACCCGCAGGTCGCGGTGCACGGCCAGAACCTTGCCTACGTGATCTACACCTCGGGCTCCACCGGCAGGCCCAAGGGCGCGCAGATGTGCCACGGCAACGTGACGCGGCTGCTGGACGCCACCGACGCCTGGTTCGGATTCGGGCCGCAAGACACCTGGACCCTGTTCCATTCCTATGCCTTCGATTTCTCCGTCTGGGAGATCTTCGGGGCGCTGTGTACCGGCGGTACGCTGGTCATCGTGCCGTTCTGGGTCAGCCGCTCGCCGGAGGACTTCCTGCAGCTGCTGCGCACGCGCAAGGTGACGGTGCTCAACCAGACGCCGTCGGCGTTCGGCCAGTTGACCAGCCTGCCGCAGGCCTGGCGGGACGGCGGGAACGGCGGGGGCAGTGAGGGCGGTGAGGGCGACCAGGACCGCCTGTCGCTGCGCGTGGTGATCTTCGGCGGCGAGGCGCTGGACCCGCAGCGGCTGCGCCAGTGGATCGCGCACCACGGCGACGACAGCCCGCAGCTGGTCAACATGTACGGCATCACCGAGACGACGGTGCACGTGACCTACCGCCGGATCACCGTGGCGGACCTGGACCGGCAGCGCAGCCCGGTCGGCCTGGCGATTCCGGACCTCGGGCTGCGGGTGCTCGATGCGCAGCTGAACCTGGTGCCGGTGGGCGTGCCCGGCGAACTGCACGTGTCGGGTGCCGGCCTGGCGCGCGGCTACCTGCACAGGGCCGCCCTGACGTCGGAGCGCTTCGTGGCGGCGGCGAACGGAGAGCGTCTGTACCGCACGGGCGACCTGGTGCGCTGGGACGCCGAAGGGCAACTGGCGTACCTGGGGCGCATCGACCACCAGGTGAAGGTGCGAGGCTTTCGCATCGAGCTGGGAGAGATCGAGGCGCAACTGCTGGCACAGCCCGAGGTGCGCGAGGCCGTGGTGGTGGCCGACGAAGGTCCCGCCGGCACGCGCCTGGCGGGCTATGTGTCGGCGCAGGCGGGCCACGTGGCCGACGCTGCGCAGCTGAAGTCGCGGCTGGGCGAGGCCTTGCCCGACTACATGGTTCCCGCGGTGGTCATGGTGCTCGACGGGCTGCCGTTGAACGCGAACGGAAAGGTCAACCGGCAGGCGCTGCCGGCGGCGGCGTTCACGAGCGAGCGGGCGTACGAGGCGCCCGTGGGCGAGCACGAGCAGAAGCTCGCGGCCATCTGGGCCGACGTGCTCGGCGTGGAACGCGTGGGCCGCGAGGACGACTTCTTCGAGCTGGGCGGCCATTCGCTGCTGGCGCTGCGGCTGCTGGAGCGCATGCGCGCCCAAGGCCTGGCCGCGCAGGTGCGCACGCTGTTCCAGCAGCCCCGGCTCGGCGCCTTCGCGCAGGCGTTGGCGCAGGCGCCGGCGCGCGCCGAGGTGGTCGTTCCGGCCAACGGGATTCCGGCGGAGTGCCGGGCCATCGAGCCGCGGATGCTGACGCTGGTGGCGCTGGACGCGCCGCAGATCGCGCGCATCGAGGCGGCCGTGCCGGGCGGGGTCGCCAACATCCAGGACATCTACCCCCTGGTGCCCATGCAGGAGGGCATGCTCTTCCATCACCGCCTGCATGCCGAGGCGGATGCCTACGTCACGCTGAACAGCCTGAGCTTCGACAGCCGCGACGGGCTGCTGCGCTTCGTCGCCAGCTTCAACGAGGTGATCGCGCGCCACGACATCCTGCGGACCGCCGTCATGTGGGAAGAGCTCCCCGAGCCGGTGCAGGTGGTGCATCGCCGGGCCGCGCTCGAGCTCCAGTGGCTCGCCGATGCCGCGCCGGCCGCCTCGCGCATCGACGTGCGCAGGGCGCCGATGCTTGCGGCCGTCGCGGCGCATGACGCGGTGAACGCCCGCTGGCTGCTCCAGCTGTCCAGCCATCACCTGGTGGTGGACCACACCACGCTGGAACTGGTGGTCGAGGAAATCTCGCTGATCCAGCAAGGACGGCGGGCCGAACTGTCGGCGCCCGTGCCGTTCCGGCGCTTCGTCGGCCAGGCCCGTCTGGACGGCGGCCTGGCCGGGCACCAGGCCTTCTTCAGCCAGATGTTGGCCGACGTGGAAGAGCCGACGGCACCCTTCGGCCTGCTCGACGTGCAGGGCGACGGCACCCGGGTGCGGGAGGCCTCGGTGGTGCTGGACACCGGGCTCGCGGCGCAGGTCAGGCACCAGGCGCAGGCGCACGGCGTGAGCGCCGCCGCGCTGTTCCACACGGCCTGGGCGATGGTGCTGGGCAAGACCGCGGGCCGGGACGACGTGGTGTTCGGCACCGTGCTGTTCGGCCGCATGCAGGGCGGCGCGAACGTGGACCGCGCCCTGGGCATGTTCATCAACACGCTGCCCGTGCGCATCCGGCTGGGAACGCAGGGCGTGCAGGCCTGCGTTCGACACACGCATGCGGCGCTGATCGAGCTGATGCACCACGAATACGCCAGCCTGTCGCTGGCGCAGCGCTGCAGCGGACTGCCGCAGCGCATGCCGCTGTTCACGGCGCTGCTGAACTACCGCTACGGCGCGCGGCAGGGCAAGCCGGCCAAGGCCGTCGATGCGGCCCAGCCGTGGCAGGGCATGCAGATCCTGGGCAGCAGGGAGCGCACCAACTATCCGGTCGAGATGGCGGTGGACGACCTGGGCGAGGGCTTTGCGCTGGCCGCGCAGATTCACGAATCGGTGGACGCCGGGCGCGTGTGCGGCTTGATGATCGCCGCCGTCGAGACCATCGTGCAGGCCCTGGCGCAGCAGCCCGGGCGGCGGGTCTGCGAACTCGAGCTGATGTCCGGCGGCGAGCAGCGCCAGCTCGCCGCGTGGGGCGAAAACACCGTGCGATACGACGGCGACCTGCCGGTGCACCGGCTGATCGAGCGCCAGGTTGCGCGCCATCCGCAGGCGGTTGCGCTGGTCTTCGGCGACCAGGCCCTGAGCTACGCGGAACTCAATGCACGGGCCAATCGCCTGGCCCATTGCCTGATCGCGCTGGGCGTGAAGCCGGAGGCCCGGGTAGGCATCGCGCTCGAGCGCTCCATCGACATGGTGGTGGGCGTGCTGGCGGTCCTGAAGGCCGGCGGCGCCTATGTGCCGCTGGACCCGGAACATCCGGCGGACCGGCTGGCCCACATGGTGGCCGAGAGCGGCATCGGGTGGCTGCTCACGCAGAGCCACCTGGGTGCCCTGTGGCCGCGCGCCGGGGCGCTTCGGGTGCTGGCGCTGGACACGCTGGACACCCGCGGCTGCGCCGATGCCAACCCGCAGGTCGCGCTGGACGGCGAGAACCTGGCCTACGTCATCTATACCTCCGGCTCCACCGGCAAGCCGAAGGGCGTGATGGTGCGGCACCGGTCGCTCAGCCACTTCATGCGCAGCATGAAGGACGCGCCGGGCATGGCACCGGACGACGTGCTGGTGGCGGTCACCTCGCTGTCGTTCGACATCGCGGCCCTGGAGCTTTACCTGCCGCTGCTGAGCGGCGCGCGCATCGTGCTGGCGTCGAGGGATGCCGTGCGAAGCGGCGGCGCGCTCGGCGAGCTCCTGCATGCCAGCGGTGCCACGGTGCTGCAGTCGACGCCCGCGGGCTGGCGGCTCTTGCGGGCCACCGGGTGGAACGGCAGCCGGCGCGCGAACTTCAAGGGCCTGTGCGGCGGAGAAGCGCTGCAGCAGGACCTTGCCGACGACCTGCTGACGCTGGGTGTCGAGCTGTGGAACATGTACGGTCCCACCGAAACCACGATCTGGTCCACGGCCGCGCGGGTTCGCGGCACGCCGCGCATCGGCGGGCCGATCGCGGCCACGACGCTCCACGTGCTGGACGGGTTCCTGAACCCGGCGCCCGTGGGCGTGCCGGGCGAACTGTTCCTGGGCGGCATCGGCCTGGCGCGCGGCTACTTCCAGCGCGCGGCCCTGACGTCGGAGCGCTTCGTGGCGGCGGCGAACGGAGAGCGGCTGTACCGCACGGGCGACCTGGTGCGCTGGGACGCCGAAGGGCAACTGGCGTACCTGGGGCGCATCGACCACCAGGTGAAGGTGCGGGGCTTTCGCATCGAGCTGGGAGAGATCGAGGCGCAGCTGCTGGCGCAGCCCGAGGTGCGGGAGGCCGTGGTGGTGGCGCGCGAAAGTGTGGGAGGTGCGGGCGGTGCAGGTGGTGCGGGCGGTGCGTCGCTGGTCGGCTACATCGCCTTGCAGGCCGGGCAGGCGATGGACACCGGCGTGCTGCGAACGCGGCTCGCGGCGGCGTTGCCCGACTACATGGTCCCGGCCGCCGTCGTCGTGCTCGAGCGCCTGCCCTTGAACGGCAACGGCAAGGTCGATCGCAAGGCACTGCCCGCGGTGGAGTTCGCGGGCGAGCGGGCCTACGAGGCGCCCGCCGACGCGGTGGAAGCGCAGCTGGCCGCCCTCTGGGCCCAGGTGCTGGGCGTGGCGCGCGTGGGGCGGCACGACAATTTCTTCGAGCTCGGCGGGCATTCGCTGCTGGCTGCGCAACTGGCGTCGAGGGCCCGCGTCGAAGGCGGCTTCGAGCTGCCGCTGCGCCGGATCTTCGAGCACCCGGTGCTCCTCGATCTTGCAGGCGTGGCCCGGCAGGCGATGCACGAGGCACCGCCGGCCGGCCAGGAGCCGGTGCTGCAACCGATCGGCCGCGTGGCCGAGATGAAGCTTTCCCCTGCGCAACAGCGCCTGTGGCTGGTGAACCGGCTGGCCGATGCATCGGCGGGCCAGCACGCGGCCTACAACATCTCCGCGGCGCTGCGTCTGTCGGGCGCGCTCGACGTCGATCTGGTCCGGGCCACGCTCGATGCGCTCGTGCAGCGGCACGAAGTGCTGCGCACCTGGTTCCCCGAGAACGACGACGGCGATCCCGTGGCGCGCATCGCGCCGGGCGGTGGCCTTGTCGTTCCGCTGACGGACCTCTCGCACCTCGCGGGCGAACGCCAGGCGAGCGCGATGCACGACGCGCTCGCCGCGCACGCGGGCACCGCGTTCGACCTGGGCGCCCGCCCGGCCTTCGCGGCCGCCGTGCTGCGCCTGCAGCCCGAGGTGCATGTGCTGCTGCTGTGCGTGCACCACATCGTGTTCGACGGTTGGTCGGAAGCCGTCTTCGTGCAGGACTTCATGGCCTTGTACGCGGCGCTGCGGGACGGGCGGGATTCGCCGCTCGCGCCCCTCGCAATCCAGTACGCGGACTACGCCGACTGGCATCACCGAAAGATCGCGCAGCGCTTTGCGCGCGATGCCGCGTTCTGGCGCGGCTACCTGCAGGGCGCCCCCGCCGTGTCCACGCTGGGCCCCGACCGCGCGCGCCCCCGCGTGGCGTCGACGGCGGGCGACACGGTCGGCATCGACGTGGGGCACGAGCTCGCGCAGGCGTTGCACGGCCTGGCCAGGGCGCAGAAGACCTCGCTGTACGTGGTGCTGCTGTCGACCTTCCTGCTGATGCTGCACCGGCAGGCGGCCACCGACGACCTGGTGGTCGGCACCGACGTTGCCGGGCGCGACCACCCGGCGCTCGAGGACCTGATCGGTTTCTTCGTCGGCGTCGTGCCGCTGCGCTCCCGGCTCGCGCCCGCGCTGGCGTTCGTGCAGTGGCTCGCGAAGGTCAAGGAGAGCACGCTGTCGGCCTTCGAGCACCAGGACGTGCCGTTCGAGCAGATCGTCGAGCTGGCCGGCGTGCCGCGCACCCGCGAACACAGCCCGCTGGTGCAGGTGCTGTTCGTCATGCAGAACACGCCCGAAGGGCGCTTCGAGATCCCGGGCGTCGTTGTCGAGCCCATCGCGAAACCCGTGACCACCTCGAAGTTCGATCTCGCGGTCTTCGTGAGCGAGAGCGCGCGCGGCCTGCGCGCCGAGTGGACTTTTGCCTCCAGCCTGTACCGGCGCGAAACCATCGAGCGCGCGTCGCTCGCGTGGCGCGACCTGCTGCAGCAGGTGGTCGCCGCACCCGAGGGGCTGCTGGCGCATTTCGTCATTCAAGCCAACCCGGAAACAAAAAACATGTCATCCAGTTCGCCCACGCTGGGCAAGTTGCACAAGCTCAAGAAATTCGCGGACAAGGCGCGTGGGGCCCCGGCGGCGCCGCGCTCGCCCGTGCGCACCTCCTTCCTTTCGGCGCAGCGGACGTTCCCGCTGGTCATCGAGGCCGCGAGCAGCGACATCGACGCGGTGGCGTGGGCCCGGGAGCAGCGCGACTCCATCGAGGCGAGCCTCTGCACGCATGGCGGCATCCTGCTGCGCAACTTCGGCCTGCGCACGCCGCAGGAGTTCGAGGCCTTCGCGGAAGTGATCGAGCCCGAGCTCTACGGCGGCTACGGCGATCTGCCGAAGAAGGAGGGCGGGCGCAACACCTACCGCTCGACGCCGTACCCCGAGCGCCAGATGATCCTGTTTCACAACGAGAGTTCGCATCTCGAGCGCTGGCCGCGCAAGCAGTGGTTCTTCTGCGAGCAGCCTTCGCCCGTGGGGGGCGCCACGCCCATCGTCGATTGCCGGGAGATGCTGCGCCACCTGCCGCCCGACGTGGTGGCCGAGTTCGAGCGCAGGGAGCTGCTGTACGTGCGCACCTTCATGCCCCGGCTGGACGTGAGCTGGCAGGACTTCTTCAAGACCGACAGCAAGGCGCAGGTCGAGCACCGCCTCGCGCTGGCCGGCACCGTCTGGCGCTGGCTGGACGACGAGACGCTGCAGACGCGCACCCGCTGTCCCGCGGTGATCACGCACCCGGTCACGGGCGAGCGCGTGTTCTTCAACCAGGTCCAGCTGCACCACGCGAGCTGCCTGGAGGCGGACGCGCGCGAAGACCTGCTGGCCGTGGCCGGCGGCCTGGACCGGCTGCCGCGCCACGTGACCTATGGCGACGGCACGCCGATCGACGACCAGACCATGGCCGTCGTCGGCCGTGCGTATGAAGCCTGCGCCGTGCGCTTCGACTGGCGCCAAGGCGATGTGGTGATGCTCGACAACATGCTCGCGGCGCACGCGCGCGACCCGTACGAGGGGCCGCGCAAGATCGTGGTGGCGATGGGCGCGATGTGCGACCGCGCCACGCTCGCGCAAGCTGCCGGCGCGGGCGGCGCGGGGGGCAACTTGCCCGCCGCCGCAGGGCAGCCCGTGGTGTCGGAGGGCTGAAGCGATGGCTGCGATGTTCGAGACCCCGGCTTTCCTTGCCTCTTCTTCCTCCTTGCCGCTCAGCCCGGAGCAGCGTGCCGCCTGGGCCCAGCACGGGGAGCACGCCGCGACCGGCGCGCCCAGGCTCGTGCTGCTGGCCGATCTTGAAGGCGAGCTCGATGCGGCGCGCCTGGAGGCCGCGGTGCAATCGGTCGTGCGGACCCATGGCGCCTTGCACGCGGCGGTGTTGCAGGTTCCCGGCTTCCGCGGCCTGCGGCAACAGGCGCGCGATGCGGCGCCGGCGGCGCCGCATTGGCACAGGGTCGACCTTTGCGGTGGCACCGACAGCGCCGACAGCGCGGCCGCGCTGGCCGACTGGACCGCCGGCTGCACGCAGGCGCCGCTGGACGTTGCAAGCGGCGCGCTGCTGCGCGTCGGCCTCGCCCGGATCGGCGAAACGCGGCACAAGCTGCTGTTGGTGGCCAGCGTGTTCGCCGCGGACAAGGGCAGCCTGCAGTGCCTGCTGGACCAGGTGGCCACGGCCTACCTGACGGGGCAGGCCGTCGATGCGGACGAGGTCTTTCAGTACGCGCAGTTCGTCGAATGGCGCCAGGAGCTCGACGGCGCCGAAGAAGCGGACGAAGGGCGCGCCTACTGGCGTGCGTGCATCGAGCGTGCCGGCGTACTGCAGGCGCCACGGCTGAACACCCGCATGGACGGCGTGCGCGAGGCCACGCCGGCAGGCGTGCGTACATGCATCAGCCACGCGCTGCCTCTGGACGCAACCCTTGCTGCCCGCGCGCAGGAAGTGGCCGGGCAGAACGGCTGCGACACGGCGCTGCTGATGCAGGCCGTGTGGTGGCTGTTGCTGGCGCGGTTGACGGGCCACCGGCCGTTCGTTGCCGGCTGGCAGAACGATTGCCGGCGCAACTACGAAGTGATGCAGGGCGCCGTGGGTGTGTTCGAGAAGATCCTGCCGATGGTCGTGGACATCGCGCCCGAGGAGCGGTTCTCGCACTGGCTCGCGCGCCTGGGCGCAACGCTCGAGGCGCACACCGAGGCGCAGGAGTACTGGGCGATCGATGCGCCGCCGATGTCCGCGCAGCTCGACGTGGGGTTCACGTTCGACGAGGCGCCGGTGCGGCTGCAGGGCGGCATGGCGTGGCGCGTGGAGGCCGCGCCCGGCCCGTCGCCTTGCTTCGAGCTGGCGCTGCAGGTCGGGCAGGCCGGACAGCCCGGGCAGGGGCTCTCCCTGCGCTTGCATGCCGATGCAGCGCGCCACTCGCCGCAGTCGCTGGAGCGGCTGCTGTGGCAGTACGCCACCTTGCTGGCGAGTGCCCTGGCGCAGCCGCATGCGCCGGTCGGCGGTCTTGCGCTGGTCGGCGAGCGCGAGCGCGAGCTGCTGCTGCGCGCGGCCCACGGCGCGGTGGCCGACTTCGGAACCCTCACGCTGGCCGAGCAGGTCGCCGGCTGGGCGCGCACGACGCCGGACGCGCCCGCGCTCGAGGCCGGCGACCTGCGGCTGAGCTACCGCGAATTCGATGCGCGGATCGACCGCATGGCGCACGGCCTGCGGGCCCGGGGGGCCGTGGCCGGCACGCTGGTGGCGCTCGACCTTGCGCGCTCGGCCGACCTGCTGGTGGCGATGTTCGCGAGTTGGCGCATCGGAGCGGGCTACCTGCCGCTGGACCCCGAGTGGCCCGCCGCCCGGCGCCAGGCCGTGCTGGAAGATGCCAGGCCGTCGCTCGTGCTCCATGCCGCCGGGCCGCTGCCGGCCGGCCCCGTGCCGTGGCGAGAGGTTTCGCTGGATGCCATGGACGGCAAGGACCTCGACGGCGCGGCCGGCAGCGTGCCGGCACACCGGCCCGCGATGCAGGACCTGGCCTATGTGCTCTACACCTCGGGCTCGACCGGCACGCCCAAGGGCGTGGTGATCGAGCAGGGCCAGCTGCTCAACTACGTGGCCGCGGTGTCGTCGGCCATGGATCTGGGCCGGTGCCGCCGCTGGGCGCTCACCAGCTCGGTCGTCGCGGACCTGGGCAACACGGCGCTCTTCAGCGCGTTCCACCACGGCGCCTGCCTCGTCGTGGCAGGACCGGGCGACGTGAAGGACGCGCACGCTTTCGCGGGCTTCATGCGCGAGCGCCGCGTCGACGCGCTCAAGATGGTGCCCTCCCACCTGGAGGCCCTGCTGGAGGACGAGGCGCCGCAGCTGCCCGCCACGCTGGTGCTGGGCGGCGAGGCCGCACCGCGCTCGCTCATCGAGCGCATCGCCCGGCTTGCACCGCAGACCGTGGTCTACAACCACTACGGCCCCACGGAAACGACGGTGGGCGTGATGGTGCACCGGGTGTCCGCAGGCGGGGCGGCCGTGTCCGCGCTCTCGGGCCCGGCTTCGGTGTTGCCGCTGTCGCGCGTGCTGGCGAACAACCGCGTCCACGTGCTGGACGAGGCCTTGCAACCGGTGCCGGCCGGCGCGCTCGGGGCGGTGTACGTCGGCGGCGCGCAGCTGTGCCGCGGCTACCTGAACCGGGAGGTGGAGGGCGCCTTCGTCGCCGATCCGTTCCTGCCCGGGCAAAGGCTCTACCGCACGGGCGACCTGGCGTGCGTGCTGCCCGAGGGGGGCCTGCGCCTGGCGGGACGCGCCGACGACCAGGTCAAGGTGCGGGGCTTTCGCGTGGAGCCGGCCGAGGTGGAGGCGGTGTTGCTGTCGCAGCCCGGCGTGCGGCAGGCCGTGGTTGTGGTTCTGGCGCCGGCCGGCGGCGTTGCCGACGCCGAGCTCCGGGCCTTCGTCGTGCCCGACGCGGCGCTCGCGTCCGAAGCCGGACGTGCGGCGCTGACGGGGCAGCTCGCCACGCTGCTGCCGGCGCACATGGTGCCCGCGCGCTGCACCTTCGTTGCGGAGTTCGCGCGGCTGCCGAACGGAAAGATAGACCGGCAGTCGTTGCTGGCAGCGGCAAGCGCCGACGCGCGGGGCGCGGGCATGGCGGGCACGGCGGCCACGGCGGTGACGGCGCCGCCGCGTGACGCGCTCGAATCGGTGCTGGCCGGGTGCATGGCCACGCTGGTCGGGCGCGATGCCATCGGCGTGGACGACGACTTCTTCGAACTGGGCGGGCACTCGCTGCTGGTGATCAAGCTGGTGGCGCGCCTGCGCAAGCTGCTGCGCGTCGATGTGGCGCCGGGGCTGGTGTTCGACCATCCCTCGGTCGCCTCGCTGGCGGCGGCGCTTCGGGCGATGGAGGGCGCGGACGCCGAGCGAATGGAAACGAGTGCGCGCGCGCACGAAGAGGCCCGGCGCCAGGATGCGCCCGGCGCATGAGCGGCGGGTTGCACATGCACATGCTCATGCACAGGAACGGTTCGACATGCAGGATGGAACAGCGATGAACGGCACCCACGCGGCGCAGCGGATTTCGGCAATCAACGACGGGGCGCGCAGCGAAGGGTGGGAGGTCGACGACGGCATCCGGCACCGGGTTTCCGACGGCGACGAGGTGCCCTTGTCTCCCGCGCAGGAGCAGCTCTGGGTCCTGCAGCGCCTGGCGCCGGGGCTGACGGCCTACAACCTGCCGCGCAGGTTCAGCCTGCACGGCCCGCTGGACGCGAATGCGCTGGAGCGTGCGTTCCAGGCCCTGATCGATCGCCACGGCATCCTGCGCACCCGCTTCTTCGAGAAGGACGGCGTGCCCATGCAGCAGATGCTGCGCAACGCGGCATTCGTGCTGCAGCGCCTCGACCTGTCCGGGCAGGCCGAGGCCGGGCGGCAGGCGCGCGCCGACGCGCTCGCGGACGAGACGGCGCTGCACGTGTTCGACCTGGAGGCCGCCCCCGCGCTGGTGGCGCGCTTGATCAGGTTGTCCGAAGACACGCATGTGCTGGCGGTCTGCCTACACCACATCGTGTCGGACGCCTGGTCCAACCCCCTTCTGTCGGCGGACCTGGCGTCGGCCTACCGGCTGGCATCGGCGTCGGGCGCGGCCGTGCGGCTGCCGGCCTTGCCGGTGCAGTACGCCGACTACGCGCTGTGGCAGCGCGAGCGCCTGCAGGGCGATGGCCTGGCCACGCAGCTGAACTACTGGAACGCCCACCTGGGCGCCGACGTGCCGCCGCTGGAGCTGCCGCTCGATGGCACACGTGCGTCGCGGCAGACCTTCAGCGGCGCCGTGCATCGCTTTGCGCTGGAGCCCGCGCTGGCGGCGGCGCTGCAGAAGTTCTGCCGCGCCGAGAAGTGCACGCCCTTCATGGTCCTGCTCGCGACCTGGCAGATGCTGCTGGGCCGGTACAGCGGGCAGAACGACTTTGCGGTCGGCGTGGCCAACGCCGGGCGGCATCGGGAGGAGGTGCGCGACCTGGTCGGGTACTTCATCACGACGCAGGTGTTCAGGGCGCGCCTGGCGCCGCGCGCCACGCTGCGCGACATCTGCCGCGGGGTGCGGCGCGATGCGCTGGGCGCACTGGCGCATGCGGACCTTCCGCTGCAGACGCTGCTGGCCAGCCGCCACGAGAAGCGCGATGCGTCGCGCAACCCGCTGTTCCAGGTGATGTTCGGCCTGCAGATGAGCGACAGCGCGGCCGACCTCGCGTTCGGCGAGGCGCGCACGCAGCAGATCGGCGCGGACAGCGCGAGCGCCAAGTTCGACCTGTCGCTGGATTTCTTCATCGAGCCGACGAAGGCCCACGCGCAGATCGAATACAACACCGACCTGTTCGGCCAGGCCAGCGTGGCGCGGCTGGCGGGCGGGTACGTGCGCCTGCTCGGTGCGTTGACGCTCGATCCGGACCAGGTCTTCTCCGACGTCGACCTGTCGAGCCCGGCCGAGCGCTCGCAGCTGTCGGCCTGGGGCGTGAACGCGCGGCGCCACGACGACGCGCAGCCCGTGCACCGCCTGTTCGAGCGCCATGCCGCGCAAAGGCCGCTGGCGCCCGCGCTGGTGTTCGGCGAGCGCACGCTGAGCTACGGCGAACTCAACGCGAGGGCCAACCGCCTGGCGCATCGCCTGATGGCGCTGGGCGTGAAGCCCGAGGCCAAGGTGGGCATCGCGGTGGAGCGCTCCATCGACATGATGGTGGGCATCCTCGCGGTCCTGAAGGCGGGCGGCGCCTACGTGCCGCTGGACCCGGGCTATCCGGCGGACCGGCTGGCCTACATGGCCGAGGACAGCGCCATCGCGCTGCTGCTGACGCAGTCGAGCGTGGCGGCGCGCCTGCCCTTCGGCCGGGCGCTGGCGGTGCTGGAACTGGACACGCCGGACCGCGACGCGCCGGAACTCGATGCCTCGGGCCAGCCGGCCTGGCCCGCGCACGACCCGCAGGTCGCGCTGCATGGCGAGAGCCTGGCCTACCTGATCTACACCTCGGGCTCCACCGGCAAGCCCAAGGGTGTCGGCATCGCGCACCGGGCGCTGGTGCAGCACGCGCAGGAGTCCGTGCGCTTCTTCGGCCTGACGCCTGCGGACCGCATGCTGCAGTTCTCGACGCTGAACTTCGACGGCTTCATCGAGCAGACCTTCGCGCCGCTCGTCGCGGGCGCCGCGATCGTGCTGCGCGGGCCGCTGCTGTGGGACAGCGACACCTTCTACCGCGAACTCATCGACAAGCAGATCAGCGTGGCCGACCTCACCACCGCCTACTGGCTGCTGCTCGCGCAGGATTTCGCGCGGCACGGCGCGCGCTCCTATGGCGCGCTGCGGCAGGTTCATGCGGGCGGCGAAGCCATGCCGAGCGAAGGGCTCCATGCCTGGCGCACGGCGGGCCTGGGCGGGGTCACGCTGCTCAACACCTACGGGCCGACCGAGGCCACGGTCACTGCGTCGGTGCTGGACTGCGCGCCGTACCTGGAGGCCGGCCACGAACTGCCGCAGCGCATGCCGATCGGCGTGCCGCTGGCCGGGCGCGCGCTGCGCGTGGTGGGCGCCGATTTCAGCCCCGTGCCCCAAGGCGCGGCGGGCGAGCTGTGCATCGGCGGCGCGCTGCTGGCGCGCGGGTACCTGGGGCGCCCGGGCCTGAGTGCGCAACGCTTCGTGGCGGACCCGTTCGACGACGCCGGCGGCCGGCTCTACCGCACGGGCGACCTGGTGCGATGGAACGCGCAGGGCCAGCTGGAGTACCTCGGGCGCATCGACCACCAGGTGAAGATCCGCGGTTTCCGGGTCGAGCTGGGCGAGATCGAGGCCAGCCTGCTGGCGCAGCCCGGCGTGCGCGAGGCGGTGGTGGTGGCCGGCGAAGGCCCTTCGGGTGCGCGGCTGGTGGGCTATGTGTCGGGGCGCGGCCTCGACACCGCGGCACTGCGCCTCAGGCTCGGCGAGCTGCTGCCCGACTACATGGTGCCCGCGGCGCTGGTGGCGCTGGCGGCGTTGCCGCTGAACGCGAACGGCAAGGTGGACCGCAAGGCGCTCCCGGCGCCGGAGTTCGGCGTGGCGCAGGCGCCCGACGAGCCGCCGCAGGAGGGCGCGCAGGGCGCATTGGAGGCCGCGCTGGCCGCCATCTGGGCACAGGTGTTGCGCGTGCCGCGCGTGGGGCGCCACGACAACTTCTTCGAGCTGGGCGGCGATTCCCTCGTGGCGCTCAGGCTGCTGGCCAGAATCAACAAGTCGCGTGTGCTGAGCGTGCAGATTTCGCTGCAGGACCTGCTCGAGAAACAGACGATTGCCGGGCTGGTCGCGCAGCTGGACATCGGCGCGCCGCCGCAGCCGGTGCAGTTGCTCAGCGCACATGCCGGGCAGGCGCAGGCGATGCCGCTCTTTTGCGTGCCGCCCGCGCTGCGCCATCCGATCGACTATCGGCCGATGGCACGCCACCTGGAAGGCACGCGCGCCGTCTACGGCCTGAGCTACACCGACGACGTGGCCGCGCTGGATTCCATCGAGCAGATGGCGCGGTTCTACGTCGACGCCATCCGCAGGACGCGGCCGCAGGGCGCGGTCGGCATCGTCGGCTGGTCGCTGGGCGCGGTGGTCGCGGTGCATGTCGCCAGCCTGCTGGAGCAGGAGGGCGTCGATGTGGCCTTCCTCGGCATGATCGACAGCTTTCTTCTGGACGAGCGCTTCGATCCGCACGGCTGGTACCTCGACTTCCGGGATTTCGTGCAGGACACGGCCGACGCCCGCATGGGCCGCGAAGCCGTCGACGCGATGCTCGACCGCTTCGAGCCCATCCGCTCAGGCTCCGACGAGACCGTGCGCGACGCCGTCGAGCACATCGTGGCGGCGACCGGCATGGGCATGCGGCCGGCCGACATCGTCCAGGGGATCGTGGCCACCCGGCGCATGAACGCGATCACGCAGAAGATCGGCGCGTTTCCGCGCCTGAACGTGGCGCCGCATTTCTGGTGGAAGAAGGGAAGGGCCGCCGCGGAGAAGACCGCGCTGCTGTCGCAGTTCGAGGGCGAGGCGCGTGCCTCGCTCGAGGTGGACGCCGACCACCAGGGCATCGTGCGCAACCCTGCGCTGCTGGGCCAGCTGGATACGGCCCTGCGCGATGCGCAGATCAGGGGTGCAATGGCCGCGGCTTGACGGTGGGCGCCGCATACGTCCTGCGGCAGGCCCACCGCATTCGTCATGCGGCGGGCTGCCGGCAGGTCAGAACTTGTACCGCGCCGTCAGGGTCGCCGCGCGGCGCGTGCCCTGGTAGCACTCGCCGTGGTAGCAGATCGCGTTGTACTTCTTGTCCGCCAGGTTGGAGACGTTGAGCGCGAAGCGCCAAGGGCCGCGTTCGTAGTGCGCGGACGCATCGATGAGCGTCACGCCGCGTTCGAACGTGGTGTTCTGCTCGTCGTTCTGGCGCTTGCCGATGTAGCGCACGCCGCCGCCGAACCCCAGGCCGTTGCCCAGGGTGTAGTCGAGCCACACCGAGGCGGACTGCTTGGGCACCAGCGGCGGGATCTTGCCGACCTCGTCGGGGTCGAGGCTGGCGAGCACCTTCATGTCCAGCCAGGTGTAGGCGGCGGCAATGTTCAGGCCCGGCGCGATTTCGCCCTTGGCCTCCAGCTCGATGCCGCGCGAGCGCTGCTTGCCGGTCTGGCGTTCCTCGGAGGTCGCGGGGTCGGCGGTGACCACGTTGGTCTTGCGCAGGTCGAAGGCCGCGGCGGTGAACAGGGTGCGCGTGCCCACGGGCTGGAACTTGACACCCACCTCGACCTGCTTGCCGCGGCTGGGCTTGAAGGGTTCGCTGTTGACGTCCACGCCGCTGTTGGGCAGGAAGGACGTGACATAGCTGACGTAGGGCGCCCAGCCGTTGCCCAGCAGGTAGGTCAGGCCCGCGCGGCCGCTGAACGCGCTGTCCGATTTGCGGGTGCGGGTGAAGTCCAGGTAGTTGTCGGTGACCTGGCGCACGTGGTCCTGGCGCCCGCCGAGGGTGACGACCCAGTTCTCGCCGAACTTGATCTGGTCCTGGGCGTAGAAGCCGGTCTGGCGCGTCGACTGGGACAGGTTGCTCAGCGGCTCGGTGGGCAGCGTCACGGCCTGGCCGTAGACGGGGGCGAACAGGTCGAGGTCGGGGGCCGCGCCGATGAAGCGGCGCTGCTTGCCCTTCTGGTCGCTGTAGTCGACACCCAGCAGCACCGTGTGCTCGACGGAGCCGTAGCGCAGCTTGCCCTGGACGTTGGTGTCGAGCGCGGCCAGGTCCACGGGGTCGTTCCAGGTCCTGGCGATGCGCGCGAGCGTGTGCTGGTCTTCGCCGAGGGAGTCGGCCCAGACCACGCGCCGGCTCAGGTCGATCTGGCTGTAGCGGAAGTTCTGGCGCAGGGTCCAGCTGTCGTTCAGTGCCGTTTCGAAGCGGTAGCCGATGGCGCTCGACGTCTGCTTGAGCTGGCCGAAGCTGTGGTCGCCCACCTTGATCGGGTAGAGACGGTAGTTCTGGGTGAGGTAGTAGGGGTCCTCGCCCGTGTTGTTCCTGAGGAATTCGCCGAAGACGGTCAACGAGGTGGTGGCATTGGGCTGCCAGCGCACGGAAGGCGCGATGTAGCTGCGCGTGTGGTTCAGCTTGCGCCCGTCGGGGTAGCGGTCCTGGTCGTTGCTGTCCAGGCTCACGCCGACCAGGCGATAGCTCAGGTCGGTGTCGTTGCCGATCTGGTCGCCCAGGTCGAATGCCAGTTGCTTGCGCTGGAAGCTGCCGTACTGGAGCTCGAGTTCGCGGACGCGCTCGCCGTTGGCCAGCTTGCTCACGCGGTTGACGATGCCGCCCGCGTCGCCCTGGCCGAACACCATCGACGCCGGGCCGCGCAAGACCTCCACGCGCTCCAGCCCATAGGGCTCGGTCAGGTAGTAGGTGGGGCCGAACGGCGGCTGGGCGAGGCCGTCCCTGAAGACGCCGTAGGTGGTGGCGAAGCCGCGCAGCAGGATGTACTCCCAGCCGCGGTTGTCGGGGCCGTACATGCCGGTGGTGACGCCCGGCGTGTAGCGAATGGCCTCCATGACGTCCTGCGCGCCGCGCGCGTCCATTTCCTCGCGGCCGATGACGGAGATCGACTGCGGCACCTCGAGCACCGGGGTGTCGGTCTTGGTGGCCGTGGCGGTACGGCGCGCCGCATAGCCGGGGAAGGGGCCGGTCGGCGATTCGTCGGCGTTGGCCACCACCTGCACGGCGGGCAGCGTGTTCTGGGCGCCGGAAATGTCGGCGGCGCGGCGCACGGCGAAGCCGCCGTTGACGGTGCGCGTGGCTTCCAGCGAGGAGCCGGCGAGCATCTGGCGCAGGGCCTGCTCCACCGTCAGCTTGCCTGCCACGGCGCGCGAGCTCGTTCCGGCGACCACGTCGCCCGCGGCGAACACCTGCACGCCGGTCTGGCGCGAAAACTCGTTCAGCGCGGCGCCCAGGGCCTGCGACGGCACTTGCACGTCGAACACCTGCGCCGCGGCCTGGCCGGACGCCTGCGCTGAAGCCGGGAGGGCCCAGACGGTGAGAACGGAACCGAACGCCGCGGCGAGCGCGGCGTTCAGCAGATGTTGACGAGGCAGGGGACGCATAGAAGAACAACTCCAGTTTTTCGAATGACGACGTATTCACATTCAGGTGCGGATGCCGGCCCGGTTTTCGGTCCTGGTCCGGTCGCTGGCGCATCTATGAGTAAGACGTTCGAACTCATCAAACAGAGACACCCCCCGCCCAACTTTTTTCAAGCGCGGCCGCCGGCGATGGGGTCTTCAGGTCTGGAGCGCTTCGGGCTGCGGCCTCGGCTGCAGCGCCGGACCGGCCGGCGTGGCCAGCAGGGCGCTGCCGATTTCGCCAGTCCTGACCGAAGTGACGGACAGCAGCGTGTCGCTCAGCCCGTGCGAATCCTCGCAGGCGCCCTGCAGGTAGATGGCCGGCTGGAAGCCCGGCGCGGCCAGCACCCGGTAGTGCCGGTCGACCTCGTAGTCGCCCAGGTAGCCCGCCAGCGGCGCGAGCAGCGCCTTGTGGTGCTCCCGCGCGTAGCCGGTGGCGAGCACCACGGCGTCGTAGCGCACGGTGTGCTCGCGCAGCGCGTTCTGGTCCCACAACGCCAGGTGCACGCCCTGGCCGTCGGCCGTGACGTTGCGGATGTCGTGCCGGCGCAGCAGGCGCAGGCGGTTGCCGCCGGTCACGCGCTGCTGGTAGAAGGCCGCGTAGATCTGCTGGATCAGCGCCAGGTCGGCCACCGCGTAGTTGGTGTGCCAGAACTCGTCGAGCAGCGCGGCGCGCTCTTCGCCGGAGCGGCTGAAGGTGTAGTCGGTGAACTCGGCGTTGAAGATCTCGTTCACGAAGGGGCTGTCGTCGGCCGGGCGTATCGAGCGTGCGCGCGTGACGAGGTCGACCTGCGGCGCGCCGGGGCGGCCCTGCAGGTCCATGAAGATCTCGGCCGCGCTCTGCCCCGCGCCCACCACGGCGATGCGGCGCGCGTGCGGCAGTTGTGCAATGTCCTGCAGGTAGCTGCTCGAATGAAAGACGCGCGGGTCGTTCCGCAGGGCGCGAAAGCCGTCGGGAATGTTGGCCGTGCCGCCGATGCCGACCACCAGGTTGCGCGTGAGCCGCTCGACCAGCTTGCCCGCATGGTTGCGCGAGCGCACGCGCAGCAGCGCCACCTCGCCACCCCGGTCCTCGGGCAGCACCTCGAACACCTCTTCGCCATAGGCGCAGGCGTGCTCGAACTGCTCGGCCGCCCACGAGAGGTAGTCGTTGAACTCGTGCCGGCTGGGGAAGAAGCTCTTCAGGTTGACGAAATCGGTGAGCCGGCCTTTTTCATGCAGGTAGTTGATGAAGGTGAAGCGACTGGTCGGGTTGCGCAGCGTGGCAAGGTCCTTCATGAAGGAAATCTGCATGTGCGCGTGGTCCAGCAGCATGTGCGGGTGCCAGGCGAAGCTCGGCTGCTTCTCGATGAACATCGCATCGAGCGGCCGGGTGGCGAGGCGCTTTTCCTCGAGCGCGATGGCCAGGGCGATGTTGGACGGGCCGAACCCGATCCCGACCAGATCATGGACGTGTGGCATGGAAATCAACTCCTGTGATGGAGGGCGGCGCGCCGCGTGCGGCGGCCTGCCCTGGGCCGTGTGTAAGAAGACGCCCGCCGGCGCCGGATGTTCACGCGGGCACGGTCTCGGCCATCAGGGCCAGGCCCTGGTGGAGTGCGGGGAACAGGCTGCGGTTGAAGTTGTTCCAGCGCAGCTCGAGGATGGTGTCCGCGGGGTCGATGTCGGTGCCCAGCACGTCGAAGATCACCTCGCCCGAATCGATGCCGGTGTCCACGTAATGGAAGGAGGCGCCGGTCTTGAGCACCGGCTCGACCGCGACCGTCTCGCGCGTGCGCCAGTCGACCACTCGCTGGCCCTTGGCGCCGTACAGCGCGTCGAGCGTGGCCCAGGCGCCGCGCCGCTCGAAGGGCGACCCCAGCCGCGTGATGCCCGGATGGATGTTCGCGATGCGGCGGAAGAAGGGGCTCTCGGGCCGTGCCAGCTCGTCGAGGATCACCAGCAGGCCGTCGAGCACGACGATGTCGGCCTCCAGTGCGTGGAGCCGGTCGAGCAGGCGCTGCTCGAACTCCTTCTTGCCGGCGGCGCGCTCGGTCGCCGCGTCCAGCGGCAGCCGCCGGTAGGTCGAGGGCACGCCGTGGAAGATGTCGTTGACGCGGCGGCCCTGCACCTGGAGCCCGACGGGAAAGATCCACTGGCGCGAGGGATCGAAGCCGAAGCCGTAGTCCTGCAGGGCCTCGCGGTCGCGCGGCGAGCCCTCGTCGTCGTCGAACAACACCGCCTCCAATGAGCAGGCGTCGCCCAGCGGCGTGTGGTCGAGCGCTTCGGCCAGGTACTCCAGCGGCGATTTCATGTAGCGCTGGCCGCCCTTGTAGTCGATGTGCTGGCCGGCCTTGTCGGCCGCCGCATTCCTCAGGGACATGATGTAGACGAGTTTTGCCTTGGGTACGGTGGACATGGATGTGCGCCTGGTGGTGGGTGGAAGAAGGTCGGGCCGGGTGGCGGTGTCAGCGGTGCGCCGGCGACAACGGGCAGGCGCCGCAGTAGCCTTCGCGCGGCAGCAGGTGGAAGAGGCAGCATTGGCGGTGCAGCTTCACGGTGCGTTCGCCGTGCTCGCCGCCCCGCGCGTCTTCGCATGCATCGGCGCCCACGCGAATTTCGCGCTGCGGGCCCGGCAGCGGATTGGTCCATGCCGCTTCGCCCCCGGGGCTGCGGGCCGGCCAGGCGGCGGTGTGCAGCAACTGCCGCCTGTCGTCGGCGATGGGCGTCGCTGCGCCGGTCAGCGCCAGCGCCTGGTCGAGCACCGGCTCGAGGCTGCGTGCCGCATTGCCCCACAGGATCTTCACCGGCACGCCCGCCAGGCTGCACAGCGCCGAGAACAGCGGCGCCAGGTGGTGCCGCAGCAGCGCCGAGTAGCGTGCCCCGGTGGTCTCGCCGGGTTGCGGCCGGCCCAGCTCGCGGATGTGAAAGCTCAGCGGATGGGCGTGCGGGCCCAGCCGCACCCACACCTGGTGGGCGGCCATGGGAAACCCGTGTTGCAGCACGCTGGCGGCGGCCGCGACCGGCGGCAGCAGCAGGCCGAGGTAGCCCAGGCTCCAGGCCGAAGCCACGGCGCGCAGGTCCTTGCCTTCGACCCCCAGGTGCGACGCATGCAGGCGCAGCATGCGGCCCAGCAGCTCGGGCGAGTGCACCAGGTCGGCCACGCGCAGCGCGTCCGCGGGCGGTTGCGGCGCGCACTGCAACGCCTCGCCGTGCGGCGCCAGGTCGCCCCGGAACAAGGGCTCCAGCAGGGCGATCATGGCGCCGTGGGGCGAAGGAGCGCGCGGGCGGCGCTGCGATTTGCAGGAGGCATGAAGCTAGGACGGTTGGGCTGCGCCGGTGTTCATGCCGCCGTGCTTCGAACGCGGCGTGAACATTTGCGGCTGCCACCCGTCTAGTGGGTACAGGCGGCCGTTGCCGCCTCCATCCGTTTTGCTCCGGCGGCAGGCTTGCCCGCGCCGCCGGACCCCAGTCGCCTGCGGGCGGAAAGAGTTCTTGCATGACCACTGCCCCCGCTGCCGACGGCGAGTTCGCACGCCTGCTCAAGCCGTTCCTGCCGTGGATCCTGCTCTCGGCGGTCACGGGCATCGGCGCGGGTGCGGCCACGGTCGCGCTGCTGAGCACCATCAACCAGGTGCTCAACCGGCAGGGCGGCCTGTCAGGCGGCCTGCTGCTGAGCTTCATCGCGCTGTGCGCGGTGGCGCTGTTCGGGCGCATGGTGTCCGATGTCTCCACCAACTACGTCGGCCAGCGGGTGGTCGCGCAGGTTCGCAAGAGCCTGGCGCAGAAGATTTTGTCGGCGCCGATCGACGCGCTGGAGCGCTACCGCACGCACCGTCTGATGCCCGTGCTGTCCCAGGACGTGGACATGGTCAGCGACGTGGCGTTCGCGCTGGCCGCCACGCTGATCGCCTGCGTCACCGCGCTTGGCTGCCTGGGCTACCTGGCGTACCTGTCGCTGCCGCTGTTCGGGGTGCTGGTGGTGGCGCTGGCCATCGGCGCGACGGTGCAGGCCATGGCGCAGGTCCGCGGCGTGAACGGTTTCTGGAAGGCGCGCGAGCACGAGGACCAGCTGCACAAGGCCTACCGCGCGATCAGCGAAGGCGCCAAGGAGCTGCGCATGCACCGCGTGCGCCGCCAGCGCATGTTCGGCGGCCAGGTCGAGCGCATCGTCGACAACATCCGCAATGTCAACGGGCGTGCGATCAATACCTTCGTCATGGCCACGGCATTCGGCTCGGGCCTGTTCTTCCTGCTGATCGCGCTGATCCTGGGCTGGGCCTCGTTCCAAGCGACCGAGCCCGCGGTGCTCAGCGGCTTCGTGCTGGTGCTGCTGTTCCTGAAGGGGCCGATGGACCAGATCGCAGGCGCGCTGCCGGCGGTGGGCCGGGCGCGCGTGGCTTTCCGGCGCATCGCCGACCTGTCGGCGCGCTTTGCCACGCCGGAGCCGCACCTGCACGTCGGCCACGCCGGCAGCGAGCTGAAGTTCGAGCACGAGATCGCCCTGCGCGGCGTGCGCTACGCCTTCGATGCGCCCGAGGGCGGCGAGGCCTTTGCGCTGGGGCCCATCGACCTGCAGCTGCGCCGCGGCGAGATGGTGTTCGTGGTGGGCGACAACGGCTCCGGCAAGACCACGCTCGTCAAGCTGCTGCTGGGCCTGTACGCGCCGCACGAAGGCGAGGTGGCGATCGACGGCACCGGCGTGGGCCCCGAGCGCCGCGACGACTACCGCCAGCTCTTCACCACGGTGTTTTCCGACTTCTACCTGTTCGAGGACCTTGCCGCCGGCCCGGACGAAGCGCAGGGCGAGGCCAGCATGCAGGTGCTGCCGCAACGCGCCTTGCCCTACCTGGAACGGCTGGAAATTGCCCACAAGGTGAGCCTGAAGAACGGCGCCTTCACCACCACCGACCTGTCCACCGGCCAGCGCAAGCGCCTGGCCCTGGTGCACGCCTACCTCGAGGGGCGCCCGGTGCTGGTGTTCGACGAATGGGCCGCCGACCAGGACCCGACCTTCCGCCACCTGTTCTATACCGAGCTGCTGCCCGAGCTGCGCGCCAAGGGGCACCTGCTGGTCGTGATCTCGCACGACGACCGCTACTTCCACCTGGCCGACCGCGTCATCACCATGCACGCCGGGCGCATTGCGCACGACCGGCCGCGCGGTCACCTGGAGAGCCTTGCCGCATGAGCGACGACCCGCAAACCCGAGAGACGCACCGCCCGGTGTTCATGTCGCAGTTGCGCGCCGCGCGGATCCGGCCGTCCGTGGTGCGGCTGTGCGTGCTCCAGACGCTGGCGGACGCAGGCAGCGAATGGCAACGCGGCGAAGAGGTGTTTCGCCGCATGCTGCTGCGCGGCACCTCGGCCAGCCTGACCACGGTCTATCGCATCCTCAAGGAGTTCGAGCATTCCGGGCTCATCGAGCGCGAGTGGGCGCGCAGCCGTGGCGGGGCGCTGGCGGTGTTCCGCTACGTGGCGCCCGGCGCCCATGCCGACGCCACGAGCGTTCGCATGCGCTGCAGCGGATGCGGCAGTTTCACCGAGGTGCAGGACCGCGAACTCCAGGAGGCGCTGATGCGGGTGGCCCTGAGCAAGGGCCTGCCGCCGGCGGGCACTTTCGACGTGCAGATCCACGGTGCCTGTTCGTCCTGCCAGCACCCGCGCGTGGAGGCGGCACCGGGCGAGGACCGGTTGTCGCGCGAACACGGCAAGCTGCTGCCGCTGGCGGGCTTTCGGGCGCGTCCGCGCACGCAACGTCTGGCCGCTTGACGAGGAGCAGGCATGAGCGATGTGCGTCAAGGCGGCTGGGGCCGCCCGGTGGTTGCCGTGCTCCTGGCGTGCCTTTGCGCGGCGGCCGGCGCGGGGCTGCTCTGGGGACGCGGCGAGCCCGCGGACGTCGATTCCGTGCCGGTGTCGCGTGGCAGCATCGAGTCCAGCGTCACGGCCCTGGGCGTGCTGCAGCCGCGGCACTATGTGGATGTGGGTGCCCAGGTTTCGGGACAGATTCTTCGGTTGCACGTGCAGCCGGGCGACGTCGTCAAGCGGGGGCAGCTGCTGGTGGAAATCGACCCCAGCGTGCAGCAGGCCACGGTCGATGCGGGCCGCGCTTCACTCGCGGGGCTGCGCGCACAGCGCGACGACCTGCAGGCCCAGCACCTGCTGGCGCAGCAACAGCATGCGAGGCAGCGCCAGATGGCGGCGGACGGCGCCACGCGCGACGAGGACGTTCAGGCGGCGCAAGCCGCGCTGGCGTCGGCCGGCGCGCGCGTGCGACAAGTCGGGGCGCAGATGGCCCAGACGCAGGCCACGCTGAAGGCCGACGAGGCCCGCCTCGGCTATACGCGCATCTATGCGCCGATGGCAGGTACCGTGGTGTCGGTGGAGGCGCGCGAGGGCCAGACGCTGAACGCGACCTACCAGACGCCGAACGTGCTGCGCGTGGCGGATCTGTCCTCGATGACGGTGTGGTCCGAAGTGTCCGAGGCCGACGTGCGGCGCATCGGGACCGGCATGCCGGTGTACTTCACCACGCTCGGTGAGAGCCGGCGCCGTTGGCAGGGCCGTGTGCGGCAGCTGCTGCCCGCGCCGCCGGTGCCGGAGAACAAGGCGGGCGGCGACAGCGGCGCCAAGCCCTCCGGTGCGGCGAGCAAGGTGGTGGTCTACACGGCCCTGTTCGACGTCGACAACGCCGACGGCGAGCTCATGCCGCAGATGACGGCCAAGGTGGCCTTCGTCGAACACGCCGCGCAGGACGTGCTTTCGGTGCCGCTGGCCGCGCTGGTGCCGGTCGCCGGCAGCACCGACCTTTTCACCGCGCGCGTGCTGCGCCCCGACGGCAAGGTCGAGGCACGGCAGCTGCGCATCGGCGTGCGCAACCGGCTGTCCGCCCAGGTGCTGGAAGGCGCGCAGGCAGGCGAGCGCATCGTCATCGCCAAGGCCGCGAAGCCATGACGGGCGCGCCGCACGCGCCCGGCGGTGCGCCGCGGCCGCTGATCGAGCTGCAGGACATTCGCAAGTCGTACGGCGGGCGCCGCGACCGTGGCGGCAAGGAGGCCCGGGCGGGCAGCCCGGCCACGACCGTGCTGCATGGCATTTCGTTGCGCCTGCACGCGGGCGAGTTCGTGGCCATCGTCGGTGCCTCGGGCTCGGGCAAGTCGACGCTGATGCACATCCTGGGTTGCCTCGACCGGCCGAGCGCCGGGCGTTACCTGTTCGACGGCCAGGACGTGGCCGGCTTCGATGCCGATGCGCTCGCCTGGCTGCGCCGCGAGGCCTTCGGCTTCGTGTTCCAGGGCTACCACCTGGTGCCCAGCGAGTCGGCGCGCGAGAACACCGAAATCCCGGCGCTCTACGCCGGCATGCCGGAGGCCGAACGGCGCGCGCGCGCCACCGCGCTGCTCGAACGGCTGGACATGGGGACGCGGCTCGACCACCGCCCGCACCAGCTGTCGGGCGGGCAGCAGCAGCGCGTGGCGATTGCGCGGGCGCTGATGAACGGCGGGCGCATCATCCTGGCCGACGAGCCCACCGGCGCGCTCGACTCCAGGAGCGGCGCCGAAGTGATGGCGCTGCTGCACGAACTGGCGGACGCGGGCCACACCGTCATCCTCATCACGCACGACCGCGCGGTGGCCGCGCAGGCACGGCGTGTGATCGAGATCCGCGACGGGCGCATCGTGGCGGACTCGGGTGAGCACACCGGCGCGGGCGCGGGGGCTGTCCCCGCCGCGCCTGCACCGGTCTTCGCTCGCCCCTGCGCCGCCGCAGGCGCATCGTTGCCGGCCGATGTCCGCGAGGCGACACGGGCCGCCTGGCGGGTGATGTGGAGCAACAGGTTTCGCACCGGGCTCACGCTGCTGGGCATCGTGATCGGCGTGGCTTCGGTCATCGTGATGCTGGCGGTCGGCGGCGGCTCGCAGCAGAAGGTGATGGCGCAGTTCGAGACCTTCGGCACCCGCACCATGTTCGTTTCCACGCAAGCCGCCAGCCTGCGCAATCCGGTTGCGCCGCTCACGCTGGACGACGCGCTGGCCATCCGGACGTTGCCCAATGTCGAAGGCGTTGCGCCTTACATCGAGGACAAGGTGGTCGTGCGCCGCGGCAACGTCGACCACCTCACGGAAGGCGGCGGCGCCACGGTCGATTTCTCGGGCGTGCTCGGCTGGGGCGTGAGCCGGGGCGTGATGTTCGACGCCGAGGACGAGCGGCGGGTCGCCAAGGTCGCGGTCATCGGCGAGACGGTGCGCAAGCGCCTGTTTCACGACGGGCAGGACCCGCTTGGCCAGGACATCCTGGTGGACAAGGTGCCGTTCCAGGTCGTCGGCGTGCTGGCTTCCAAGGGTGCCACCAACGGCGAGGACCAGGACGACCGGGTGGTGGTGCCTCTGTCCTCGGCCGCCACGCGCGTCTATGGCCATCCCAACCCCACATGGATCGCGGTGCAGGTGCGCGACATCGACAAGGCTCAGGAAACGGCGACTGCCATCGAGGCGCAGCTCGAGCGGCAGCAGGCGGGACGCAGCGTGCTGATATGGAACCGCGTCGAGGCGCTGCGGGTGCAGACCGAGACCGCGCGGGCGATGACGATGATGCTGGGCCTGATTGCGGTCGTGTCGCTGGTGGTGGGCGGCATCGGCGTGATGAACGTGATGCTGATGACGGTGCGCGAGCGAACGCGCGAGATCGGCATTCGCATGGCGACGGGCGCTCGCCAGCGCGACATCCTGCGCCAGTTCATGACGGAGGCAGTGCTCGTGACCTCGGTCGGCGGCACGGTCGGCGTGGCCGCGGGCCTGGGCATCGTGGTGGCGCTGATGCTGGGCGGCGTGCCCGTGCGGTTCTCGCTGCCGGCGAGTGCCGGCGCGTTCGGTTGCGCGGTGCTGACGGGCCTGGTCTTCGGGTTCATGCCGGCGCGCAATGCCGCCCGGCTCGATCCCGTCGTGGCGCTGGCGGGGGAGTGAGCGTGCGGCTTCTTCGCCTTGGCATGCGCCCGGCTCTGCTGTTGTCTTGCGTGGCGCTGCTGTGCGCCTGCGCCGTGCCGCACGACCGTGCCGACCGCTCGGTGCAAGTACCGTCGGCATGGCACGAGGCTGCTGCGTCGCGGGCCGGCGCCGCGACAGTCGACGCGCAGTGGTGGCGCGGTTTCGGCAGCACCGAACTCGACGCCTTGGTCGCGCGTGCGCAGGCGCAGAGCCTCGACCTGGCCGCCGCCGTGGCCAGGGTGCGGCAGGCCGACGCGCAGGCTGTCATCGCGGGCGCGGCGCAGCGTGTGCAATGGTCCGGCGCGATCGACGTCGGCCGGGAAGGGCGGCTGGGTGGCCATGCCGAAGTCGACGGCAGCACCTATGCCGCGGGTTTTGCCGCCCGCTACGAACTCGACGTGTGGGGCCGCGCCGCCGCATTGCGCGAGCAGGCCGTGCAGGGCGTGCGTGCCAGCGCGTTCGACCGCGACACGGTGCGGCTCGGCCTTACCGCGCGGGCGGCGTCCGCATGGCTGCTGGCGCTGGCGTTGCATGAGCGCGCCTCGATCGCCGAGCGCAGTCTTGAAAATGCCCGCCGCGTGCTCGCGCTGGTGGCGTCCCGCAGCCGTGCCGGTGCGGTGTCTCCGCTGGACCTGGCACAGCAACGCGGCCTGGTGGCGCGGCAGCAGCGCTCGCTTTCTGCGTTGCGCCAGCAGGCTGCGGACGCCGAAACCGCGTTGGCGGTGCTGCTGGGCACGTCGATGCCGGCAGCGGGGCCGCGCGGGCCGCGGCTCGATGCGCTTCAGGTTCCCCCCATCGATGCCGCCAGCGCACCTTCCGATTTGCTGGCGCGGCGCCCCGACATCGCCCGTGCCGAGGCGCAACTGGCCGCTGCCGATGCCGACGTTCGGGCGGCGCGCGCGGCCTTGCTGCCTGCCGTCACGCTGAGCGCGACGCTGGGCACCGGACCGGGCCGCTACGGCCAGATCTTCGACAACCCCATCTACAGCCTCGCGGCGGGGCTGGCCGCGCCGATCTTCGACGGCGGCCGGCTGGCGGGCGCGCAAAAGCTGGCCGAGGCCCGGCGGGAGGAACTGCTCGCAGACTACTGGGGCGCAATCGTCGCGGCCTTCGGCGATGCCCGGACCGCGCTCGACGGTGTCTGGGCCATCGACGCGCAGGCGGAGGCGCAGGCCAGCGAACTGGCCGAGGCGCGCCGGGCGGCAGAGCTGTCCGAAGCGCGCTACCGCGCGGGCGCGGAGACGCTGCTGACGTTGCTCGACGCGCAGCGCACGCTGTACGGGGCGCAAGACCTGTCGGTCCAGCTGCGCATGGCACGCCTGCAGGCCAGGGTCGCGCTCTACCGGGCCATGGGTGGGGGTTGGCGCCAGGGCGCCGGTGCCTCTGCCATGGCGCAAGGCGAGCGCACACCCGGCTGAACATTCCGTGCGGTGGATCGTCTCTTTCCATGAGGCGCCGCGCAGGCGCAACCGCTGGCGCCTGGCGCCCCAAGGGCATCCACCCGAATCAACACAGCGCCTGGAGTAGCAGTGGCCCCGCAGAACCGCACGGAGGTGCCGTCCGCCGAGGAGACCGCATGGCGTCTCTACATGGAACTCAGAGAGAACCCGTGCCGCACGGTGGCGTTGAAGCTGACGCACTGGCTGCGCGAAGCGCCGGCGCATTCGCGCGCGTTCGAGCGCGCGCTGCGCCTGTGGGCGCTGGCCGGCGCCGCGCTGGTCGTCAACCGCCGCAGGAATTTCCATCCGCCCAGCGGTGGCCTCGAATGAGGCGCATCGCCGCTGCCGGACATGCCTCGGCATCCGACGCGCACATTCGATCGGCCGCTTCGCTGTTCGCGCGGATGCACGCGGCACCGACCACGGAAAACGCCGAACGGCTTGCGCAGTGGCTGGGCGAGGGCCCGGTGCATGTGCGGGCGCTCGACATCGCGCTGACCGAATGGGGGCTGATGCAATCGGGGAACCTTGCGGTCGATGCAGGCGGTGCGGGCGATGCAGGCGATGCGGGCCAGACGGGCCATGCACGACGCGGCTCGGGCGGCGCCTGAGCTGCGCGCCGTCAGCGCGTCAGCAATGTCACGCTGCCGTCCGGGCGATGCACGGCTGTCAGCGGCAGGATCGTCGGCAGCGCAGCCACGAGGCCTTCGGAATCGTTGGTGCGGAAACGCCCCGACAGCCGCATGGCGTCGATGCGGGTGTTGGTCGTGACGATGGGCTGCGCGCGGTAGCTGTTGACAGCCGCCAGAGCGTCGCCCAGTGGCGTGTTCTCGAACACCAGCCAGCCGCTGCGCCACGCGGACAGCGCCGCGGTGTCGGTCTGGCGCACGGGTGCCGCATGGCCGTCCTGGATCTCGAGCAGTTCGCCCTTGCGCAAGTCGATCACTTCCGCCTCGGTGCCCGGCGACCGCGGGCGCGGTGCAACCCGCACACGCACATGCCCGTGCTCGACGCCCACGGTGATCGGGCCGCCGCGATCGCGCACGGTGAACGCGGTGCCCACCACTTCGATGGTGGCGCCGCGCGTGCGGACCTCGAAAGGGCGCTGCGCGTTGGGTGCCACCTCGAAGCGCACTTCGCCGCGCGCCATGTCCACGAAGCGACGCTGGCGGTACAGCGTCACGTCGATCGCGCTGAGCGGGGCCAGGTCGAGCTGGCTGCCCGCCCCGCCGCCGAGGCCGTCGGTCAGCCTCACCTTCAGCATCCGGGCGGTGCGGGTTTCGTAGGCCGAGCGGAACACGGGCTGGTGCCAATACCACTGCACCCCGCGGCCCGCGACCAGGCCGGTGCCCAGCAGGGCCGCGACGGAAAACAGCATCTTGCGGCGCTGTTGCCGCTGCGCCGACGACGCGGATGCTGCCGCGGCCTGGGCCATGAGCCCGCCTTCGGGCTCGTTGAAATGCGCACGCAGGTCGTTCGCCATGCCGCCCAGGGCGTCCCAGCGCTGTCGCGCTTCCTGCGCGGCCGCCGCGTGCTCGGCCGACTTCCCGCGCCACTGGCTGAGCGCCGTGCGGGCCTGGCCCGCGGCGTCGCCGGGCGCCATCTCGCCTGCGACGATCAGCGCCAGCGCGCGTTCGACCAGCCGTTCGCGCGGCGCGCCCATGGCCATGCCGCTCACGAGAAGTCTTCGGCCAGTGCCGCGTCGAAGCCGGGTCGGTTCAGCAGGACCTGCGGCTCGATCAGTTCGCCACGCAGCTGCGCGAACACGCGGGAGCAGTCGATGGTGGCGCGCAGCAGGTGCTTGGCCACGGCCATCTCGGTGATGCCGAGCCGCTGCGCGATCTCGGCGCGCGTGTGGCCGTAGGCGCGGAACAGCAGGAACACCTCGCGCCGGCGCGGCGGCAGCTGTTCCATGGTCTCGACCACGCGCGCCAGCACGCGCTGCTGGGCGACGATGTATTCGCTGGACTGCGCGGTCTGGTGGGTGCCTGTGCCGTCGTGCGCGCCTGCCCATTCCTGGGCGACCTTGCGCCGCCGTGCGTCGTCGATGCAGAGGTTGCGCGCCACGCGAAACAGCAGGGCGCGCGGCGATTCGATGGCGCCGCCGGCGGCCTCGTGGCCGTCGGGCAGGGCATCGCCGCGCGCGCCGCCGCGTGCTTTGAGCGCCGCGGTGTAGACCCGTTCGAAGCTGGACTGCGCGATGTCGGCCGCGTAGTGCGGGTCTCGCAGGTCGCGGGTCAGCTGCCGGCGCAGGTCCGCATAGTGAGCTACCAGTTCCTGAACGAGGTCGCGCATCCGGCCGCCTTCTCGCAAGCATCGACGATGGACCCCAAGGTCTTTCGCCCACGCGCGGCGAATGCCGGGTGTCGATGGCCTTGGGAGGAGTGAATAAGAACTATTCTTATTGGAGTGTATCACCGATCGTGAGTCGAACGGATGACTGCGATGCCCCTGTCTTCGTCGTGGAATGGGTTGAAACTAACGCCGTTAGATTACCATTTGCAGTCAGCCTAACGCTGTCAGGTTGACCATCTCTTCCCCTTCCCCATCAGCTTCCCCAGCCCTCAAAGAGTTGCTCATGTCTTCTTCCAACATCGGGTCCGAGTCACCGTCCGGCCCGCTCCAGCCGGGGCTTGTCGAGCGCACGCTCACGCGCCTGTTCCTGCGCCCCGCGCGCGTCATTTCGGCGGCCACGCTGTCGCCGCGGTTCCGGCTCATCGACCTCGAGGGCGTGGCCTTCGAGGGCAACCGGTGGTCGCCCGGGCAGAAGTTGCAGATCAAGCTCGACGGCGGCTTCATGACGCGCACCTACACGCCCGTGCGCTGGGACGCCGCGCGCGGCGTGACCCGCATCTTGGCCTTTGCGCACGGCGAAGGGCCGGGCAGCGAGTGGGTGCGCCACGCGAGCCCGGGCGACGCGCGCCAGGTGTTCGGCCCGCGCCGCTCGCTCGACCTGGAACCGCTGGCGGGGCCGGTGGTGTTCTTCGGCGACGAGACCTCCTTCGGCCTCGTGGCGTCGCTGGGCGCCCGGGAGGATGTGCGGGCCGTGTTCGAGGTGGGCGCCATCGCCGAATCGCGCCAGGTGCTGGACGCGCTGGGCGTGCGGCACATGGCGCTGATGGAACGCCGCACCGACGACTCGCACCTGGCCGAACTGCAAGCTGCGATGGGGACGCCCGCGTCCGCCGATACGCACTACGTGTTGACCGGAAAGGCCTCGTCGATTCGCCAGCTGGGCCGCGCACTCAGGGCGCAGGGCGTGGAGGCCCGGCGCATCAAGGCCAAGGCCTACTGGGCGCCGGGAAAGACCGGGCTCGACTGAGCGCGCGCCGCCGCCGCCGAGGCGCTCACCGCTTCTTCTTTTTCGGCGCCTCGATCCTGCTCGCCAGCCCTGCGATGAACACATCGAGGCCGAGCGCGAAGCGCTCCTCGAGGTCGGTGTCGAACAGCGCGCCCGCGCATGCGAAGACCGAAGGAAACCGGTCCTTCGACAGTGCGAGCAGGTCCCCCTGGTGCGCGGCCAGGTCGACGCCGTTGCCGGGCCACAGCGCCTGCTCCTCCATCACGAAGCCGAGCACGTAGTACATCATGCTGAAGGAGCCCCACGCCGCGAGCTCGTGGCTGGCGCCCGCACGCAGGAGCGGCCCGAGCATCGCCTCGCCCATGCGCAGCGTGTTGTCCGAAGTCACGTAGGTGCCGGCATACACCCGGGCGCCGTCGCGGTGCGACAGCAGGCCCTGGCGCAGCTGCTCTGCGACCCGGCGGATCGCCTCCTGCCACGACAGGCCGTCGAGCGGCTCGCGCACCACGCTTTCGACCAGTGCATCGGCCATGCCGTCGATCAGCGCCTTCTTGTTGGGAAAGTGCCAGTAGAGCGAGGGCGCCTGCACCTGCAGGGCTTGCGCCAGCGCGCGCATCGTGAGGCCGTCGAGGCCGTTCTCGTCGAGCAGCACGAGGGCCGTGGCGATGATCTGGTCGCGCTGGATTCGCATCGGGGGTCCGTGTCTTCGGTGGGGTAAGGCTGACGCTGTCAGTGTAGTCAGCGGCTTGACCCGTTCGCGAAGCGGGTGATAGCCTGCCGCGGCCATCGCGGGCAGTCGCCCGCGATGGCACGCACTTTTCGGCACCTCAAAAAGAACGGACCCCATGAAGACTCACGCGCACGCATTCGCCTCGACCTCCACCCGGCAGAACGTCCGCCGCTGGGCGCGCACCGCCTGCCACGGCGCCGTGCTGGCCTGCGCGCTCATTGCCGGCCAGGCCATGGCCCAGAAGCCGCACCAGGGTGCGCTCGACGCCGCCACGCAAAGCAAGGACGAGGCGCTGAAGCTGCTGGAGCGCATGGTCAACATCGACTCGGGCTCGGCCAGCACCGAAGGCCTGGACAAGGTGCGCGAGATGGCGGTGGACGAACTGCGCAAGCTCGGCGCCCGCATCGAGACCTTTCCGGCCGATCCGCACCCGGGCACCAACGTGGTCGCCACGCTGACCGGCCAGGGCAAGAAGAAGATCCTGATCCTCGCGCACATGGACACCGTCTTCAAGGAAGGCACCGCCGCGGCCAAGCCCTTCTACATCAAGGACGGCCGCGCCTACGGCCCCGGCGTGATGGACGACAAGGGCGGCGTGGTGGCCGGCCTGTATGCGCTGAAGATCCTGCAGCAGATCGGTTTCAAGGACTACGGGCAGATCACCTTCCTGCTCGACACCAACGAGGAGGTCGGTTCGGTCGGCACCAGCGCGCTGATCGAGCGCATCTCCAAGCAGCACGACGTGGCGCTCAACCTGGAGCCGGGCCGTCCGGCCGACGGCCTGGTGGTCGAGCGCAAGGGCTCGGCCACCGCGCTGCTCGAAGTGAAGGGCGTCGCCGCTCATGCGGGCGTGGCGCCGGAAGCCGGCCGCAACGCCGCCATGGAACTGGCGCACCAGGTGCTGCAGCTGTCGAAGACGGCCGACGCCGCGAAGAAGACCACCGTCAACTTCACCGTGCTCACGGCCAATGGCCCGACCAACGTGATTCCGGCCGCCGCCAGCGCCAAGGCCGACGTGCGCGTGGCCACGCCCGACGAGTTCGACCGCGTCGAAAAGGACATGGTGCGCATCGCGCAGAACAAGCTCATTCCCGAGACCGAGGTGCGCGTGCGCCTGAGCCGAGGCCTGCCGCCCATGCCGCGCCTGCCTTCGTCGGACAAGCTGGTGAAGATGGCCGAGGGCATCTATGCGGAGATCGGCAAGAAGCTCACCATCGAGAGCAGCGGCGGCGCGGCCGATTCGAGCCTGGTGGCGGGCGTCGGCATTCCGGTGCTCGACGGCTTCGGCATCGTGGGCGGCGGCATCCACACGCCGGAGGAATACGCGGAGGTCGAGAGCGTGGTGCCGCGCCTCTACCTGCTCTCGCGCATGCTCATGGACCTGTCGGCGAACTAGGCACACCCGCAGGCTTCTCGCACTTCGTGTCGCTTCTCCTTCCCCCCCTTGCTGGGGTGGCACCCGCGGCCCGGCAACGCCGGTTCCGCGGTGCCCCTGGAAGGTGTCAGCCGCGCTTCGGAATGTGCAGGCCCCGTGCCACCGCGGGGCGCGCCACGAAGGCCTCGAGCACGCGCGCCACGTTCTTGAAGTCCTTGAAGCCCACCAGGTCGCCCGCTTCGTAGAAGCCGACCAGGTTGCGGATCCACGGGAAGGTGGCGATGTCGGCAATGCTGTAGTCGTCGCCCAGGATCCACTTGCGGCCGGCCAGGTGCTTGTCGAGCACGCCCAGCAGGCGCTTCGATTCGGCCACGTAGCGGTCGCGCGGACGCTTGTCTTCGTAGTCCTTGCCGGCGAACTTGTTGAAGAAGCCGAGCTGGCCGAACATGGGGCCGATGCCGCCCATCTGGAACATGACCCACTGCAGCGCTTCGTAGCGCCCGGCGGTGTCCTGCGGAATGAACTTGCCGGTCTTCGACGCCAGGTACACCAGGATGGCGCCCGACTCGAACAGCGGCAGCGGCTTGCCGTCGGGCCCGTTGGGGTCGAGGATGGCCGGGATCTTGTTGTTCGGGTTGAGCGACAGGAACTCCGGCGACATCTGGTCCTGTGTCTCGAAGCTCACCAGGTGCACCTCGTAGGGCAGGCCGATTTCCTCCAGCATGATCGACACCTTCACGCCGTTGGGCGTGGGCAGCGAGTACAGCTGCAGGCGGTCGGGGTGCTGCGCGGGCCATTTCTTCGTGATGGGGAAGCTCGAGAGATCGGTCATGTGGGGTCCTTGGTGAGGGTCAGGTGTCGCCAAGCGCCGGATTCTGCCCGGCTCGGCCCGCCGGCGTGCGCGCATGGCCTTGCAGGCGGGGCAGCACCTCGCGCCCGACTTCGTCGACCACGTCCTTGGCGGGCCGCGGGCCGCGCACCAGGTTCAGCAGCACGTGGGCGACGCCGGCGTCTTCCATCCGGTCGAGGTAGGCCACGAGCGCATGGCGCCCCGTGCGCAGGCCGAGCTCGATGGGTTCGGCCGGTGCATGCGCATCGTCGAGCAGATCGAGCTGCAGCGACTGAACGAAGGGCTTGGCCTCGCCGCCGGCGCGCTCCCGCAACGCGCTCTGCCACAGGCCGATGCGGCCCTGCTGGCGCGCTTCGTCGCGGTGGTAGGTGGCCCAGCCGTCGGCATGCGTGGCGGTCCATTGCAGCGACTGGCGTGCGGAGCCCACGACCAGCATGCCGATGCGCGTGGCGGGCGGCGCCATCAGGTCGAAGCCGCCGGTGGCCTCGCGCAACGCGGCGCGGCCTTGCACATCGGGCGCGAGGGCCGAACGCACGAGGTTCCAGCGCTCGCGAAAGGTGTCGCCGCGCAGCGCGATGTCTTCCTTGAAGATGGCGAACTCCGCCTCGCGGTCGCCCGAGCCCAGGCCCAGGATGAAGCGGTCGCCCGACAGGTGGTTCAGCGACAGCGCGGCCTTGGCCACATGCAGCGGATGGCGCAGCGGCAGCACCGCGGCGGCCGTGCCGAGCGCGATGCGTTGCGTGGCTGCGGCCAGCGTGGCGAGCCAGACGAAGGGCTCGTCGAGCACCGAGACCTCGTTGCCCTGCGGCACCATCACCGGCACGTCGCGCGTCCACAGCGCGGCAAAGCCGAGTTCGTCGGCGCGCTGCGCAATGCGCCGCTCCAGCCCGGGGTCGGCCATGGCGCCGTTGGCGCGGGCCAGGGGCGTCATCAGCCCCAGCGTGAGGCGGCCTGCGAGCAGGGTCTGCCGGTAGGCGATGTTGAAGGGTGTCATGTCGCTCGGCTCGGTATAGAGGGCCGCGAAATGATCGCACGGGCAATCTCGTTCGGAGATGCACCGATCTTTAATCCATATGCATCTTGCGCGTTAACCCGCTTCAGCGATGCGTGGGCGGCCACGACCATCATGGCACCGACAAGACCCACAGAAAGCGAGACAACCGCCCATGAGCTCCACCACCACCGCTGCAGGAACGCAGCCCTACAAGGGTCGCTTCGACAGCACCTCCGACGCGGTCTACCGCAAGGTCGGCTGGCGGCTGATTCCGCTGCTGTTCCTGTGCTACATCGTGGCCTACCTCGACCGCGTGAACGTGGGCTTCGCCAAGCTGCAGATGCAGGGCGACCTGCAGTTCAGCGAGGCCGTCTACGGGCTGGGCGCGGGCATCTTCTTCATCGGCTACTTTTTGTTCGAGGTGCCCAGCAACGTGGTGCTGCACCGCGTGGGCGCGCGCCGCTGGATCGCCCGCATCATGATCACCTGGGGGCTGCTGTCGGCGGCGACCATGTTCGTGAGCTCGCCGATGTCTTTCTACGTCATTCGCTTCCTGCTGGGCGCGGCCGAGGCAGGCTTCTTCCCCGGCATCATCCTGTACCTCACCTACTGGTACCCGGCCGCGCGGCGCGGCAAGGCGACCTCGCTGTTCCTCGCGGCCATTCCGTTCGCGGGCATCCTGGGCGGGCCGATCTCGGGCTGGATCCTGCAAGGCATGGGCGGCGTCAATGGCTGGGCCGGCTGGCAGTGGCTGTTTCTGCTGCAGGGCCTGCCGACGGTGGCGCTGGGCCTGGTGGTGTGGCGCTACCTCGACGACCGCGTGAAGGACGCGCAGTGGCTCACGCCCGCCGAGCGCGAACTCATCGCCCGCGACATCGCGGCCGAAGACGCGGGCAAGGCCGTGCCGCGCCTGCTCACCGTGCTCAGCAACGGCCGGGTATGGCTGCTGGCGCTGGTGTACTTTGCCTACACCTCGGGGCTGTACGGCATCTCGTTCTGGCTGCCGAGCATCATCAAGGCCATCGGCGTGAAGGGCGCGCTCGACATCGGGCTGCTCAGCGCCATTCCGTGGAGCTTCGGCGTGGTGGCGATGTACCTCATGGCGCGCAGCGCCGACCGCCGGCTCGAGTACCGCTGGCACAGCGCGCTGGCCGCCATCGTCGGTGCCGTCGGGCTGGTGCTCAGCGTGGCGTTCCATGGCAACGCGACGCTCGCGATGGCCAGCCTCACGCTGGCCACCATGGGCATCATGTCGACGCTGCCGATCTTCTGGGGCATGCCCACGGCCTTCCTGGGCGGCGCGGCCGCCGCGGCCGGCATTGCGCTCATCAATTCGTTCGGCAACCTGTCGGGCTTCAGCGCGCCGTTTCTCATCGGCCTGATCAAGGACGCCACGCAAAGCACCGACGCCGGGCTGCACATGCTGGCTGCGCTGCTGGTCATCGGTGCGGTGCTGGTGCTGTTCGTCAAGCCCGAGCGCGCTTCGCCGAAGCGCTGATCCGGTCCCCGCGCTGCGGCTTTCATCCGCGGCGCTTTCCCCTCTTCTGAAAGAACCCCATGGATGCGGTTGTGAGTACCCCTGCGCGTTCGAACGCGCCCGCCGTGGCCCGGCGCTCCCCCTCGCCCGAACTGGTCGCGCTGCTGCAGCGCAAGTTCGCCGAGCGCTTTTCCACCAGCCAGGCGGTGCTGCTGCAGCACGGCACCGACGAGTCGGCCTACCTGCCGCAGCCGCCCGACGCGGTGGTGTTCGTGCAGAGCACGGACGAAGTCGCTTTCGTGGTGCGGGCTTGCGCGCGGGAGCGCGTGCCGATCATCGGCTTCGGCGTCGGTTCGTCGGTGGAGGGGCATCTGCTGGCGGTGCAGGGCGGCGTCTGCATCGACTTCTCTCGGATGAACAAGGTGCTGTCAATTCGCCCCGGCGACCTCACGGCCACGGTCGAGGCCGGCGTGACGCGCGGGCAGTTGAACGCGGCGCTGCTGGAGACCGGCTTCTTCTTCTCGGTCGACCCCGGCGCCGATGCATCCATCGGCGGCATGGTGGCCACGGCCGCGTCGGGGACCAACACCGTGCGCTACGGCACCATGCGCGACAACCTGGTGAGCCTCACCGTGGTCACGGCCAACGGCGAGGTGGTGCGCACCGCCTCGCAGGCGCGCAAGAGCTCGGCGGGGTACAACCTCACGCAGCTCTACTGCGGCTCCGAAGGCACGCTGGGGCTCATCGCCGAGGCCACGGTGCGGCTGCATCCGCACCCCGAGGCGTATGCGGCGGCGGTGGTGCACTTTCCATCGGTGCGCGCGGCGGTCGACTGCGTGACCGAGGCGATCCAGATGGGCGTGCCGCTGGCGCGCGCCGAGATGCTGGACGCGCTGACCATCCACGCCGTGAACGCGCACAGCCGCACCACGCTCAGCGAGCACCCCACGCTGTTCCTGGAGTTCGGCGCGAGCCGCGCGCAGATCGACGAGCAGGCCGGCGTGGTGCGCGAGATCGTGGCCAACCACGGTGGCGGCGCCTTCCAGTGGGCCATTCGCCAGGAGGAGCGCTCGCGCCTGTGGACGCCGCGGCATCACGCCTACTTCGCATGCCTTCAATTGAAGGCGGGCAGCCGCAGCCTGACGACCGATGCGTGCGTGCCGCTGTCGGCGCTGGCGCAGTGCATCGACGAGACACAGGCCGACATCGCCGAACACGGCTTGCTCGCGCCGGTGTTCGGCCACGTCGGCGACGGCAACTTCCATTGCCTGGTGCTCGTCGACCCGAACAGCGCCGAGGAGAACGAAGCGGCCGAGGCCTTCAGCCACCGGCTGGTGCAGCGCGCGCTGCGCCATGGCGGCACGTCGACCGGCGAGCACGGCGTGGGCCTGCACAAGATGAAGTACCTGGTGGAGGAGCACGGCGAGCACACCGTGGCGCTGATGCGCGCCATCAAGCAGGCGCTGGACCCGCACGACATCTTCAACCCCGGAAAGATCGTCGGGCCCGCCACGGCCTGAGTGCATCCGCACATCACGCAACAACAACACTGGAGACGCAACGATGAAGAGTTCGACCATGTCTGCAACCGCACGCCGCGCGCTCGTTTCAGTGGCCGTGGCCACGTTGGCGGCGGGTTGCGGTGGCGGGGGCAGCAGTGCGAGCGGCTTCTGGCCGCTGCTGCCGCCGGCACCCGCGCCCGCCAGCCCCCCGCCGGCCGCGCCACCGCCACCGGCCGTTTCGCTCACCGACAAGTGCCCGACGCTCAAGGGCCAGGCATTCGGCGCAGGTGCGGTCGTGGTCGACGATGCCAAGGTGGTGGCCGCGTCAGGACCGCAACCCGCGTACTGCGTGGTCACCGCCAGCTTCAAGAGCTCCGGCCTGCGCTTCGAGGCGCGCCTGCCCACCGAAGGCTGGAACGGCAAGCTGGCCTTCATCGGCGGCGGTGGCTTCGACGGGCAGCTGCCCAAGGCCAGCGACCCGCAGTTCAGCGAATCGATTCTCAGCGAGCGCTACGCCACCCTCGGCACCAACGGCGGCTACGACTACGGCGGGCCGGTCGACGCGGGCTACTTTGCGGCGGGCTTCGCGGCCGATCCGGCCAAGCTGCTCGACTTCACGCAGCAGTCCGAGCACCGCGCGTTGCCGCCGGGCAAGGAAGTGATTGCCGCTTTCTTCGGCAACGGCCCCACGCGCAGCTACTTCGAAGGCTGCTACATGGGCGGCCACGACGCTCTGATGGAGGCGCAGCGCTTTCCCGACGATTTCGACGGCATCGTGGCGCGCGCACCCGCGGGCAACATCATGGGCCTGTTCATGCAGTTCAATCGCATCTCGAAGCAGGTGCGCACGCCGGCCAACACGCTCAACGCGGCCAAGCAGACGCTGCTGGCGAACGCGGTGCTCGCGCAGTGCGACGCGATCGACGGCGTGGCCGACGGCATCGTCTCCAAACCCGCCGCCTGCAACTACGACCCGGCGCCGCTGCGCTGCGCGGGCGGCACGGACGCGGGCAACGGCTGCCTGTCGGATGCGCAGATCGCCACCGTGAACACCATCACTTCGGCGGTGGCCACGTCGGACAACGCGTGGTCGCACCCCGGCTACAACTTCGGGCTGGAGAACACGGCCGAAGGATGGGGCTCGTACATCTGGCCGCAGGCGGCGCTGGGCGGCAATTCCGTCCAGGGCATGTTCTCGGACGGCTTCGTGCGCTCGTTCATCACGCAGGACCCCGGCTTCGACACGCTCAGCTGGAACCCCGACCAGTGGCTCACGCGCATGGGCATCATCGGCGGCATGTTCAGCGCGGCCGATCCCGACCTGAACCGGCTTCATGCGCGCGGTGCCAGGCTGATCATGTGGAACGGCACGAATGACACCTCGGTGAGCGCGCGCGACACCTCGCGCTACTACGACCGCGTGGTGTCCGCCATGGGCCAGCAGAAGGCCGACGAGACGGTCGAGCTTTTTCTTGCGCCGGGCGTGGGCCATTGCTACGGCGGTCCGGGTGCCGACAAGGTGGATCTGATGAAGGCCATGTCGACCTGGGTGGAGCAGGGCGTGCCCGCGTCGGCGCAGAAGCTGGTGCAGCGCAAGGTCGATGCCGCGAGCGGAGCGACCGCGCTCTCGCGGCCGATGTGCAAATACCCCGCCTATCCGCGCTACAAGGGCACCGGCGACGCGAAGGATGCGGCGAACTTCGACTGCGTGAACTGAGGCCTTGTCCGACCCTGCACCCTCGACACCGCGCCCTAGAATGACCCGCCGCGCGCAGCACGCCCGCTGCGTGCGGCGGGAGACCCTCCGATGGAACTGCGCCAGTTCAAGTATTTCGTCGCCATCGTGGACTGCGGCAGCCTGTCGCGCGCAGCGCAACAACTCTTCATTGCACAGTCGGCCTTGAGCAAGCAGATGGCCGAGCTCGAGTCCGAACTCGGCACGCAACTGCTGCTGCGCAGCCGCAACGGCGTGGCGATGACCGAGGCAGGCAAGGTGTTCTATGAATACGCCCAGGGCATCACCAAGCAGGTGAGCGACGCCAAGGCCGCGGTGCACGTGGCGTCCGATGCCGTGGCAGGCTCGGTGGTGGCGGCGCTGCCGCAGAGCGTGTCGCCCATGATCGCATTGCCGCTGATGCGCGCGGCGGCCCGGCGTTACCCCGACGTGGTGCTGCACCTGAACGAGGAACTCACCGGCAACATGGCCGACCAGCTGCTGCGCGGCCGTGTCGACGTGGCGGTGTTCTCGCCCACCATGCCGGCGGACGACATCCTGTTCACGCCGCTGGTCGAGGAAGACTTCGTATTCCTCGAATCGCCCCAAAGCCCGCATGCGTTTCCGCCCGGCGACGTGAGCATCCGGCAGGCCACTGCGCGGCCGCTGGTGTGGCCCGCCAATGCGCACGGTCACTGCACGCGTTGGCTGGTGGATGCGGTGCTGGAGCGGGAGGGCCATTCCGCGGCGCAGGTGGCCGCGGAGATCAACTCGGTCTACACGCTGAAGGCCGCGGTGGAGGCGGGTCTCGGGCCGACCGTCATGCCGTTCGGGCTCGCGCAGCGCGAGGTGCAGGAAGGCCGGCTGGCCGCGCACCGCATCGATTCGCCTTCGATGTTCCGCACGCTGGGGCTGTGCGTGTCGGTCCATCTGCCGACCACGAACGCCAAGCGCGCCGTGTGTACGCTGATCGGCGACGTGATGCGCGAGCTGTGCGAGAGCGGGCAGTGGGCGGGTGCGCGCGTGGTGGCGCCGCCAGGAAAGCCGAAGGAACCGAAGGCATAGCGCCCTCGGCGGTTCGCCTCAGGCGCTGCGCCTGGTGGCCGGCTTTGCCGCCTTGCGGGGCGCGGCTTTCACGGGCGCGGCGAACAGGCGCGTGAGGGCCAGTCGCACATCGGCCTGCATGGCTTCGATGGCCTTCGCATCGCCCGACAGGTGCTTCAGCAGCGCCTGCTGGAACAGCCCGTCGAACAGCGCATAGGTGGCCGATGGTGGCATGCCGCACGGCTCGCCGGAGAGTTCGGCGAAGCGGCTCATGATGCGCCAGATCATGTCTTCCAGGCTCTTGTCGATCTGCACGACGTCGGCGCGGAAGGCCTCTTCGAACAGCGCCTGCGAGCGCAGGTCGTACCAGAGGCGGTGCACGTGGCCTTCGCCCTGCAAGGTGTCGCCCAGGCTCTGCAGGAAGCCTTCCATCAGTTCGTCGTACGTGGTGGCGCTTTCCACCGCATGGTCGTAGCGCTTGACGCAGCGCGCCTTGTACTGCTTCACGCTGCAGATGATGAGATCGACCTTGTCGCTGAAGTAGTAGTGCAGCACGCCGTGCGAGAACTCCGAGTTCTGCGCGATCTCTCGAAGGCTGGTGCGCGCATAGCCCAGCGCGGCCAGCGTGGTGAGCGCTGCCTCGCCAAGTTCGGCGCGCCGCTCCGAGAACTTGTCGACCCGTGTCTTGGGCACCCGTTCTGCGTGTTTCTGGACCCGTTGATGTGTCGTCATTGAAAGCCGGGCCGCGTGGTGCCGGCCGCTGTGTTCCTCTTGATGCCAAACCATAGCACGCAAGCGGGAGAACCCGCATCCGGCGTATCACGCATGGTTTCTTTTGAAACTGGACATGTGTCAAAGAAAAAATCTTGACACTCGTCAAGTCGATTTCTAGCATGGCCGATCCATCTCACAACACATACACAGGAGACAAGCGATGGCCAGGTTCGACTTGAAGGGGCGCAAGGCGCTCGTGACAGGCGGTGCGCGCGGCATTGGCGCGAGCATCGCCGAGGCGCTGGCGGCGGCCGGCGCGTCCGTGATGATCGGCGACGTGCTCGCCGACCTGGGGCGCGAAACCGCTGCCAGGTTGTCGGCGTCGGGGGCGAAGGTGGGCTTCGTGCCGCTCGACGTCACGAAGGACGCGGACTGGGCCTCGGCCGCCGCGGCCACCGTCGAGGCGCTCGGGGGTTTCGACATCCTCGTGAACAACGCCGGCATCGAGATCACCTCGCTGGTGATCGACGTCGACGGCGACGACCTGCGCCGCATGCTCGACGTGAACGTGGCCGGCACGCTGCTCGGCATGAAGCACGCGTTCCGCGCGATGCGCCCCGGCGGCAGCGCGGGCGGCGGCGGGGCGGTGGTCAACATCGCGTCGGTCGCGGCCACCATCGCGTTCCCGGCCATCGCCGGCTACTCGGCCACCAAGTCCGCCGTCGACCGCGCCACGCGCGTGGCGGCCATGGAGTCCGGCAAGCTGGGCTACGGCGTGCGCGTGAACTGCATCTACCCGGGGCTGGTGCCCACCGACATGGGCATGAAGCTGGCCAGCGACATCGTGGCCGCGGGCCTGGCGCCGAGCGTGGAAGCGGCCGTTGGCGACGTGATCGGCCAGACGCCGCTCGGGCGTCTGGGCGAGGTCGGCGACATGGCCGACGTGGTGGTCTTCCTCTGCAGCGACGCGGCCCGGTTCATCACCGGCGCGGGCCTGGCGGTGGACGGCGGCATGGGCATGTGAGCACACAACAAAGGAGACACAGCATGAGCATCGGCAAGAAGAAACCCGTCGTCGTCTACGGCGCCTCCGGCTACACCGGCCGCCTGGTCTGCGAGTACCTGCGCGAGTACAACATTCCGTTCATCGCCGCGGGTCGCAGCGCGCAGAAGGTGGACGCGGCAATGAAGTCCAACGTGCCCGGCATCGAGACCGCGAGCTACGAGGTGGTGGAGGTCGCGCACTCGGTGGGGGCGCTCGCCGATCTGTTCACCGGTGCCTCGGTGGTGCTCAACACCGTGGGGCCCTTCGCCAGATTCGGCCCCGAGGTGGTCGAAGCCTGCCTGGCTGCCGGGTGCCACTACACCGACACCACGGGCGAGCAGGACTGGCTCATCACGCTCGAGCGGGAATGGGGCGACAGGTTCGCCAAGGCTGGCCTGCTGCTCTCGCCCGGCCTGGCGCAGATGTACACCACCGGCGAGATCGCGGCGCAGCTGTGCCTGGAGACCCCCGGGCTCGACACGCTGGACATCGCCGTGTTCTGGGGCGGCAGCCCGACCATCGCCTCCACCCAGACCATCCTGGTCAATGCAGCCACCTCCAAGGCCTACTACCTGGAGCAGAACGAGTATGTGGAATGGCAACCCGACGCAGGCCTGTACCACCTGGCCATTCCCGGGCAGCACGAGGCGGCGCTCGCGCTGCCCTGGGGCGGCACTTCGCACCCGGTGTGGTTCAAGCGCGATCCGCGCGTGGCCAACGTGAAGGTGCTCGGCGGAGTCTTCAACAAGGCGCTGATGCAGGGCGTGCCGCAGATTGTGGCCGCCGCGCTCAAGGCCACCGAGGGCATGAACGACGAGGACCGCTATGCCGCCCTGGCCCGGACGGCGGCGGGCGTGATGAACACCATGCCCCCGCGCGAGAACCCGCGCATCAACAAGTCCGTCGATTCGGTGCATGCCTCCGGGCCGCTGGGCCGCATGCACTGCGTGATCTTCGGGAACTGCAACTACAAGCAGACCGGCCTGTTGCAGGCCTATGCGGCGGCCTCGCTGTTGCAGCAGCCGCCGCGGCGCGCCGGCTTCGCCTCGGGCTGCCAGGCCTTCGGGCATCGCGAGCTGCTGGGCGCGCTGCGCAGCTTCGGACTGGTGCAGGAGCCCGTGCTCACGCGGCTGGGCTGACGCTCATGCGCCTCGTCGACTACCTCGACAAGGGCGCCCAGCTGGGCGCCCATGCGCCGTGCCTGACCCTGGGCGGCGCCGACCTGAGCTATGCGCAGGTGCAGCGCATCAGCTGGCGCGTGGCGCGCGGCCTGCAGCGCGCCGGCATCCGGCCGGGGGACAAGGTGGCCGTGCTCTCGGGCAACGACGCGATGGCATTCGCCACGGTGTTCGGCATTTCGCGCGCGGGTTGCGTGTGGTGCCCGATCAATCCGCGCAACGAGGCGGGCGAGAACGCCTTCGTGCTCGATGCCTTCGATTGCGCGTGCCTGGTCTTTCACGGCAACTACGCGGCCATGGTCGAGCAGATGCGCCCGCAGCTGCCCAAGCTGCGGGCGCTGGTGTGCCTGGACGTGCCGCAGGCCTTCGCGCCTTCCATGGACGAGTGGCTGGAAGGGCTGGACGATTCGCCCTTGGATACCGCGCCACCCGACGACGTGGCCATGATCGCCGGCACCGGCGGCACCACCGGACAGCCCAAGGGCGTGATGCTCTCGGGCCGCAACCTCGAGGCGATGTCGGCGCTCACGCTGATGGGCTATCCCTTCGAAGGCCGGCCCGCCTACCTGGCGCTCGCGCCGCTCACGCATGCGGCCGGTGTGCTGTGCCTGCCGGTGATGGCGCTGGGCGGGCGGGTGGTGATCATGCCCAGGCCCGACCTGGGCGAGTTCCTCGGGCTCATCGAGGAATACCGCATCACCCACACCTTCCTGCCGCCCACGCTGATCTATATGCTGCTGCAGCATCCGCAGCTGGCCGCCACGGCGCTCGATTCGCTGCAATGCTTCTGGTACGGGGCGGCGCCCATGTCCACCGCGCGGCTCGAAGAGGCGCTGCAGAAGATCGGCCCGGTCATGGCGCAGCTCTTCGGCCAGACCGAGGCGCCGATGATGATCTCGATGATGTCGCCGCGCGACCACTTCAATGCCGACGGATCGGTCGCCGTGCAGCGCCTGGCGTCGGCGGGGCGTCCGGGCCCGCTGGTGCAGGTGGGCGTGATGAACGGCGAGGGCGCGTTGCTGCCCACGGGCGAGAGCGGCGAGATCGTGGTGCGCGGCTCCCTCGTGATGCAGGGCTACTACAAGGACCCGCGCGCCACCGAGGAGGCCTCGCGCTTTGGCTGGCACCACACGGGCGACATCGGCTATCTGGACGCGGACGGTTTCTTGTACATCGTGGACCGCGCCAAGGACATGATCATCTCGGGCGGCTTCAACGTGTATTCCGCCGAGGTCGAACAGGCGCTCATGCAGCACCCCGACGTGCAGGACAGCGCGGTGGTCGGCCTGCCCGACGAGAAGTGGGGCGAGCGCGTGGTGGCGGTGCTGCAGCTCCACACCGGCCGGCAGGTGGACGTGGACGACATCAAGGCCTTCGTGAAGGCGCGCATCGGCAGCGTGAAGGCGCCCAAGCAGATCGAGGTGTGGCTCGACCTGCCGCGCTCCAAGGTGGGCAAGGTGCTGAAGAAGGACGTCCGCTCCGCGCTGTTGTCGGCACTGCCGCATTGAGCGGGCTGCGCCGGCTCAGGCGCGTTGGTACAGGTCCTGGTGCGCCTTGCGCAGCTCGAACTTCTGGATCTTGCCCGTCGAGGTCATGGGCAGTGCGGGCAGGAAGACGATTCCCTTCGGCACCTCGAAGCCGCCGAGGTGTGCCTTGCAATGCGCCGTGAGCGCGGCTTCGTCGAAGTCCGCCGGCGCGTCGGGGCGGCGCGTCACGAAGGCCGTGATGGCCTCGCCCCAGTGGTCGTGCGGCAAGCCCACCACCGCCGCATTCATCACGCCCGGGTGACGCAGCAGCACCTCCTCGACCTTGATCGACGGCACGTTCTCGCCGCCCGACTTCACCATGTCCTTCAGGCGGTCGAGAAAGATGAGCTGCCCGTCGTCGTCCATCTTGCCCAGGTCGCCCGAGTGGTGCCAGCCGAAGCGCTGGGCGCTGGCGGTGGCCTCAGGGTCCTTGTAATAGCCGAGCATCACGTTGGGGCCGCGAAAGACGATTTCGCCGACCTGGTTCGCTGCGAGCAGTTCGCCGTCGTCGCCCATCACCGAGACTTCGTTCACCAGCGTGCCCACGCCCCAGTAGGAGCCGAAGCGCTTGCGCTGTTCGTGCGCTTCGAAGATGGTGGCGCCGGGGTACATCTCGGTCTGGCCCGACACCAGCGCGAAGTGGGGGCAGAACTCGTCGAGCAGGCGCAGCAGCAGCGTGCGCGGCATGGGGGCCATCGCATACACGCACAGCCGCAGGCTCGACAGGTCGCGCGACGCGCGCTGCGGGTGGGCCAGCAGCGCGCCGTACATCATCGGCAGGCCGACCATCACGGTGATGCGGTGGCGCTCGATGGCGCCGAGCACCGCGCCGGGGTCGAAGCCGCGCAGCACGACCAGCGCGCCGCCCACCGCGAGCGCGGACATCAGCACGGTGTGCTGGCCGCAATGGAACAGCGGCAGCACGCTGCTCCACACGTCGGCGCGCTCCGGGCTGCTGCCCCACTCGACCATGTTGCTCAGCAGCACCGAATGCACCGACGCATGCGAATGCATCACGCCCTTCTGGCGGCCGGTGGTGCCGCTGGTGTACATGATGAGCGCGAGTTGCGTGCTGTCGATGGGCACGTCGGGCAGCGTCTGCGGCCCTTGCGCAATGGCCTGCGCCACGGTGGCGACGCCCGCCGGTGGCGTGTCGCCGTCGAGCACGCACAGCAGCGGCGCAATGCCCGCGCCGTCGACCAGTGCGCGCAGCTCGGGCTTGGCGTGAAGCGCGGTGTCGATCACCAGGTGGCGCACCTCGGCGTGCGCGAGGATGTAGCCGACGGCGTCCACCGCCAGCGCGGTGTTGATGGGCACCCACACCAGCCCCGCCTTCTGGATGCCCAGCAGTGCCACCACCATCTCGATGGAGTTGTTGCACAGCATGCCCACGCGCGCGCCGCCTTGCAGGCCCAGGCCCAGCAGGTGGTGCGCGAAGCGGTTCGACGCGGCATCCAGTTCGCCGTACGACATGCGGTGCTCGCCCTCGATCAGCGCGGTGCGTGCGCCGAAGCGGCGCGCGCTGCGGTGGACCACGTCACCCAGCGCAACGCGCGAGATGCGGGGGTGGAACTGCGAGGGCGCGAGGCCCGTGTCGGCTGCAGGCATGCTCTGTGTCTCCGGTCTTCGGTGGTGGAGCGCAGCCTAAGGCTGGCCTCCCCACGCGTCTTGCGAAGACTGGCTACACAGCGCCGCCTGCTCTGGCAGGCCCTAGAAGCGTGCCTTCAGGAAGGCCGACGGGCCTTGCAGGCGCACCTTCAGCCGCGAATCGGCAAAGCCCGCCTCGCGGGTCAGGTCGATGTTCGTCACGCCATAGGAGAGCACCAGGCCCACGTTCTTCACGGGGAACCACTCCACGCCGGCCGAGGCGTTGTAGATGTTGCCGTGAAAGCGCCCACCGTTCTTCCACACGCCCGAGGCGTCGGCGAACAGGCGAAGGTCGGGCGTGATGGCATGGCGCACGCCGATCTCGAGCAGCGGCGCAATGGCGTTGTCGCTCGAGCTCTCGCTGAGGGTGCCGACCTGGCCGTTCACCGAGGCGAGTGCGGTCGCGCCCAGCGTCGCGCGGTAGTAGGCGGCGCCAGCGCCCAGGCCGAGCACGGTGTTGCCCGAGCCGATCCACCATTTGTACGAGAGCTTGGCGAAGTCGAGCTTGGTGTTGACGGAGGCGTTGCCGAAGGAGTTCAGCGTGCCGAAACTGCCGAAGGACGTGCTGTTCGCGACGCCGCCCGAGTAGTCGCGCTTGTACTGGTAGTAGTCGAACGAAATGCCCTGGCTGTCGCCGAGCAGCACGTCGGCCGTGATGCGCGGCATGGTCACGCGGCCCGGCTTGATGTCGCCCGATTGCAGCGTGCCGTAGGGCGTGCCCACCGATGCATTGAACTTGGGGTCGGCGTTGAACGCCCCCACGGAGAAGCTGAAGCGGTCGAGCGCGGGCGAGGGGTCGGCCAGGGCCGGTGTGGCGGCGACGAGAAAGCCGGCGCCGACCAGGGCACCGAGTCGTGCGGTCCGACGGGAAGGGCGGGAGCGGAGCAGCATGAAAGAAGTCATGGAGGGCCTGGAGAGAATGAAAAAGATGGCCGCCTTGGGCACGTAATGAGAATGGGCGCCAGACGACGGGTCCGGCGCGGTGCCTGCAGGCGTAGCTCCCTGTGAAACAGGCGACACGATAGGCGCGCGATGCCGACGCTTGCATGCGCGAAATGCCGCTGTGCCTGTAGGACGTGGTCGACGCGCTTGCGCGGCTTCAGCGGCTACAGTGGCGCGCATGCTCAGACACCTCTCCACCACCACCGGCAAACAGCGTCTTCTTTACGGCGGGATCGCCGCTGCCGCGGCGGCTGCGGCGCTGATGCCGGTGCCGATGAGCAGCATGGCGCGCGGTCTGGCCGGATGGTGCGCGGGGGTTCTGGTCTACCAGGTGCTTACATGGTGGCTGGTCGACACCTTCGATGCCAGGCGCACGCGCGAGCGTGCGCAGCAGCTCGACCAGCCCAACATCGTGATCCTGGTGTCGATGCTCGTGGTGGTGGCCGTGAGCGTGGTGGCCATCGCCATGATGTTGCAGCAGGTCAAGCAGCTGAACGGCTGGGAGCGCGCTGCCCATGTCGCGCTCGGGATGGTGGCGTTGGCGGGTTCGTGGCTGATGATCCACACCATCTACGCCTTTCACTACGCGCACCGCTACTACATCGACCAGAAGGGCGGCACGCCCGACGGCGGGCTCGACTTTCCGGGCAAGGACGACGCGCCCGACTATTTCGACTTTCTGTACTACTCGTTCGTGATAGGCATGACCTCGCAGGTGTCCGACGTGCAGGCCACCTCGAGGGAGATGCGGCGCATCACGCTGTTCCACAGCGTGCTGGCGTTCGCGTTCAACATGCTGGTGTTGGCACTGTCCGTCAACGTGGTGGCCGGCGCAATCTAGCCAGTCAGGTCGCGCGCCTGCGCGGCATGCCCGGCTTGACGATGCCCGTCGACAGCGCCACGCCGCACACGATCACCGCGGCGCAGATCAGCATCCACTGCGTGATGCTCTCGTGGAGAAACACCGCGCCGTAGAACAGCGCGAACACCGGCACCAGGAAGGTCACCGTCAGCGCGCGGGCCGGACCGGCCCGCTCGATCAGGCGAAAGAACAGGATGTAGGCCACGCCGGTGCAGGCGATGCCCAGGGCCAGCAGCGCGAGCCAGGCGCGCAGGCTGGGCATTTGCGCGGGCCACAGCCAGATCGCCGGCAGGGCCAGGAACAGCGTGGCGCCCAGTTGGCTGCCGGTGGCAGTGGTGAGCGCGGGCACGCCGCCCAGGTGGGCGCGCGTGGCACTGGCCGAGATGCCGTAGCACAGGCACGCGGCCAGGCAGGCCAGCACCGCGAACAGTGCGGCATGGCCGCTCGCGCCCGCTTGCAGGCCGGCGCTGCGGCTGGCCAGCATGGCGACGCCGGCGAAGCCGATCACCAGCCCGACGATGCGCCAACCCGCGGGGCGTTCGCGAAACCATGCCCACGCCACCAGCGCGCCGAACATCGGCGTGGTCGCGTTGAGCACCGCCGCCAGGCCGGTGTTGATGGTCAGCAGCGCGAAGCAGAACAACGCGAAAGGCATGCCCGAGTTGAAGACGCCGACCGCGAAGCTCGCCTTCCAGTGCCTGGCAAGACTGGGGCCCTGGCCGCGCAGCAGCGCGATGGGCAGCAGGAACAGCGCGGCGATGGCCACCCGCACTGCGGCCGTCGGCAGCGCACCGAACTCGGCCGCGCCGATGCGCATGAACAGAAAGGACGCGCCCCATAGCGCGCCCAGCAGCACGAGGTCGATGAGCCAGGCCGTGGGGGCGAGGGTTTTGGCGGGGATGTTGTTGTTCGTTGTGGTGGTCATGCGTCGTCTGTTCTTCTTCGGTGCCCGGCGCTCAGAGCGCCTTCTCGAGTTCGAGCAGGGCGGTCTTGCGCTCGAGCCCGCCAGCGTAACCGGTCAGCGACCCGTCGGCGCCCAGCACGCGGTGGCAGGGCACGATCACGCTGATCGGGTTGCGCCCCACGGCCGCGCCCACCGCGCGCACCGCCGCGGGATTGCCCACGTTCACGCTCAATGCACCGTAGCTGGTGGTGGCGCCGGCCGGAATGGCCAGCAGCTGCTGCCACACGCTTTGCTGGAACGCGGTGCCGTGCGAGAGGTCGAGCGTCATGTCGAAGCTGTCGCGCCGGCCGGCGAAGTAGTCGCGCAACTGGGCGGCCGCCTCGACCAGCGCGGGGTGGTCGTCCCGGGTGATCCAGCCGGTGGTGTCGGGCCAGTGGCGCTGCTGGTCGAACCAGACGCCGGCCAGGCCCTGGTCGGTGGCCGCCATCGTCATGCCGCCCAGCGGCGTGTCGAGGTGCGAGGTGTAGATGACTTTGCTCTTGAACTTCATGACATTTCAGGCGGTGAGGCCTGCCGTGGTGACGAGGGGAGATGCCGTGGCCGCCGTCTCGGCGGTGGGCAATGCGGAAGACGAAGAGGGCGCATGCCAGGCGCGCAGCACCGCGTAGCTGCGCCATGGCCGCCAGGCCTGAGACGCCTCGCTGGCGGCGCGCGCCGTGGTCACGCCCAGTGCCTTCTGCAGCGCGACGTCGCCGGCCGGAAAGGCGTCGGGCCAGCGCAACGCGCGCATGGCGATGTACTGCGCGGTCCAGGCACCGATGCCCGGAAGCTCCTGCAGCGCGGCGATGGTCGAGGGCACGTCGGCGCCCGCATGCAAGGTCAGCTTGCCAGCCACCACGCGCTGGGCGATGGCGTGCAGCGCGGTCTGCCGCTGGCGCACGATGCCGAGCTGGCCGAGGGCGTCGCCGCTGGCCGCGCCAATGGCGGCGGGCGTGGGGAACAGCCGGTCCAGTCCTTCGACCGGCGTGGCGATCGGCTCGCCGAAGGCCTCGACCAGCCGCGAGCCCAGCGTGCGCGCCGCGGCCACCGTGACCTGCTGGCCCAGCACCGCGCGCACCGCAAGTTCGAAGCCGTCGACCGCGCCGGGCACGCGCAGCCCGTCGCCGTGCGGAAAGGCCGCATGCAGCGCGGCGTTGATCGCCATCGGCTCGGCGTCGAGATCGAACAGCGCCCGCGCCCGGCTGATGACGATGGGCAGCACCGCGGCGAGCGAGTCGCTGACCGACAGCAGCACCAGTTCGCGCTCTAGGTCGAAGCGCAGCTGCATCCAGCCGGCGTGCGCCTGCGTGCCTTGCTGGACGCGCAGGGTGCGGGTCAGCTTCACATACGTGGGCGTGCTGCCCTTGACGGGCGCCTTGCCGTCGGCCGTGGTCACGACCTCCACGCCCCGCAACGCGCGGCGTGCGAAGAACGCGAGCATGGCGTTGGCGTCGTACGGCGGTCTGAAGCCCAGCCGCACCTCGATGGCCTTGGCCTTGTCGCCTTCGGCCGCCGCGCCGCCCGCCCTGCGCAGTGCGCTGGGGTTCAAGCCGTAGTGTTCGAGAAACGCCGCGTTGAAGCGGCGCACGCTCGCAAAGCCGCTGGCCAGTGCCACTTGCGTCATCGGCAGCCGGGTGTCGGCGATCAGCTGCTTGGCGGCCAGCAGGCGGCGCGTCTGCAGGTACTGCAGGGGCGACACGCCGAACTGCACCTCGAAGATGCGGCGCAGGTGCCGGTCGCTCACGCCGAGCCGTGCGGCGATCTGCGCCGCGCCGGGGCCGTCTTCCGACCACGCGTCGGGCTCGTCGATGAGCCGGGCCGCCTGCAGTGCGAGGATGCGCGAGGCGTCTTCGGTCGACCAGCTGGCCGCACGCGGTGCCAGTTCGGGCCGGCAGCGCAGGCAGGGGCGAAAGCCCGCCGCCTCGGCCTGCGCCGCATGGCGGAAGAAGCGGCAGTTCTCGCGCCGCGGCAGCTTCACGCGGCACACCGGGCGGCAATAGATGCCGGTGGAGGTCACCGCGGTGAAGAACGAGCCGTCGAAGCGCGCGTCGTGCGTCTTCATCGCCAGGTAGCAGGCGTCGCTCTCGAGCGCTTCGTGGGGTGTGTGGGCGGCGGGCATGGGGAAATGATACGGTTTCGACTCGTTTCAACTGGCCGTTTTCGGACATGTGGCCCTCCGGGGCGTTGCCTACAATGCCCCGTTCGCAAAACCAACCGGGAAACGCCTTTCATGCAGCTCAGCGCGTCGATCTTCAAGGCCTATGACATTCGCGGCGTCGTGCCGGTCACTCTCGACACCGAGGTGGCCGAGGCGCTCGGGCGGGCCTTCGGCAGCGCCGCGCGCGCAGCCGGTGAAAAGTCGGTCGCCGTGGGGCGTGACGGCCGGCTGTCGGGGCCCGCGCTCGCTGAAGCGCTGATCCAGGGCCTGGTGGCGACCGGCGTCGAAGTGATCGACGTGGGCGCGGTCACCACGCCCATGCTCTATTTCGCGGCCCACACGCTGTGCACCAGCGGCATCCAGGTCACCGGCAGCCACAACCCCAAGGACTACAACGGCTTCAAGATGGTGCTGGCCGGCCGCGCGATCTACGGCGACGAGATCCAGGGCCTGCGCAAGACCATGGAAGCCGGCACGGCGCAACTCGCCCCCGGCGGCAGCGTGCGCAAGGTCGACGTGACCGAGGCGTACGTGAAGCGCATCGCCGGCGACATCAAGCTGGCGCGCCCGATGAAGATCGTGGTCGATTCGGGCAACGGCATCGCCGGTGCCTCGGCCCCGGCCATCTTTCGCGCCATCGGCTGCGAAGTGACCGAGTTGTTCAGCGAGGTCGACGGCAACTTCCCGAACCACCATCCCGACCCCAGCAAGCCCGAGAACCTCAAGGACCTGATGGCCGCGCTGGCCGCGGGCGACGCCGAACTGGGCCTGGCCTTCGACGGCGACGGCGACCGGCTGGGCATCGTCACCAAGGACGGCCAGAACATCTTCCCCGACCGCCAGATGCAGCTGTTCGCGCAGGACGTGCTGTCGCGCGTGCCGGGCGGCACCATCGTCTTCGACGTCAAGTGTTCGCAGCGCCTGGCGCCGGCCATCGAGGCCGCGGGCGGCAAGGCCATGATCTACAAGACCGGCCACTCGCTCATCAAGGCCAAGATGAAGGAAATCGATTCGCCGCTGGGCGGCGAGATGAGCGGCCACATCTTCTTCAAGGAGCGCTGGTTCGGTTTCGACGACGGCACCTATGCGGGTTGCCGCCTGCTCGAAATCCTGAGCAAGAGCCCGGACGCCAACGCCGTGCTCAATGCCTTGCCCACCAGCTTCTCCACGCCTGAACTGAACGTGGCCTGCGCCGAGGGCGAGCCGCATGCGGTGGTCGGCCAGCTGGTGAAAAGCGCGCGCTTCGCGGCGCCCGCCACGGTCTCGACCATCGACGGCTTGCGCGTGGACTGGCCCGACGGCTTCGGGCTCATCCGTGCGTCGAACACCACCCCCGTGCTGGTGCTGCGCTTCGAAGGCCAGACCGATGCGGCGCTCAAGCGCATCGAGGCCGAGATGCTGGCCCTGTTGAGAACCGTCAAGCCCGACGCCAGCCTGGCCGAAGCCTCCCACTGAACCCAGCCTGTGCGTTCCCTGTTGCTCCGCCTCTACGGCGTATTCACCACCGTTGTGCAACCGCTGGTCCGTCGCAAGCTGCGGCGCCGCGCGCAGGCTGAGCCGGGCTATGGCGTGGCCGTGGAAGAACGCTTCGGGCATTACGACGCGGCCACCACCGGCCATGCGCAGTGCTGGGTGCATGCCGTGTCGCTCGGCGAAACGCGCGCTGCAGCCATCCTGATCGCCGAACTGCGCCGCCAGTACCCCGGCATTCCCATCCTGCTCACCCATGGCACCGCCACCGGCCGCGAAGAGGGCGTCAAGCTGCTCGAGCCCGGTGACACGCAGGTGTGGCAGCCCTGGGACACACCGGGCGCCGTGGCGCGCTTTCTAGACAAGTTCCAGCCCCGCATCGGCGTGCTGATGGAAACCGAGGTGTGGCCGGTGATGGCCGCGGCCTGTGCCGGGCGCCGCATTCCGCTGGTGCTGGCCAATGCGCGGCTCAGCGAAAAGTCGCTGGCCGCCGCCGAGCGCCTGGCCTGGCTGTCGCGGCCCGCGTATTCGGCGCTCACCGCCGTGTGGGCGCAAACCGAGGCCGATTCGCACCGGCTGGTGTCGCTGGGCGCCAAGGTGGCCGGCGTGTACGGCAACCTGAAGTTCGACGCCACGCCCGACGAGCGCCAGCTCAAGGCGGCCGTGTCGCTGCGCGAGCGCCTGCCCAAGCCGATGGTGGTGCTCGCGAGTTCGCGCGACGGTGAAGAGCGCATGCTGCTCGACGTGCTCAAGCGCTTCGGCGCCACGTCGCCGGTGCCGCCGGAGCAGGGCGCGGTGCGCTCGATTGCCAAGCGGGTGCACGACGTGCAATGGATGATCGTGCCGCGCCATCCGCAGCGCTTCGACGAAGTGGCCGCGCTGATCGAGGCCGAAGGCTTTGCGGTGGCGCGCCGCAGCGCGGCGGGGCAGCCGGCCGAGGCCGAGATCTGGCTGGGCGATTCGCTCGGTGAAATGGCGCTTTACTACGGCCTGGCCGACGTGGCGCTGCTCGGCGGCAGCTTCGAGCCGCTGGGCGGGCAGAACCTGATCGAGCCGGCCGCCTGCGGCTGCCCGGTGGTCATGGGGCCGTCGACCTTCAACTTCGCGGAAGCGTCGCAGCTGTCGCTGGCGGCCGGCGCGTCGCTGCGCGTCGAGGGCATGGAGCAGGCGGTGACGGCAGCGCTGAAGCTGGTCGAGAACCCGGAGCGCCGCGCCGTGATGGCGCAGGCCGCGCTGGGCTTCTCGTCGTCGAACCGCGGGGCGGCCGAGCGCACGGCGGCGGCGGTGCTGGCGATTGCGCAGGCCGCGGAGCCGGTCGCGACCGCCGCAGCGCCGCTTGACGGCGGCGAACCGCAGCGCGCGGAACCCACGCTGGACTGAGTTTGCATGTGCTCCTTCCCTCTCTGGGGGAAGGCTGGAGGCTGGGACCGGGGCAAGCGCCCGACGAGTGCTGCCAGGGGTTCAAGGCCGTCGTGCCCCCACCCCGACCCTCCCCCAGCGGGGGAGGGAGAAAGACAAAAAAACCTCAGCGCACCGGCGGATTCAGGATCACCGGCGGCACGGGTGCCGTCGGCATCGCCGGCGCCGGCGGGTTGAACGGCTGCACCGGCACGGGTGGAATCACCGGAATGCTCGGCGGTGCAACCGGCACCACGGGCGACGCGCCGCGGTCCGTGCGATCGGGCGCGGTGGCCGCAGGCACCGCCGGCACGCTGCCGTTGCTCGCCAGCGTCGCGTTGATTGCGTTCATGTCGTTCGTCGTCAGCGTGCCGTTGGCCTGGCGCAGCTTCAGGTTGCCCAGCAGCACGTTGTAGCGGGCCTGCGCCAGGTCGCGCTTGGTCTGGAACAGCTGGCTTTGCGAATTCAGCACGTCGATGTTGATGCGCACGCCCACCTGGTAGCCCAGTCGGTTGGCCTCGAGCGCGCTCTGGCTCGACGCCTCGGCCGCTTCCAGCGCCTTCACCTGGCCCGCGCCCGACACCAGCCCGAGGTACGCCGCGCGCGTGGCCTGCGCCACGTTGCGGCGGGTGCCTTCGAACACGCTGCGCGACTGGTCTTCGAGCGCCAGCGTTTCCTTGATGCGGTTCTCGGTGGCGAAGCCGGCGAACAGCGGCAGGTTGAACACGACGCCCACAGTGGCGGCATTGGCGCGCGTGCCCACCGTGCTGGTGGTGGTGCCGGTCGGGTTGCGCGTGACGTTGTAGCCCAGGTTGGCGTCCAGCGTGGGCTTGTGCCCAGCCTTGGCCTTTTCCACTTCCAGCCCGGCCACCTCGACGCCCAGGCGCGCCTGCTGGATCGCCGGATGTACGCTGTCGGCCTGCGCAACCCAGGCATTGATGTCCGCGGGCAGGGCCGTGGGCAGCACCACCGGCACCGCGAGCGGCACGGGCACGCTGCCGGGGCGGCCGACCAGCTGGTCGAGCACCACCTTCTTCACCTGCAGGTCGTTCTCGGCCGCGATTTCCTGCGCAATCACGAGGTCGTAGCGGGCCTGGGCCTCGCGCGAGTCGGTGATGGTCGAGGTGCCGACCTCGAAGTTGCGCTTGGCCGACGCCAGTTGCTCGGCCACGGCCACCTTCTGCGCGCGCACGAGGGCGAGGCTGTCCTGGCTCGCGAGCACGTCGAAGTAGGCCTGGCTCACGCGCACGATCAGGTCCTGCTCGGCGATGGTGAACACCGCCTGCGCGATGTCGGCCTGGCGCTTGCCCTGCTCGTAGGTGGCCCAGTTCGCGGGCCGGTAAATCGGCTGGGTGGCGTTGATGCCGACGTTCTGCGTGTTGAAGTCGCGCGGCGTGGTGGTGCCGCGGCCGGTGCCCGTGAGGGTGTCGATCTCGATGTCGCTGCGCGACACCCCGGCCGTGAGGCCGACCGCCGGCAGGATGCCGGCCTTGGCCTGTGCGGCGCGTGCCACGTTGGCGTCGTACTGGGCCCGCGCGCCCTGGTAGGTGGCGTCGTAGCCGCGGGCGGCGTCATACAGTTCGTTCAGTGTCTGGCTCTGGGCCGGCAATGCGAGCAGTGCTGCAAAGGTGCTTGCGAGCGCTGCGGTAAGAGGCGAAAGCCGGGGCCTGGAAGGCATTGAACGTCCTTGAGAAAGAGAAATCTTTTTGGGCTTGCTGCGCATCGACCACGTCACGGCCTTGCGGCGAACGGTGCGCGGAAGTGCGCGAAGCCTGGGGGTGTCATTCAATACCGCGGGACCGTGGGGTCGTGCTGGGACCAGGCGTCGATGCCGCCCGCCACGTTGGCGAGCTCGGCAAAGCCGTTCTGGTTCAGGAAGGCGGCCACGCGCTGGCTGCGCGCGCCGTGATGGCACAGGCAGGCGATGCGATGGTCTTCACCCAGCTCGGCCAGCCGGCCGGGGATCTCGTTCATCGGAATCGCCAACAGGGTGAAGCCCTGGGGCACCACGCTCGCCGTCTGCAGCTCCCATGGCTCGCGCACGTCGAGCAGCAGCGGGATGGCCGCGGGGTCCTGGGCGAACCAGGCGGCAAGGTCGGCGGGGCGGACTTGGTCGATCATTCGGTCAACCGCCCGTTCAGAACGAGAAGCGCGAGGGCTCGGGGAAGTTCAGCAGGCGCGGGGCCACGGTGTCCCAGGGCTGGAGCGTGTCCCACTTGCTTTCGCTGGTGCGGGTGACGAAGTGGGCGCGCATCATCGGCTCTTCGCCCACGATGGCCGACAGGCGGCCGCCGACCTTGAGCGAACCCAGCAGGTTCTGCGGAATGCGCGCGACCGAGCCGCTCAGCACGATCACGTCGAAGCTCGGGCCGCTGGCCAGGGGCACGGCGCCGTCGGCGTGGCGCACTTCGACGTTGGTCACGCCGTTCTGGCGCAGCGTCTGGGCGGCGCGCTCGGCCAGCACGGGGTTGATTTCGAGCGACAGCACCTGGGCGGCGCGGGCGCCGAGCAGGGCGGCCATGAAGCCGGAGCCGGTACCGATCTCGAGCACCGATTCGTGCTTCTGGATGTGCAGGTCCTGCAGCGTGCGGGCCTCGACCTTGGGCGAGAGCATGAATTCGCCGGGCACCGAGCCGTCGAGCAGCGGCAGTTCCATGTCGAAGAACGACAGGGTGCGGTGCTCTTCGGGCACGTAGTCCTCGCGGTGGATCTGGGCCAGCAGTTCGAGGATGTCGGTTTCAAGCACGTCCCAGGGGCGGATCTGCTGCTCGATCATGTTGAAGCGCAAGCGCTCGAGGGTGGGGGTGGGGTTCATGGCGTGGTTTTCCTAGTGGGCTCAGGACAAACCTTCAATTTTAGGTGGCGCCGGTGACGCCAGCGGCGCGCTCGGCCTTCCGGGGTGTGCGCTGAGCCCGTTGATCACCACGTCGGCCTGCGCGGCGACGTACTTGCGGGGGTCGAGCGCGGACACGCCGTCCACGCAGACCATCGCCGAATGCTTCCAGAGCATCAGGAAGACCATGGGCGCCACCACCGAATAGATGGCGTGGTCAACGTCCATCGGCGCGAACTCGCCGCTGTCGATGCCGCGCTGGAAGATGCGCCGCAGCAGGTCGTGGCCGGGGCGGACCACCTCGCGGCGGTAGAACTCCGCCAGTTCCGGGAAGTTGGCGCCCTCGCTCACCATGAGCTTGGTCAGGCCAGAGGCCTGGGTGTTGCCCACGCGCTCCCACCACACGTTCATGCAGTAGCGCAGCATGTCGGCGGTGGTGCCTTCGAAGGCCTCGAACTCGGCGTTCCACTCGGTGAAGCGGCCGCCGAGGTTCTCCATGACCACGGCCTTGAAGAGCTCGTCCTTGCTCGGAAAGTACAGGAAGAGGGTGCCTTTGGAAACGCCGGCGCGCGCCGCCACTTCTTCGGAACGGGTGGCGGCGAAGCCTTTTTCCACGAACAGGTCGAGCGCGGCGGCCAGCAGTTCGCCGGGACGCGCCTCTTTCCGGCGTTCGCGCTTGGAGCGCACCGGGCAGAGCTTGTCGACGAAGGAACGGGGCGTGGGCATGAGGTTAATGACTCGCGGGTTAGTAATGTAGTTGACCGGCAATCGCCGCGTCAAGCCGCGACAATATCGGGTTCGTCTTTTTCCACCCTGCCGGAGCAGCCCATGTCCTCTTCACCGCCGTCGACCGAATCCATCGTGCTCGGCGGGGGCTGCTTCTGGTGCACCGAGGCGGTCTTCGACCGCGTGCAGGGCGTGCTGGACGTGGAATCGGGCTATTGCAACGGCGAGACCGTCAACCCGACCTACGAGCAGGTCTGCACTGGCCGCACCGGCCACAACGAGGTGGTGAAGCTCGAGTTCGACCCGGCACAGATCAGCCTGCGCGAACTGCTGGAGATCTTCTTCGTGGTGCACGACCCGACCACGCTGAACCGCCAGGGCAACGACGCCGGCACCCAGTACCGCAGCGGCATCTACTTCACGAGCGAAGCGCACAGGCAGGTGGCGCAAGCGGTCATCGGCGAGATCGAGGCGAGCAAGACCTACCGCTCGAGCGTGGTCACCGAGGTGGCGCCGCTCGCCAACTACTCGGCCGCCGAGGGCTACCACCAGGACTACTTCCTGAACCATCCGAACCAGGGCTACTGCGCATTCGTCGTGGGTCCGAAGGTCGAGAAGTTCCAGAAGACCTTCGCCTCCCGCGTCAAGGCCTGAGCCCGCCGCCCTGCGTTCCATGTTGACAGCCCGCCGTTCATCCTCCCGTTCCGTCCGCGCGATCATCGTCGCGCTGGCGTTCGCGTTGTGGATCGCGGGCACGCTGGGCGTCATGCACCGTTCGCTGCACGTGCCGGGGCTGACCGAAGCCGCCGCAGCCACCGGGGTCCTGGCGCAGGCCCAGGGCGATGTGCACAAGCACCCCCACGGCCTGGGCAGCCTGTTCGGCGAGCACACCGACGCCGAATGCCGCCTGTACGACCAGCTCGGCGACGGCAGCGCCACGCCGAGCGTGCCGCTGGTGGTGCTGCCGGTGTTGCTGCCGTCGGCCACCTTCGCCTGGTTGCAGGGCGAGGCCCTCGCCCGATGGGTCGCGTTGTTCGACGCGCGCGGCCCGCCTTCCTCTCGCTGAATCCCTTCGTGTTCCGGCTGCCGCCTCCCGCCTTGCGCGGGCGGCGGCGGACGTTCATTGATTCAACGAGTGCCCATCATGATTCCCAATTTCCGTCGCAATGCCATCGGCGTTGCCGTTCTTTCCCTGCTGTCCTGGCCAGCCCTGGCGCAGGACGCCACCGCCACCGTGGCGCCCGGCGCGTCCACCTCGCCGCCCGGCACGCTGTCCACCGTGGAGATCCAGTCCGAGCGCCTGAAGAAAGCGCGCATGGAGCTGTCGCCCGAGGTGGGCGCCACCGTCTACCGCATCGACCGCGCCGCCATCGATGCGCTCGGCAAGGGCGATGCAACGCCGCTGGACGACGTGCTGCTGACCTTGCCGGGCGTTGCCAAGGACTCGAAGGCCTCCGGCTCCCTGCATGTGCGCGACGACCACGGCAACGTGCAGTACCGCGTCAACGGCGTGCAGTTGCCCGAGGGCATTTCGGGCTTCGGCCAGTCGCTGGACACGCGCTACATCGACTCGGTCGATTTCCTCACCGGCGCCTTGCCCGCGCAGTACGGCCTGCGCACCGCCGGCGTGGTCGACATCCAGACGAAGCAGGGCTTCGGCAAGCCCGGCGGCTCGCTCGGCTTCACCTTCGGCAGCCACAACACGCTGGAAGAAAGCGCCTCCGTCTACGGCACCACCGGCAACCTGAGCTACTACCTGTCGGGCAGCCTGGTCTCCAACACCAACGGCATCGAGAACCCGCAGCCCACCCTCAACGCGCAGAACGACCGCACGCGCCAGGGCAAGACCTTCGGCAACCTGTCCTACTACCTCGACGCGGACACGCGCCTGGGCCTGATGTTCGGCACGTACAACGGCAAGTTCCAGATTCCGACCAACCCGAACCAGGCGCCGGCGTTCTCGCTGGCCGGCTACAGCGACCTGGGCACGGGCTTCAACGGGCTGCCGTCGTCGGACGTGCGGGAGCGCCAGACCGAAGCCACGCGCTTCGTCGCCCTGTCGTTCCAGAAGACGCTCGGCGCGCTGGACTTCCAGGTCTCGGCCTTCCACCAGTACTCGAGCCTGCACTACGTGCCCGACGCAGTGGGCGACCTGATCTACAACGGCGTGGCCTCCGACACCCTGCGTTCCAACTCGTCGAACGGGCTGCAGGCCGATGCCTCGTACAAGCTGGGCGATGCCCACACGCTGCGCTTCGGCGGCGCCTACACGCGGCAGAACACGCGCAGCATCAATGCGGTGAACGTGTTCCCGGTCGACGACAGCGGTGCGCAGGTCGGCAACACGCCGGTGCTGATCAACGACAACTCGGGCAAGGTCGGACAGCTCGCCAGCCTCTACCTGCAGGACGAGTGGCGCATCGACCCCAAGCTCACCTTCAACTACGGCCTGCGCTACGACAGCGTCGACGCGTTCACCAAGGAGCACCAGTGGAGCCCGCGCCTGAACCTGGCGTACAAGCTGACCGGCGACACCGCGCTGCACGCGGGCTATGCCCGCTACTTCACCCCGCCGCCGCAGGAGCTCGCGTCGCAGCAGAGCATCGACCTGTACGCGGGCACCAGCAACCAGCCCGAGATCGCCAATTCCGACCCGGTGAAGGCGGAGCGCACCCACTACTTCGACCTGGGCGTGGACCACAAGGTGAACGCCAACCTGTCGCTGTCGGCCGACGTGTACTACAAGAACATCACCAACCTGCTCGACGAAGGCCAGTTCGGCCAGGCGCTGATCCTGTCGCCGTTCAACTACGCCAAGGGCTTCGCGCGCGGGCTGGAGCTGTCGGCGCGCTACAACGACGACCACTGGTCGGCCTATGCGAACTTCGCCTACCAGAAGGCGATGGGCAAGAACATCGTGTCGAGCCAGTCGCTGTTCGGCGCCGATGAGCTGAACTACATCGTCGACCACTACGTGTACCTGGACCACGACCAGACCTACACGCTGTCGGGCGGCGCGAGCTACCGCTTCGGCGACAACCAGGTCAGCGGCGACCTGGTCTTCGGCAGCGGCCTGCGCCGCACGCCCGACGGCGGGGCGCCCAACAGCGCCGCGTTGCCGCACTATGCGGTGGTCAACGCCGCCTACTCGCACACGTGGAAGGAAGCCTCGGGCGGCGACGTCGTCGCCCGTGTGGCCATCCTCAACCTGTTCGACAGGAGCTACCTGCTGCGCGACGGAACGGGCGTCGGCGTGGGCGCGCCGCAGTACGGCACGCGACGCAGCCTGTACGTCGGCATGACGACGCACTTCTGAGCGGACGCTCGAGGATGCACACGAGGCTGTTGCGCTCCATCGCTGTCACGCTGCTTTTCGCGGTGTGGCTGGCGTCGACGCTCGGCCTCGTGCATGCCACGCTGCATGTGCCGGGCGACCTGTCCCGGGCGCTGGCCGCCGCGCGCGCGACGGTGGCCATGGCGGGCCAGGATCGGACCCAGGCTCTCGAGCCGGCGCCGCGGCACGGCTGGCTCAACGCGCTGTTCAGTGACAAGACCGACGCCGAGTGCCGCCTGTACGACCAGTTGGCGCACGGCTCCAGCGCACCGGGCGTGCCGCTGGTGGTGCTGCCGATGCTGCTGCCGGCGGCCACCTTCGCTTTTCTGGAGGGCGAGGTCATCGCCCGCTGGGTCGTGCTGTTCGAGGCGCGCGGCCCGCCCCCCATTCGCTGAATTCCCTGTGTGCCGGTTGCTGCACCCGCTTGGCGCGGGGCGCGGCCGGTCGTCCCTCGATTCAACGAATGTCCTTTCATGAACCCCAATTTCCGTCGCAACGCCGTGGGCGCTGCCATTCTTTCGCTCGCCACTTTCGCGGCCCTGGCCCAGGCACAGGAACAAACCCAGGCCCAGGCCCAGGCCGCCGACGCGGCAAGCCTGCGCGAGGTCACCGTCACCGGCAACCCGCTCGGCGCCTCCGACCTGATGGCACCCACCACCACGCTGTCGGGCGACAAGCTGCTGCTGCGCGCCGAATCGACCCTGGGCGAAACGCTCAACAACGTGCCCGGCGTGAGCAGCAGCTACTTCGGCCCCAACGCCAGCCGCCCGATCATTCGCGGCCAGGACGGCGACCGCATCCGCATCCTGCAGAACGGCGGCGGCGCACCCGATGCCTCGGCGCTGAGCTACGACCATGCGGTGCCGGTCGACGCGCTGGTCACCGAACGCATCGAAGTGCTGCGCGGCCCGTCGGCGCTGCAGTACGGCGGCAGCGCCGTGGGTGGCGTGGTCAACGTGATCGACAACCGCATTCCCTCGGAGCCGATCAACGGCTTCGGCGGCCGTGCCGACCTGGGCTACGCCACCGGCAACAAGGAGAAGAACGGCGGCGTGGTGCTCGAAGGCGGCAACGACCGCTTCGCGCTGCACGTCGACGCTTTCAACCGCGACTCGAAGGACGTGGCGGTGCCCATCACCCTCGAATGCAGCAAGCCCGGCTCGCCGTGGTCGGCGCGCAAGATCTGCAACTCGGCCAACGAGGCGCACGGCGGCGCGGTCGGCGGCACGATGTTCTTCGACCAGGGCTACATCGGCGCCTCGGTCAGCACCTACCGCAGCACCTACGGCACCGTGGCGGAAGACGACGTGACCATCGGCATGAAGTCCGACCGCTATGCGCTCGAAGGCGAATGGCGCCCGGGCGGCTTCATCAGCAGCATCCACGCCAAGCTGAGCCACACCGACTACCGCCACACCGAGTTCGAGGGTGGCCAGCCGGGCACCACGTTCTCGAACATGAGCAACGACCTGCGCATCGAGGCGCGCCACCGGAAGATCGGCAACTTCGAAGGCCTGGTGGGCTTCAGCAGCGAGACCAACCGTTTCGCCGCCGACGGCGAAGAGGCCTTCGCGCCGCACAGCCGCACGCGCTCCAACGCTCTGTTCCTGCACGAAGAGCTGGGCACCTCGTGGGGCCGGCTGAGCTTCGGTGCGCGCACCGAGCAGGTTCGCGTGCGTTCGCTGGGCTATCCGGACGATCCGAGCGTGACGCGCTTCGCCATCGGCGAGCGCACCTTCAACCCGCACAGCGCGGCCTTCGGTGCGCTGGTCAACCTCGCGCCGCAGTGGCAGCTGACCTCGAACCTGGCGTACACCGAGCGCGCCCCGAAGGACTACGAGCTGCTGGCCAACGGCCCGCACGTGGCCACGGCCGCCTGGGAAGTGGGCGACCCGAACCTGAAGAAGGAAAAGTCGACCGGCTTCGACCTGGGCGCTCAGTGGAAGTCGGGGCCCAACACGGCGCGCGTCAACGCGTATGTCACGCGCTTCCAGAACTACATCGGCCTGACCGCGTCGGGGCGCAACCTCGACGAAGAGGGCAACGTGGCCGAGCCCGGCGCCACCGACACGCTGGCCGAATACGTGTACGGCGGCGTGCGTGCGCGCTTCACCGGCATCGAGGCCAACGGCAACCTGCGCCTGCTGGGCACCGAGGGCTTTGCGCGCATGGGCGACGCGGGCACGCTCGACCTCGAATGGCGCGGCGACATCGTGCGCGCGAAGAACCTCGACACCGGCGAGCCGCTGCCGCGCATCGCGCCGCTGCGCCTGGGCGCGACGCTGGCCTACGCCAATGGCCCGTGGGGTGCGCGCGTGGGCTTCGACTACAACGCGGCGCAACGCCGCATTCCGGCGGTGGGCGCGCGCGAGACCGATGCGTACACGCTGTGGAACGCGGCCATCACGTACCGCATGAAGGTGCAGCGCGCCAACCTCACCTGGTATGCGCGCATGGACAACATCGGCAACAAGCTGGCCTACAGCCCGACGTCGATCCTGACGACGACGGTGTACCCGAATGCGCCGCTGCCGGGGCGCACGCTGAAGGTGGGCTTGCGGGTGACGTTCTAACTTGGCGTGTTTCTCCCTCCCCCTCTGGGGGAGGGCAGGGGTGGGGGCTCGCGGCCTTCGATGCCATGCAGCGTTCGAGGCCGCGCGTGCCCCCATTCCAGCCTTCCCCCAGAGGGGGAAGGAGCAAATCCCTCGGCTATCCTCGCCCGGTGAATTCGTTCGTCATCTCCTCGCTTCTGCCCGTCGTACTGCTTATCGCCGCCGGCTACCTCGCCGGGCGCCGTCGCTGGATCGGAGGCAATGCGGTGAAGGACCTGTCGAACCTCATCTTCCTGCTGCTCGCGCCCGCGCTGCTGTTCCGCGCCATGAGCACGGTGCACGTGGAGCAACTCAGCCTCAAGCCGGTGGCGGCGTACTTCGTTGCCTCGGGCCTGCTGTTCGCGGGCACGATGGCCTTGCGCGGTTTCAACCGCACGGCGGCCGTCATCGCGCTGGCCAACACCTACAGCAACACCGTGATGATCGGCATCGTGCTGATCGACCTGGCCTACGGCGAGTCGGGCATGGTGGTGCTGTTGACGCTGATCTCGCTGCACTCGCTGGTGCTGCTCACGAGCGCCACGGTGGTGCTGGAACTGGCGGTGGCGCGCGAGCATGCAAAGGTCGGCGGCGCCGAGACGCATTCGATGGCGCGCACCGTGCTGCGTGCCCTGCGCAACGCGATCATCCACCCCGTGCCGTTGCCGATCATCGCGGGCCTGCTGTTCGCGCAGACTGGCTGGACCATGCCCGAGGTCATCGACAAGCCGATCCAGTTGCTCGGCCAGGCCTTCGGACCGGTGGCGCTGGTGATGGTGGGCATCACGTTGGCGCTCACGCCCATCGGGCGGCACTGGCGCGGCGCGCTGGTGCAGGCGCTCGTGAAGAACCTGCTGCATCCGCTGCTGGTGGCGGGCATCGGCTGGCTGCTGGGCGTGCGCGGCATTCCGCTCACGGTGATGGTGGTGGCCGCTGCGCTGCCGATCGGCGCCAACGTCTTTCTCTTCTCGCAGCGCTACCGCACCGCCGAAGACATGGTGACGGCCAGTGTCGCGGTGTCCACGGTGCTGGCGCTGGGCACGCTCACGCTGGTGATGGTGTGCGTGCGGTGGCTGCCCTGACCAGGTGTGAACAGACCTGCCGCGCGCCCCGAGCTTGCTGCGGTTTCTTCACACCTCGTGAGCCGTCAGGGCGCGAGGCGTTCGCGCACCCAGGCCATTCCTTCGGGGCCCCCTTCGAGCCGGTAGCGCAGCCGGTCGTGCAGCCGGCTCTTGCGGCCCTGCCAGAACTCCCAGCGGTCGGGCACCAGCCGGTAGCCGCCCCAGTGCGGCGGGCGCGGCGGCGACAGCAGGTGCTTGGCCGCGAACACGGCCGCGTTCTTCACCAGCACATCGCGCCCGCTGATCACCTCGCTCTGCGGACTGGCCCAGGCGCCGATGCGCGAGTCGAGCGGGCGGCTCGCGAAGTAGGCGTCGCTTTCTTCTGCGGCCACCTTCTCGACGCGGCCCTCGATGCGCACCACGCGCTCCAGCTCGACCCAGTGGAACTGCAACGACGCATACGGGTTGCCCGACAGCTCACGCCCCTTGCGGCTCTCGTAGTTGGTGTACCAGACGACGCCGCGCGCGTCGCAGCCCTTGACGAGCACGATGCGGCTGGACGGCCGCAGGTCGCTGCCCACGGTGCACAGCGTCATGGCGTTGGGTTCGGGCACCTTCGCGTCGATGGCCTCGGCGAGCCAGCGCTCGAACTGCTTCAGCGGATCGCCCGCGCTGTGCGCCTCGCCGAGTTCCGCGCGCTCGTAGCTCTTGCGCAGCGCGGCCAGCGCGTCATTGGAGAGAAGGGAAGTCATGCCGGGGATTGTTGCGCACATACTCGGCCGATGACGACGAAGGCGAATTCCCCCGTGGTGATCGTGCTGGCCTCGGGCCGGGGCGAACGTTTTGTCGCGGCCGGCGGCTCGGGCTCCAAGTTGAAGGCGCTGCTCGCGGGCAAGCCGGTGCTGGAGCGCACGCTCGATGCAGTGCGCGCCAGCGGCCTGCCGTGGCATGTGGAAGACGCGGGCCACCCCGGCATGGGCGACTCGATTGCCGCGGCGGTGCGTGCCACGCGCGATGCGCCGGGCTGGCTGATCCTGCCCGGCGATCTGCCGCTGGTCCGGGCGGCGACGCTGCGGGCGGTGGCGGCCGCGCTCGACGGCCGGGTGAATGCCGTGCAGCCGAACTACCAAGGGGAGCGCGGGCATCCCGTCGGCTTTGCGGCCGGCTGCGGTACCGAGCTCGCGGCTTTGGAAGGAAATGTGGGCGCATCGTCCATCCTGCGTTCGATGCGTGCTATCGATTCGGTAGCGGAGCTGGCGGTGGACGACGCCGGCGTGGTCGCGGACGTCGACACACCCGCGGCCCTGGCGCAGGCCGAAGCGCTCTGGCTGGCGCGCCTGGGCGGCTAGCTTTTTCCGATCAGGGCTTGGGAATCACCGCGCAGGCGATGCGCGGGCCCGAATTGCCCGAAGGCTGCGTCGTGAAGTCGTCGCGGTCGCGGTGCACCACCAGTGCGCGGCCCGCCACGTTGTTGACGGCACCGTCGGTCAGCGAGATCGAGTGGTCTTCCACGCTGAAACGCGCCACGCCGCCGGCGTCGGCCACCAGGCTCGGCAGCTCGCCGGCATGGCTGCCGGCTGCTGCGAACTTGCCGTGCGTGCCGCCGGTCGGGTTGAAGTGGCCGCCCGAGGCATCGCCGTTGTTGCCGCAGTCGCCCTTTTCGTGGATGTGGAAGCCGTGCTCGCTGCCCGGCACCAGGCCGCGCACCTCGCCCGACACGCGCAGGCCGTGGTCGAGTGCGGTGAAGGTCACCGTGCCGCGGGTCGGGTTGGGCGTGATGGCGCCGGTCGGCACCAGTTCGACGGCCGTGCTGGGCTTGCCGCCCATGCTGCCGCAGGCGGACAGGAGGGCGGCGGCGAGCAGGGCGGTGCCGGTGGCGATGAGACGACGTTGGTTCATGTGTTTTCCTTGGACGGGCCGGAAGGCTGGGCGGGTTGTGAAGGCTGGGACGAAGTATCCGCAGACCCCGGAACGTATACCGGAGCCGGCGGCGCATCGCAATCGGCGGCGGCCTCGGACTGCTGCTGGCGCTGCTGTTCCTGCACGGCGGCCAGCGCCACCAGCCGGGCCAACGCGGCGTCGTGGATTGCATGGCGCTGCAGTTCCAGCAAGGTCTGGCGCGCGTAGTCGAGCGAGGTGCCGTAGCGGCCGACCGCATGGGCGAAGATGTGGCGGTAGCGCTCGTCGCTGAGCTCGCCCGTGAAGTTGGGGCTGCGCCGCGAGAGCGTGAAGGCCAGCGCGCGCACCGGGCCTTCCGCCGTGCCGCAGGTCAGCCATCTGGGGTCGTACACGCCGGTCGGCATCTCGCGCAGCCAGAGCCGGCGCAGCGTGGCGAGCCCGTCGGCCTTCGGCACGCGGAACACCATGCCCCGGCAGCTGCCGCCCGAGAGCAGGCCGAACACGAGGCCGGGCACCTGCACGCTGCCGCGGTTCACGCGGCTCCACATCTTCAGCGCGCGGTGCCATCCGCGCACCCAGGCCTGGCGCCGCTCGACAAAGTCGAACTCGGGCCGCCAGATGAGCGAGCCGTAGCCGAAGAGCCAGAGGTCGTCGTGCCCGCCCCAGTCGGCGATGGCGCGCTCGAGCATCGGCTGCGGGTCGCGCAGGGGCCTTGGCATCGGGTCGAGTCCCGGCGGGCCGGGATCCGGCGTCGGGTCCGACACGGGGGTGAAAGGGCCGACGCCTACAATTTCGTGATCATGGTTCACCGCACCATTATTTACCGACCCCTTTCCTACGGAGCAAGACCCGCGATGAGCGACGACGACAGCCAGCAGAATTTCATCCTCGGATTTCTCATGGCGCTCATCGCCCTGGTGATCTTCTTCGTGATCGGCATCGTGCTCTGGCACAAGGGCCACAACCCGGCCGCCGCCGCACAGGCCGCAGCCGTCAAGCCCGCCGTGGTGATCTCGGCGCCGGCCCCCGGCGCGGAACCCAAGCTGGCCGAAGTGACCGAGACGGTGACCGTCACCATCCCCGACGGAGCGAGCATCCGCGTGATCGACGGCGTGGTGAACTTCTACTTCGCGACCGGCAGCGCGGACCTGGCACCGGGCGCCGCCGAGGCGCTGGCCGCGGTTATCAAGGGCGTCGAGAGCGGCCGCAAGGCGGTGGTCTCGGGCTACCACGACACCACGGGCGACCCCGCGATCAACGACCAGCTCGCCAAGAAGCGCGCCGAGATGATCCGCGACGTGCTCGTGGGCCTGGGCGTGCCGGCCGCCAGGATCGACCTGCAGAAGCCCGCGGTCACCGCCGGTTCGGGCAACAACACCGAGGCGCGCCGGGTCGAGGTCAAGCTGGTCGACTGACCGCCTCGCAGCCTCCGCGACGCGAGAAAAGCCCGGTGATGCCGGGCTTTTTCATGCGTGTCGCTTCGACCGGTGCGAATGGGTAAATTCGTATTGCCGGGCGCCCGTATTTCATCGGGCTTTCGCGCCCGGCTTGGTACCATGGGCCTCCAGGCCCACAGTCGCCCTGGCGACACGCAGCAAGAGCCCACGATCCCATGAGCAGCAGCACACACCCCACCGTACGCGACATCACCGATCGCATCCGCGAGCGCAGCCTGGGGCCGCGCACCGCCTACCTCACCCGCCTTGCCGAGATCCGCAGCCGCGACCGCGGCTCCGACCGCATGGGCTGCGCCAACGTGGCGCACGCAGTGGCCGGCATTCCGGCCAACGACAAGTTCCGCGTGGTGACCGAGCGCGCCCCCAACATCGGCATTGTCACCGCCTACAACGACATGCTCTCGGCGCACGCGCCGTACCAGGGCTACCCGGACATCATCAAGCACGAGGCCCGCCGCCTCGGCGCCACCGCACAGGTGGCCGGCGGCGTGCCCGCCATGTGCGACGGCGTCACGCAGGGCACGCCCGGCATGGAACTGAGCCTTTTCAGCCGCGACCTCATCGCCATGAGCACCGCCGTTGCGCTCACCCACGACATGTTCGACAGCGCCTTGCTGCTGGGCGTGTGCGACAAGATCGTGCCGGGCCTGCTGATCGGCGCGCTGCACTTCGGCCATCTGCCGACCGTGTTCGTGCCGGCCGGCCCCATGGCCTCGGGCCTGTCGAACGGCGCCAAGTCGAAGGTGCGCGAACAGGCCGCGCAGGGCCTCGTGGGCCGCCAGGGGCTGCTCGACGCCGAAATGGCGGCCTATCACTCGGTGGGCACCTGCACCTTCTACGGCACCGCCAACAGCAACCAGATGCTGCTCGAAGCCATGGGCCTGCACGTGCCCGGCACGGCCTTCATCCAGCCCGGCGACGCGATGCGCGAAACGCTCACGCGCGAAGCGGTGCGCACGGTGCTGGGCAAGGCCGGCGATGCGGCCGAGCGCCGCGCCGGGCCGCCCCAAGCAAGCGAGCACCCCCTCGGGGGGCAGCGAGGACACGAAGTGCCGAGCGTGGGGGCTTGGCGCTGCCCACCCATCGGCGAAATGGTCGACGAGCGCTGCATCGTCAACGCCATGGTCGCGCTGCTGGCCACGGGCGGGTCGACCAACCACCTGATCCACTGGGTCGCGGTGGCCCGCGCGGCGGGCATCGTGATCGACTGGGACGACTTCTCGAAGCTCTCCGACATCGTTCCGCTGCTGAGCCGCGTGTACCCCAACGGCAGCGCCGACGTGAACGAGTTCCAGGCCGCGGGCGGCCCCGGCCTCGTGATCGGCGAGCTGGTCGACGCGGGCCTGATGCACGAAGACGTGCTGACGGTGCGCGCCGGCGGCATCCGCGAGTTCGCCAACGTTCCGGCGCTGGCCGGCGAGCCGAGCGAGCAGCGCCTGCAATGGAGCCCTGCCGCGCCGCTGAAGAACGAAGCCATCACGCGCACCGTCGCCAGCCCGTTCAGCGCCACCGGCGGCCTGAAGCTGCTGAGCGGCAACCTGGGCCGCAGCGTCATCAAGGTGTCGTCGGTGCCCGACGACCGCCATGTCATCGAGGCGCCCGCGCGCGTGTTCGACTCGCAGGCCGCATTGCAAAAAGCCTTCACCGCCGGCGAGCTGGAGCGCGACGTGGTCTGCGTGGTGCGCTGGCAGGGCCCGCAGGCCAACGGCATGCCCGAGCTGCACAAGCTCACGCCGCCGCTGTCGGTGCTGCAGGGCAAGGGCTTCCGCGTGGCGCTGGTCACCGACGGCCGCATGAGCGGCGCGTCGGGCAAGATTCCGGCCGCCATCCACGTTTCGCCCGAGGCGGCCGCCGGTGGCCCGCTGGCCAAGGTGCGCGACGGCGACCTGATCCGCCTCGACGCGCTGGCGGGTACGCTTGCCGTGCTGCTCCCTGAAGACGAATGGGCCGCGCGCGAAACCGCGACGCTGTCCGAAGCCCAGCGCATCGCCGACGGACACGGCCTCGGCCGCGAGTTGTTCGCCGGCATGCGCCGCAATGCATTGACCGCAGAAGAAGGAGCCTGCTCATGGCTATGAACGAAAAACTCACCCCCCTCGACGTGATGCGCGACGCGCCGGTCATCCCGGTCATCGTGCTGAACGACGTGAAAGACGCGGTGCCCCTGGCGCGCGCGCTGGTCGCCGGCGGCATCCGCATGCTCGAAGTCACGCTGCGCACGCCGCAGGCGCTGCAGTGCATCGAGGCCATCGCCAAGGAAGTGCCCGAAGCCGTGGCCGGCGCGGGCACCATCCGCAGCGCGGCCGATGCGCAGGCCTCCGCCATGGCCGGCGCCAGGTTCGGCGTGAGCCCCGGCTACACGCGTTCGGTCGGCAAGGCCTGCCACGACCTCGGACTGCCACTGCTGCCCGGCGTGGCCACCGGCAGCGAGATCATGACGGCGCAGGAAGACGGCTACACCCAGCTGAAATTCTTTCCTGCGCTGCAGGCCGGCGGCCTGCCGATGCTGAAGGCCTGGCAGGGCCCGTTCGGCGACGTCACCTTCTGCCCGACGGGCGGCATCCATGCGGGCAACGCGGCCGAGTTTCTCGCGCTGTCGAACGTGGCCTGCGTGGGCGGTTCGTGGATCGTGCCGGCCGACGCCATCCGCGACGGCGACTGGGCCCGCATCGAGCAACTGGCACGCGCCGCGAGCCAGCTGTCGCGCTGACCGACCATGCGCGCTGATTTCGACGCGAGCGACCTGAAGGTCATCGCCTTCGACGTCTTCGGCACGGTGGTCGACTGGCACAGCGGCATCGCCGCCGAGTCCGAGAGCGCCTTGCCCGGCGTGGACGGCGCGGCCTTCGCGCTGGCCTGGCGCGCGGGCTACCAGCCCGCGATGAAGGCCGTGATGGAGCGCATTGCCGCGGGCGAGGGCGGCTTCACGCTGCTCGACGAGCTGCACCTGAGCATGCTGGAGCAGGTGCTGCGCGATTTCGGCCTGGGCGACCGGCTCGACACCGCCGCCAAGCGCGACCTGAGCCGCGCCTGGCACCGCCTGCCGGCCTGGCCCGATGCGGTGGCCGGGCTCACGCGGCTGAAGAAGAAATTCACCATCTGCACGCTGTCCAACGGCAACATCGGCCTGCTCACCGAAATGGCCAAGCGTGCCGGGCTGCCCTGGGACTGCGTGCTGTCGGCCGAAGTATTCAAGGCCTACAAGCCCGATCCGCGCACCTACCTGGGCGTGGCGGGTGTGTTCGACGCGACGCCGGGGCAGGTGATGCTCGCCGCTGCGCACCACGACGACCTGGCCGCCGCGCGCGTGTGCGGCCTGAAGACCGCCTACGTCGAGCGCCCTTACGAATTCGGCCGCGCCCAGCCGAAGGACGTGTCGCCGCAACCGGACAACCACCTGCACGCGCGCGACATCGGCGCGCTGGCCGACCTGCTCGGCTGCTGATCAGCCGGTGAGCAGCTTCTCCACCGTGCGCAGGTTGCGTGTGGTGGTGCTCGACCTGTAGCGCGTCTTCGCGAGCAGCTTGGCGACGGGTGTGGCCAGGCTCTCGCCGCGCGGGCATTGCCAGTACAGCACGCCCTTGCCGCGCTTCAGTTGCTCGACATCGGCATCGACGGTGCCTGCTTTCTGCATCACTTCGTCGAGCATCGCCGCGTCCGACCCGAACACGATGTACGGATGGCGCTCCTCGTCGATGCGCTCGAAGGGGTAGCCCTTGGCCATGTCGGCCACTTGCTTCTGCGCAAGCAGCACGATCCACGCGTCGTAGCCGAAGCGTTTGCGCAGCGCCTGTTCGATGCGCGTGCGCAGCGCGGCGGCATCGGCCTCGTCGGTGTCGAACAGCACATTGCCGCTGGCGAGCACGGTGCGCACCGTGCCGAAGCCGAGCTCGTCGGCGAACAGCGCCTTCAGCTCGGCGCTCTTGATCGCGATGCCGTTGACGTTCACGCCGCGCAGCAGGGCGACGTGGCGTGTGGTCGCGGTTTTCTTCGGGCTCGCCATGGTGCTGCCCGATGCGGCTTAGCGCAGGCCGCCGCCAGCGGCGCCTTCGTCACGCTGGATGAGTTCGATCTTGTAGCCGTCGGGGTCCGTCACGAACGCGATCACCGTGGTGCCGCCCTTGACCGGACCGGCCTCGCGCGTCACGTTGCCGCCCGCGGCCTTGATCTTGTCGCAGGCCGCATACGCATCGGGCACGCCCAGGGCGATGTGGCCGTAGGCGGTGCCGAGCTCGTAGCTCTCGGTGCCCCAGTTGTAGGTGAGCTCGATCTCGGCCTGGTCGGGGTTGCCCTTGCCGTAGCCGATGAAGGCCAGGCTGTACTTGTATTCGGTGTTTTCCGACGTGCGCAGCAGGTTCATGCCGAGCACCTTGGTGTAGAAGTCGATGGAGCGCTGGAGGTTGCCAACGCGCAGCATGGTGTGAAGAAGTCGCATCTCGTGGTGCCGTGTAGTTGTGGGGGAGGGAGGCCGCTATTGTCGGCCTCCCGGCGCGGCGATCAAGCCGCCAGGGTGAGCAGGTGGGCCTGGTGGCGCTGGAGGAATTCCATCAGGTGCAGTGGGTACTCCGGCACCACGGCGTCGCGCACGCTGGGGCGTGCCGCCAATGCCTTGCGCCAGGCGTTCACCTTGGGCAGCGCGTCGAAGATGTGCGAGTCGCTGATCGCGTCGAACACTTCGAAGTAGCGAAACACCGGCGCGAAGACCGCGTCGACCAGGCTGAAGTCCTTGCCGGCGAAGTAAGGGCCTTCGCCCAGCGCTGCTTCCACGCGTTCGAACTTGGCGACCAGGGCGAGCCGCTTCTGCGCGAACACGGCCGCGTCCTGCGTGGTCTCGTAGCCCCAGAGGTCGGCGAGCGTGGCCGAGCCGAACTCCATCCATGCGCGATGCTGCGCACGGGCGAGCGGGTCTTCGGGGTGCAGGCGGGCGCCGGGTTGCGTCTCTTCGAGGTACTCGCAGATCACGTTGCTTTCGAACAGCACGGCTTCGCCGCCGTCCGGCCGCTGCACCTTCAGCAGCGGCACCTTGCCCAGCGGCGAGATGTCGAGGAACCACCGGGGCTTGTTCGCCAGGTCGATGACGACGCGCTCGAAGGGCACGCCTTTCTCATGCAGCGCGATGGCGGCACGCTGCACGTAGGGGCACAGCAGATGGCTGACGAGGGTGAGGGGTTGCGGCATGGGGCTTTCCGTTCTCTGGGGATGGGGTGGAAGGCCGCGATTCTTGCGATCCCGAACAACCTTTTCCCGCAAAGCCCATTCGACGATCGGGCGCCCTGTGCTAAGCCGCCGTGTCCAGCCAGTGCGTGATGCGCCCGCCGTGCATCACGCCGATGCGGTCGGCCATTGCGTGTGCCTCGGCCTCGTTGTGCGTGACGAGCACGGCCGTCTGGCCCGCCTGCTTCAGGATGCCGCGCACCTCGGCCGTCAGCCGCTCGCGGGTGCCTCCGTCGAGGTTGGAGAAGGGCTCGTCGAGCAGCAGCAGCGCGGGCGAGGGTGCGAGCGCGCGCGCCAGCGCGATGCGTTGCTGCTGGCCGCCGGAAAGCGCGTGCGGATAGCGCTCGCCCGCCTCGGCAAGACCCACCAGCGCGAGCATCTCGGCCACGCGCTGCTGCTGCGCCGCGCGGTCGAGGCGACGCAACCCGAACGCCACGTTCTTCGCGGCCGACAGGTGCGGGAACAGCGCGTACTCCTGGAACATCATGCCCACGCGCCGCTGCTCGGGCGGCAGGTGCGCCTGCGTGGACGAAAGCAGCACGTCGCCGAGCCGCACCGTGCCCGCGCGCAGGGGCTCGAAGCCCGCGATGGCGCGCAGCACCGTGGTCTTGCCGCAGCCCGAGGGGCCGAAGAGGCAGGCGATCTCGCCCGCCTTCAACGCGAGCGAGAAGCCGTCGACGACCGTGTGGGGGCCGCGCGGGGTGTCGTAGGCGAGCTGGATCGCGTCGATGTGCAGGGGGGAACTCATGAGGTATCGGCGCCGATGGGGTCTGAAGGCGTGCCCGGCTGGTGGCGCGCCAGCAGCACCACGGGCAGCAGGCCGGCCCCCACGATGGCGAGCGCGGCGATGGCGCCTTCCTCGTAGGTGCCGCGCGCGGCCTCGGCGTAGAGCCAGGTGGCGAGGGTGTCGAAATTGGCCGGGCGCAGCAGCAGCGTGGCCGGCAGTTCCTTCATGGCGTCGACGAACACCAGCAGCGCGCCCGCGGCCATGGCGGGGCGCAACAGCGGCAGGTGCACGCGGCGCAGGGTGCCGGCCGTGGTTTCGCCGAGCAGCCGGGAGGCCTGCTCGATGGCCGGCGGAATGCGCGCCAGGCCGGCCTCGATGCCGCCGACCGGCATCGCGAGAAAGCGGATGACGCAGGCCACCACCAGCACGACGCCCGCGCCCATCAGCGGCAGGCCCTGCCACCCCATCGCGGTGGCCAGCGCCGCATCGAACGCGAGCGCGGGCGTGAGCAGCCCGATGGCCAGCACCGTCCCCGGCACCGCATAGCCCAGCGTCGCCACGCGCGCCTGCCAGCGTGCCCGGTCGGGGCGTGAGCCCTGGCTGCGCGCGGCCCACGCGACGACCAGCCCGGCCGCGACAGCGATCACCGTCACGCCCGCAGCCAGCGCCAGCGTGTTGCCGAGGCTTGCGACCAGCCCGTGCGAAATGCCGCCGCCTTGCCGCAGCCGCTTGGCGCTTTCCCAGACCAGATAGAGCGCGGGCGCCACGAAGCCGATCAGCACCGGCAGCGCGGCCGCCGCGGTCGCCGCCCAGCCCGTCGCACCGCGCAGCCGTTGCGGCTGCACAGCCCGCATGCGTTGCGCCGAACCGAAGCGTTGTTGCTGGCGGCCATGGCGCTCCAGCCACACCAGCGCCACCACCACGAACAGCATCGCGCACGCGATCTGCGCCGCGCCGGCCAGGTCGGAGCGCGTGATCCACGTCGTGTAGACCGCCACGGTGAGCGTGTTCACGCCCAGGAACTCCGAGGCGCCGATGTCGTTGAGCGTTTCGAGCAGCGCCAGGCTCAGCCCCACGGCCAGCGCGGGCCGTGCGAGCGGCAAGGCCACGCGGAAGAACGCGCCGCGCCGGCTCTCGCCGAGCATGCGCGCCGCTTCCATCAGGTGCGCGGGCTGCGTCAGGAACATGGCGCGGGCCGTCATGTAGACGTAGGGATACAGCACGAAGCCCAGCACGAAGATCGCGCCGGGCAGCGAGCGCAGGTCGGGCAGGCGGAACTGGCGCGGGCTGTCGAAGCCCAGCGCCCAGCGGATCGCGCCCTGCACCGGGCCGATGGGATGCAGCAGGTCGAGGTAGGCGAAGGCGACGATGTAGGTCGGCATGGCCAGCGGCAGCAGCAGCGCCCAGTGCAGCACGCCCCGCCCCGGAAAGTCGTGCGCCGTGACCAGCCAGGCGCAGCCGGTGCCGATCGCCAGCACCAGCGCACCGACGCCCGCGAGCAGCAGGGCGGTGTTGAGCGCCGCCTGCGGCAGCACGTGCGCGAACAGCGGACCCCAATGCCCGACGCCCGAGCCGAGCGCGAGCCATGCGAGCGTGAGCACCGGCGCGAGCACGCCCAGGGCGATCAGCAACGACGCGCAGCGCCAGGCAGGGCCGGCGGCGCGCAGGCCGCCATGCCGAGCGGCGAAACTCATGCGGAGCAAGGTCTGCCCATCGCGCGGGTGCATGCCGGGAACACCGTGGAACCGGCTTTGCCGGGCCACCGGTGTTGCCCCCGGAAGGGGGTGGGAGAAGGCGACACGCAGTGCGCCGCAGCCTGGGGGCGAGCCAACGCTACTGGTCGAAGCCGACCTTGTCGACCAGCGCGCTGGCCTGCTTGCGGTGCTTGGCAATCTCGGTCAGCGGCAGCGGGTCGACCTTCAGTTCGCCGATGGTCTGGCCGATGATCGGGTCGAGCGCCACGCCCTTGCGGACCGGGTACTCGTAGTTGGCCTGCGCGTAGAGCGCCTGCGCCGGTTCCGACACCAGGAACTCGAGCAGCTTGACCGCGTTGGCGCGCTGCGGCGCATTCCTGGCCACCGATGCGCCGCTGATGTTCACGTGCGTGCCGCCGCTCTTCGTGTTGGCGAAGGTCGGGCGAATCACCTTGATGGCGTCGCCCCACTTGCGCGCGTCGGTGCCTTCCTTCGAACTCTTCATCTGGCCGACGTAGTACGAGTTGGCCAGGCCCACGTCGCAGATGCCGCCGAGGATGTCGCGCGCCACGTCGCGGTCGCCGCCCGTGGCCTTGCGGGCCAGGTTGGCCTTCACGCCGCGCAGCCATTGCTCGGCCTTGGCCTCGCCGTCGTGCGCGATGAGCGACGCGACCAGCGCGGTGTTGTAGGGGTGCTGGCCGGCGCGGATGCAGACCTTGCCCTTGTACTTGGGGTTGGCCAGGTCTTCGTAGCGCAAGCTCGTGAGCGGCAGGCTCTTGTCGGCGTACAGCACGCGCGCGCGCATCGACAGCGAGAACCACTGGCCGTCGGCGCCGCGCAGGTTGGCGGGAATGGCCGATTCGAGCGCGGCCGATTTCACCGGCTGCGTCACGCCGCCCTCGACCAGGTCCATGAGGTTGCCGATGTCCACCGTCATCAGCACGTCGGCCGGCGAACGCGTGCCTTCGGCCTTGACGCGCTCCAGCAGGCCGTCCTTCACGAACACGGTGTTGACCTTGATGTTGCTCTGCGCACTGAAGGCCGAGATCAGCGGCTGGATCAGCGCGGGCTCGCGCGTGGTGTAGAGCGTGAGTTCGTCGGCGGCGGCTTGCGCGGGCAGGGCGACGAGCGCGGTCATGGCGAGCGAGGCGGCGCTGGCGCCGAACAATGCGCGCGCGGCGCGGCCTTGGACGCCTGAGCGTTCGGTCATGGAGATCCTCCGGGAGCAGTGAAATATTCTGGAAACGCCGGCGCCTGTCGTTGTCGCAGCGGCCGAGATGCGAATAATTATCACTGGGGGGATTGCGCGCAGAGGCCTTTGTACTTACGGGTCAAAGGCCTACTGCGCCGGGGGCGTGGCTCAACGCCCCGGCGGAATCTCGAACACCAGGCAGGTGGTCGTGGCATGCGCGTACAGCGTGCCGTCGGGCCCGTACAGGCGCGCTTCGGCGGTGGCGAGCTGCCTGCCGCAGTGGATCACCTTGCCCTCGGCGCGCACGCGCTGCACCTTGGGCGTGAGGCCCTTCACATAGTTCACGCCGAGCTCGGCGGTGGTGTAGGCCCGACCGGGCGGCATCATCGTGTGCACCGAGCAGCCCAGGGCGGAGTCGAGCATCGTCGCGACCCAGCCGCCGTGGATGGTGCCCAGCGGGTTCAGGTGCTGCGGCAGCGGCGTGCCCTGGAAGATGGCCACGCCGGCGCGTACTTCGAGGATCGTGAAGTCGAGCGTCTTGGCGATGGCCGCATAGGGAATGTCGCCGTTCAGCATGGCCTGCATGATCTCGAGGCCGGTCTTGCCGGCGAGCTGGTCGGGACGGGCAAGGCCGGGGCCCGGGCCGCCTTCGAGGCGGTCGATGATGCGGCGTTCTTCGGCGATCCAGGCCTCGAGCTGGCTGGTGGTTGGTGTCATGCCTGTGTTCCTCCTGGGGGCTTTGGCGGGGAGTTGTGGTTGCATATGCAACAGTTGCACCTACAATAATATCCCATGGACACCCCCACCAAGCCACGCGGCTGTACCAGTTTCAAGGTGCGACAGCTGTCGCGCCGCCTCTCGCAGCACTACGACGCCGAGGTGTCGCAAAGCGGCCTCAAGACCACGCAGTACTCGCTGCTGTCGCACCTGGCGCGGCTCGGTCCCTCGCGCCCGGTCGACCTGGCGGGCGAGCTCAAGATGACAGCCTCGACGCTGAGCCGCAACCTGCAGCCGCTGATCGCCGCGGGCTTCATCGCGCAGGGTGCCGGCGCCGATGCGCGCAGCCTGCTGGTGCAGCTCACCGACGCCGGCGAGGCCAAGCGCCGCGAAGCGCAGCAGTACTGGAAGGCGGCGCAGCAGAAGATCAATGCACTGCTGGGCGTGGAGCGCGTGCTCGCGCTGCACCAGCTGATCGACGAAGCGATGGAACTGCTCGGGGCCGACGACGAGCCCGCCATCGAAGACTGACCCCTGACCCCTGCCGCCTGCATCGCCCACGCCGCCGCCTCATACCTGTTCATCGACCCCGCGCACGGCCGCGCGGTCTGCGCTCCCCGTTTCTCTCCTCCAAATTCATCCCAACAGCAGAGGTCCCATGTTCGCCACCCAAGTCTCCGCATGGCTGCAGCGCCGCGGCATCCACTACGGATGGATCGTCGCCGCCATCACCTTCCTGACCATGCTGACCATGTCGGCTGCGCTGGGTCTGCCGGGTGCCATGCTGCAGCCGCTGACCAAGGAGTTCGGCTGGAGCACGGAGCAGATCTCCTCCGCGCTCGCGCTGCGCTTTGCGCTCTTCGGCCTCATGGGCCCGTTCGCCGCGGTGCTGATGGAACGCTACGGCCTGCGCGCCGTCATCTGCACCGGCCTCGCGCTCGTCGGCCTGGGCATGGCGCTGGTCACCATGGCCTCGCAGCTGTGGCAGCTTTTCGTGCTGTGGAGCCTGATGCTGGGCCTGGGCACCGGCATGACGGCGCTGGTGCTCGGCGCGGTGGTGGCCAACCGCTGGTTCGTGGCGCGCCGCGGCCTGGTCATCGGCATGCTCACGGCCAGCTCGGCCACGGGGCAACTGGCCTTCCTGCCGTTCGCAGCCTGGATGATCGAGCACTGGGGCTGGCGCTCGGCCATCGTGCCGATCGTGATCGGCAGCGTGCTCATCGGCGTGCTGGCGCTGTGCCTCATGCGCAACCGGCCGTCGGACATCGGCCTGCTGCCCTACGGCGAAGTGCCCGGCACGCAGCCGGCCGCGCCCGCCGTGGCGGCCCCGATGATGAACTTCGCCACGCCGTTCCGCGTGCTGAAGGAGGTCTCGACCAACCGCACCTTCTGGATCCTTGCGGGCACCTTCTTCATCTGCGGCCTGAGCACCAACGGCCTGGTGCAGACCCACTTCATCTCGCTGTGCGGCGACAACGGCATGGGGGCCGTGCCCGCCGCATCGGTGCTCGCGATGATGGGCGCCTTCGACTTCGTGGGCACCATCCTGTCGGGCTGGCTGTCGGACCGCTACGACAACCGCAAGCTGCTGTTCTGGTACTACGGCCTGCGCGGACTGTCGCTGTTCTGGCTGCCGCATTCGGAATTCACCATCTACGGCCTGGGCCTGTTCGCGATGTTCTACGGCCTCGACTGGATCGCCACCGTGCCGCCGACCGTCAAGCTTGCGGGCGCCACCTTCGGCCCCGCCAAGGTGGGCCTGGTGTTCGGCTGGGTGTTTGCCGCGCACCAGCTGGGCGCCGCCACGGCCGCCTACGGCGCGGGCTTTGCGCGCACGCTGCTGCTGACCTACACCCCGGCGCTCTATGCCGCCGGCGCGGCCTGCCTGGTGGCGGCCGTGATCGTGATGCTGATCCGCCGCCCCGCGGCCAAGACCGGCACGCCGGTCGCCACCACCACCCCCACCACGGCCGCGCGCGCCTGAACACACCCGAGCCATTGCCATGACAACGTCCACGCCGCCGAAAGCGCCGCAGGCCCAGGGCGAGCTCGACCCGCGCACGCGCCGCCTGCTCGAGGCGCCCATCGTGCCCACGCTGCTGCGGCTGGCCGCGCCCAACGTGCTGGTGATGGTGGCGCAGGCTTCCGTCGGCCTCATCGAGACCTACTTCGTCGGCAAGCTGGGCACCGATGCGCTGGCGGGCATGGCGCTGGTGTTCCCCATCGTCATGCTGATGCAGATGACGTCCAGCGGCGCCATGGGTGGCGGCATTGCCTCGTCGATCGCGCGCGCGCTCGGTGCACGCCGCCGCGCGGACGCCGACGCGCTGGTGTGGCATGCCATCGTCATCGCGCTGGGCTTCGGCCTGTGCTTCACGCTGGCGCTGCTGCTGGGCGGACGATGGCTCTACGGGATCATGGGCGGCACGGGGCCGGCACTGGAGGCCGCGCTCACCTACTCGAACTGGGTGTTCGCGGGCGCGGTGCTGGTGTGGCTCTTCAATTCGCTGTCGGCCATCATCCGCGGCACCGGCAACATGTCGGTGCCGGCCAACGTGACGGTGGTGGGCGTGGTGTTCCTCGTTCCCGCCTCGCCGCTGCTGATCTTCGGCTTCGGCCCGCTGCCGGGCATGGGCATCGCGGGCGGTGCGATGGCGCTGCTGCTGTACTACCTGCTGGGTTCGATTGCGCTCATCGTCTACCTGCGCTCGCCGCGCAGCCTGCTGCGGCCCACGCTCGACGCGCTCAAGCTGCGCTGGCCGATGTTCCGCGACATCCTGGGCATCGGTCTGGTGGGCGCGGTGTCGACGGTGGCGACCAACCTGTCGATCGGCATCGCCACCGCACTCACGGGCCACTTCGGCTCGGGCGCGCTGGCCGGCTACGGCACGGCTTCGCGGCTCGAGTACCTGCTGGTGCCGCTGGTGTTCGGCCTGGGCGCGCCGCTGGTCGCCATGGTCGGCACCTGCATGGGCGCGGGGCAGCGCGAGCGCGCGCTGCGTGCCACCTGGGCCGGCGCGGCGATGGCCTTTGCATTGACCGAGACCATCGGGGTGGTGGCGGCGCTGTTCCCGCGGCCCTGGCTGATGCTGTTCGGCAACGACCCGGCCATGCTCGAAACCGGCGAACATTACCTGCGTGTGGTGGGGCCGCTGTACGGCTTCTTCGGTGTCGGGCTGGTGCTGTATTTCGCGTCGCAGGGCGCGGGCCGGCTGCTGTGGCCGGTGCTGGGCAATATCGCGCGCCTGGTGGTGGCAGGCACCGGCGGCTGGCTGGCGCTGCGCTGGGGCGGCGGGCTCACCGGCGTGTTCGCGGCGCAAGGCGTGGCGCTGGTGGTGTACGGCATCGTGATCGCGTCGGCCATTGCGGGCGGCGCCTGGTTCGGCCGCGTGGGCTGGCCGCGCACCACCAACGGCTTGCTGCGCCGCGTGGCGCAGGCCTGAAGCAATTTTCAACAACCTCGTTCAACGAAAGCTCGCCATGAAAATCAAGGACTCCGTCGTCTTCATCACCGGCGCCAACCGCGGCCTTGGCCTGGCGTTCGCCAAAGCGTCGCTGGCCGCCGGCGCCCGCAAGGTCTATGGCGCGGCGCGCGACCCCCAGAGCATCACGCTGCCCGGCGTGACCCCGGTCGCGCTCGACGTGACGCAGCCCGCGCAGATCGAGGCGGCCGCGCGCGCTTGCGGCGACGTCACGCTGCTCATCAACAACGCGGGCATCTCGCGCGGGTCAAGCTTTCTGGGTTCGCCCGATGCCGTGGCCGCCGCGCGCGCCGAGTTCGAAACCAACTTCTTCGGCCCCTGGGCGGTGACGCAGGCGTTCGCGCCGGTGCTCGCGGCCAATGGCGGCGGTGCCGTCGTCAACGCGCTGTCGGCCCTGAGCTGGACCACCTTTCCGGGCGTGGCCACCTACAGCGCGACGAAGTCGGCGGCCTGGTCGCTGAGCAACGGCCTGCGCAACGAGCTCGCGGGGCAGGGCACGCAGGTCACGAGCCTGCACATGGCCCTGATGGACACCGACATGGCCGCGCACATTCCGGGCGACAAGGTGTCGCCTGACGACGTGGCGCGCCAGGCGCTCGAAGGCGTGGAGGCCGGCAAGCCCGAGGTGCTGGCCGACGGGGTCTCGCGGCAGCTGAAGCAGGGGCTGTCCAGCGACACGCCGCCCTATGCGGCGGCCCCGGCGTAAGTAGACGCAACAACTGCCGTCACAAACAGAAACCCGGGCCAGGCCCGGGTTTTTGCATCAGTAGCGGTACGGATTGTTTGGCCGGCGGTCGTAGCGGTTCGGCACGCCGTCGCGGTCGCTGTCGCGGCGGCCATAGTGGCGGCGGTCGTCCCAGCGGCGATCGCGGTAATGGCGATCGGGGCCGTAATGGCGCGGCGCGTTGTAGTAGCGCGGCGGGGGCGGCGGTGCGTAGTAGCGGCGCGGCGGAGGCGGCGGCACGACGTACACCTGCGCCTGGATGATGGGGCCGCCACGTTGGGCCTGCGCCGGCGCGCTGAGCGCGGCCAGCGACAACAAGGCTGCGGCTGCGAATGCGAAAGTAAGCTTTTTCATGTGATCCCCCGGTATGTGGTTGGAAGCCTCATCCTCGCGTCCCCGTGTGAAGCACGTGTAAGGCTGGAGCGAAATCGGATGAAGAGCTGTAAGCCCGTGCGCGCGGCAATTCTTGTTGGTGCGCTGCGGCAATCACGACTCACACCGACATCCTAAAGGCGCAACGGCTTCGGCGCGCCTCACGGGGCACGCCAATCGTTGTAGGCCTTTGGCTCAGGCCCGCGGGGCCGGCAGCATGCGCCGCAGCGCCTCGAAGAACAGGTCGGACTGTTCGCGCTCGCCCTGGATCTGCGCCGCCACGTGCGCAGCCAGCTTTGCATTCACCGGAACCAGCGGGCGCCCGGTCGACTGCGCAATCACCTGATGCAGGCAGGCGCGCTCCAGGTAGTAGAGGTCGTCGTAGGCGTGCGCGATGGTGCCGCCCGCCACGATCACGCCGTGGTTGGCCAGAAAGGCCACGTCCTTGCCGGCCATGGCGCGCGCGATGCGTTCGCCCTCGGCGTCGTCCAGGGCCAGGCCGTTGTACTCGGCATCGATGGCAATGCGGTTCATGTAGCGCATCGCGTTCTGGCTGGCGGTGGGGTCGAGCGCGCGGTCGACCGTGATCGTGAGCGCCGTGGCGTACGGCATGTGGCAATGCAGCACGACCGCATGGCCCGTGAGCCGGTGCACCGCGCCGTGGATGAACAGGGCCGTGGGCTCCACGCGGTGACGGCCCGCCAGCACTTCGCCGTGCACGTCGATCAGCACGATGTCGTCGGCGCCGATCTCGCTCCAGTGCAGCCCGCGCGGGTTGATGAGGTAGCGGTCTTGCGCGCCCGGCAGCATCACGCTGAAGTGGTTGCATACGCCTTCGGACAGCCCGTGGTGGGCGGCCGCGCGAAGGGCCAGGGCAAGGTCTTCGCGCAGCTTGCGAACGGCGGGGCTGGCGTAGTCGGAATCGGCGGACATGGTGGGGTCTCCTTTTGTTCTTGTGAGGGGGTGGCGCGGGTCAGGCCAGGGTGAGGCCGTGCCAGGCCGCGACGAATTTCTTCGCATCGTCGCGCACCGCCGAGGCCTGCTTGCCGGGCTTGTACAGCGCGGAGCCGATGCCGAAGCCGGCTGCGCCACTCGCGCGCCATTCGGCCATGTTCGCGGGGGTGATGCCGCCCACGGGCATCACCGGCGTGCCGGCGGGCAGCACGGCCAGCAGCGCCTTCACCACGGCGGGCGAGGCCAGCTCGGCGGGGAACAGCTTGAGCCCGGTGGCGCCCGCCGCGAGCGCGCCGAAGGCCTCGGTCGGCGTCATCACGCCGGGCAGGCAGACCATGCCCAGGCGCGCGGCCTCGGCAATGACCTCGGCGTTGAAATTGGGCGAGACGATCAGCTCGCCGCCGGCCGCCTGCACGTCGCGCACCTGCTGCGCGCTCAGCACCGTGCCCGCGCCGACCAGCGCCTGGGGAAAGCGCTGGCGCATCAGCGCGATGCTCTCCAGCGGCCGGGGCGAGTTGAGCGGTACTTCGAGCAGCAGGAAGCCCGGCTCGACGATGGCGTCGCCGACATCGGCAGCCTCGGTGGGGGACAGGCCCCGCAGGATGGCCACCAGGGGCAGTGCGCGCATGGCGGCATTGAATTTGTCGAGGGGCGTGGTCATGCGGGCGTCCGGTCGGTGTCGAGGAAGCCGGACAGCGCGTGCAGTCCGGCCCAGGTGGCTTCGGCGCCCAGCGTGCGCGTGGCGACGCCGGTGGCGCGCAGGGCCAGTGTGTAGCGCTGGGTGAGGGCGGAGGAGCCGATCAGCACCACCTCGCCCACCGCCTGGAGCGACTGCGTGCGCAGCTCTTCGCCGATGAGCAGGCCGGAGAGGTAGCTCGACAGCTCCTGCTTCGGCATGCGCTCGAACAGCGCGAGCGTGCGCGTGCCGAAGGCGTTGTGCAGCAGGCCGTGGCCGTTCTCGGCGCGGGTGACGCCCTCGAGGAACGAGGCCTCGTCGAGTGGCGCCGAGGCATCGAGCGTGCGCGCCAGGATCGAGTGCTGGCTCAGCAGCGCGTAGAACTCGCCCGTCATGTAGGTGCGAAAGGCCGCCACGCGGCCCTTCTTCACCGTGACCCACTTGTTGTGGGTGCCGGGCAGCACGAAGACGCCGTCGCTCTGCCCTGTGATGGCCATCGCGCCGAAGATCTGCACCTCTTCGCCGCGCATCACGTCGGGCACGCCGTCGTGCTCGTCGCTCAGGCCCGGCACGATCGCGATGCGCGCGCCGGGCAGGGCGCCCATGGCGGTGTTCAGGTCGATGATCTTGCGGCCCACTTCCACGCGGCCCGCCGGGCACGCGCAGTAGGGTGCCTCCACCCAGCCCTGCTTGCTGCCGGCCATGCCGGAGATGAGGCAGCGCGTGCCTTCAAGCCGCATCCAGTCGCCGAACAGTGTCTCGAAGACGGCGGGAAAGCCGCCTTCAGGCACGGTGAGGATGCCGCGTGCGTCGCTGCGTTCCTCGAGTACCTTGCCGCTCGCGTCCAGCAGGGCGCCGCGCAGTGAACTGGTGCCCCAGTCGATCGCTATCAGTCTTGTCATCTCAGTGATTGTCGCGCGGCACGAAGGCCCCGCGGCGACCACGCAGGAATGCCAGGTCGGCCCCCTGGTCGGCCTGAAGCACCGTGTCGACGTACAACTTCCAGTAACCGGAATCGAGCGGCGCCTTGGGCGCGACCCATTTCTCGCGCCGCTTGGCCAGCTCTTCGTCGCTGACGTGCAGATGCAGCTTGCGGTTGGGCACGTCGAGTTCGACGATGTCGCCGTCCTGCACCAGCGCCAACGGCCCGCCGGCAGCCGCTTCCGGGGCCGTGTGCAGCACCACCGTGCCGTAGGCCGTGCCGCTCATGCGCGCGTCGCTGATGCGGACCATGTCGGTGATGCCCTTGCGCAGCACCTTCGGCGGCAGCGGCATGTTGCCCGCCTCGGCCATGCCCGGGTAGCCCTTGGGGCCGCAATTCTTCAGCACCATGACGCAGTGCTCGTCGATGTCCAGGTTCTCGTCGTCGATGCGCTTGTGCAGGTCTTCGGCGCTCTCGAACACCACCGCGCGGCCCTTGTGCACCAGCAGTTCCGGCGTGGCCGCACTGGGCTTGATGATGGCGCCGTTGGGCGCGAGGTTGCCGCGCAGCACGCAGATGCCGGCGTTCTCCTTGAAGGGCTCGGCCAGCGGGCGGATCACCTGCGGGCCATAGTTCTCGGCGTCCTTCACGTTGTCCCACAGGCTCTGGCCAGTGACGGTGAGGATGTCCTTGTGCAGGTGGTCGGCAATTTCCTTGATCACCACCGGCAGGCCGCCCGCGTAGCAGAAGTCTTCCATCAGGTACTGGCCCGAGGGCTGCAGGTTCACCAGGCAGGGCAGCTCGGAGGCGAGGCGGTCGAAGTCGTCGAGCGTCAGGTCGACGCCGATGCGCCCCGCAATGGCCAGCAGGTGGATCACGAAGTTGGTCGAGCCGCCGATGGCCGCATTCACCTTGATCGCGTTCTCGATGGCCTGGCGCGTGAGGATCTTCGACATGTTCATGTCCTCGTGGACCATGTCCACGATGCGCCGGCCCGCCTGGCGCGCAAGCACGTTGCGCCTGCCGTCGACGGCAGGGTAGGCCGCGTTACCCGGCAGGCCGATGCCCAGCGACTCGACCATGCAGGCCATGGTGCTCGCGGTGCCCATCGTCATGCAGTGGCCGTGGCTGCGGTGCATGCAGCTCTCGGCTTCGAAGAATTCCTGCAGCTTGAGCGTGCCGGCGCGCACCTGCTCGCTCATCTGCCACACGCCGGTGCCCGAGCCCAGTTCCTGCCCGCGCCACTTGCCCGAGAGCATCGGGCCGCCCGACACGCCGATGGTCGGCAGGTCGACGCTGGCCGCGCCCATCATCAAGGCGGGCGTGGTCTTGTCGCAGCCCATGAGCAGCACCACGCCGTCGAGCGGGTTGCCGCGAATGCTTTCTTCCACGTCCATGCTCGCGAGGTTGCGGTACAGCATGGCGGTGGGGCGCAGCAGGGTTTCCCCGAGCGACATCACCGGGAACTCGAGCGGGAAGCCGCCCGCTTCGTACACGCCGATCTTCACCTGCTCCGCCAGCGTGCGGAAGTGCGAGTTGCAGGGCGTGAGTTCGCTGAAGGTGTTGCAGATGCCGATGACCGGGCGACCGTCGAACTGGTCGTGCGGCACGCCCTTGCCCTTCATCCAGCTGCGGTAGATGAAGCCGTCGCGGTCGTTGCGGCCGAACCACTGCTGGCTGCGAAGCTCGCCGGATTTTTTCTTGGGGGAAGTGCTCATGGGGTGTCTCCGTTTATTGGTTTCAGCGGCCCCAAACCTCAGGGTTTGTCCTGCCGAAGGTCGATTTCAATCATCATATGATAAGCGCGGTCAAGCCGTTTAGACCTCAGGATTTGCGAGCGGCGAGATAGCAAATTTCACATCACACATGATCAAGAACATCCACGGCCGCACCCTCGAGTTGCTCGGTGAAGCCGTGGTCTCGGGGCGCTACGCGATCGGCGCGTCGATCCCTGCGGAGCCCATCCTCGGCGAGGAGCTCGGCGTGAGCCGCACGGTGGTGCGCGAAGCCATCAAGTCGCTCGCGGCCAAGGGCCTGATCGTGACGGGGCCGAAGGTCGGCACCCGCGTGCTGCCCAAGGACAAGTGGAACTGGTTCGACCCCGACGTCATCACCTGGCAGGCGCGCGCCGGCCTCACGCCCGAGTTCCTGCGCGACCTGCAGGACCTGCGCCGCGTGGTGGAGCCGGCTGCCGTGCGCCTCGCGGCGGAGCGGGCCAGCCAGGAAGACATCGACGAGATCGAGCAGGCCTACGCCGGCATGAAGGAGGCCGTTGAAAACGGCGGCGACTACGTCACCTTCGACCTGCGCTTTCACAACGGCCTGCTGAGCGCCGCGCGCAACCGCATGCTGGCGCAGATGAGCAAGGCGCTCAATGCGCTGCTGCGCACCAGCTTCGAGCTGTCGACCACCAAGCCCGACGGCCCCGCGCTCTCGCTGCCGCTGCACCGCGCGGTGCTCGACGCGGTGATCGCGCACGAGCCCGGGCTGGCCGAAGTGGCGGTCATTCGCCTTATCGACGGCGCGCGCCAGGACATCGAGGAAATTCTCGGTTCGCGTCGCCGCCTGCCGCGCCTGAGCAGGCCGCCGCCCAGGCTCAAGGCCAGCTAGCCGCACCACGACGTTCACGCCCCCTGCGCCCGTCTACGCGTTTGTCCGCAGTTCGCATCCGGTTCTTTCACCCTACGCTCGCCCGCCGAGCCAATTCCACCGAAAAAGAGAAGGAGACACAACCATGAAACTCGTCAAGTCGCTCATTGCGCCGACGCTGGTCGCGCTGGGCCTGATCGCATCAGGCAACGCCGCAGCACAAGAGAAACTCACCGTCTGGTGGGTCAAGGGCTTCTACAAGGCGGAGGACGACGCGCTGTTCGCCGCCATCAAGAAGTTCGAGGACAAGCACAAGGACGTGAAGGTCGAGCTGTCGCAGTACCCGGTGCAGGACATGATTCCGAAGACCGTGTCCGCGCTCGACTCCGGCAGCCCGCCCGACGTGGCCTATGCCGACGTGTACGACTTCCAGGTCACCGGCAAGTGGGCCTTCGACGGCAAGCTCGAAGACATCGGCAGCGTGCTCACGCCCATGAAGGACCGCTTCGCGACCAACACGATCGAGACCACCTTCCTCTACAACGACCAGACGAAGAAGAAGGCCTACTACGCCTTCCCGATCAAGCAGCAGACCATGCACATCGAGTACTGGCTCGACATGCTCACGGAGGCCGGCTTCAAGGAGTCCGACATCCCCACCACCTGGAAGGAATACTGGCCCTTCTGGTGCGAGAAGGTTCAGCCCGCGAGCCGCCAGAAGAGCGGCAAGCGCACCTTCGGCATCGGCATGCCGATGGGCGTGGATTCGAGCGACGCGTTCTATTCGTTCCTGACCTTCATGGACGCCTACAACGTGAAGCTGGTCGACGACAACGGCAAGCTGCTCGTGGACGACCCCAAGGTGCGCACCGGCCTCATCGCCGCCATGACGGACTACACCAAGCCCTACCTCACGGGCTGCACGCCGCCTTCGTCCACCAGCTGGAAGGACCCGGACAACAACGTCGCCTTCCACAACAAGACGACCGTGATGACGCACAACGCGACCATCTCGCTGCCGGCCAAGTGGCTCGACGACTCGAACAACGCCACGCTCACGCCCGAGCAGCGTGAAGAGGCGAAGAAGAACTACACCGAGCGCATTCGCACGGCCGGCTTCCCGACCAAGCCCGACGGCACCAAGATGGTCTACCGCACGGCCGTGAAGACGGGCGTGGTGTTCAAGGACGGCAAGAACAAGGCGCGCGCCAAGGAGTTCGTGTCCTTCCTGCTGCAGGAAGAAAACCTCACGCCGTATGTCGAGGGTTCGCTGGGCCGCTGGTTCCCGGTCACCAAGACCGGGCAGGCCAGCCCGTTCTGGCAGGCCGATTCGCATCGCAAGTCGGTGTTCAACCAGTACGCCGCGGGCACCGTGACCTTCGAGTTCACCAAGAACTACCGCTTCACCGTGATCAACAACGAGAACGTCTGGGCCAAGGCGATGAGCCGCATCGTGACCGACAAGGTGCCGGTGGACAAGGCGGTCGACGAGATGATCGCGCGCATCAAGACGGTGGCCGCGCAGTAAGCGCGGCGCATCCCGACAACGCACTGCTGCCGACGCCATGAGCTCGACCGTCACTGCTCCCGCTGCCGCCGCGACTCCCGCGGCGCCTGTTGCCAACCTGGGTGCGCGCCACGCGCGCTGGCAGTTCTGGGGCGCGGTGATGGTCGTGCCCTACCTGCTGGTGTTCGTGGTGTTCGTGCTCTACCCGGTGGGCTACGGGCTGTGGCTCGCCCGCCATCCGCAAAGCTACGTGAAGCTGGTCGAAGACCCGATCTTCTTCCGCTCCGTCATCAACACGGCCGTCTTCCTGGTCGTGGCGATCAACATCAAGATGGCCGTGGCACTCGTGCTCTCGGGCTTCTTCGTCACATCGCGCTGGTGGATCAAGATCATCTCGGCGATCTTCATCCTGCCGTGGGCGATGCCCTCGATTCCCACCATCCTGTCGTTCCGCTTCATGCTCAACCCCGAATGGGGCGTGATCAACACCACCATCTTCCGCCTGACCGGCGCCGACGGTCCCAACTGGCTCAACGACCCGTCGCTGGCCCTGGGCTTCGCGATGCTGGTGCACGTGTGGAAGTCGCTGCCGTTCTGGACGCTCATTCTCGTGGCCGGGCGGCTGGCCATTCCGGGCGAGCAGTACGAGGCGGCGTCGGTCGACGGCGCCACCTCGTGGCAGAAGTTCCGCTTCGTGAGCTGGCCCGCGCTGAAAACGCTCTACGTCACCTCGCTCATCCTCTCGATGATCTGGACGCTGGGCGACTTCAACAGCGTGTACCTGCTCACGGGCGGCGGCCCCGCCGACCTGACGCACGTGCTCGCCACGCTGGGCATCCGCTACCTGCGGCTCGACCAGGTCGACCTGTCGATGGCATCCATCGTGGTGGCCATGCCGCTCGTCTTGCCACTGGTCTATTTCATGATGAAGAGGCTCTCGAAATGAGCCCCCACGTTCATCACTTCGTGTATTCACTGCCCCCCGAGGGGGCGCTTGCCTCCCTAGAGGCGGCTCGTCGGAGGGCAATATGAAGCGCTGGACCCCCAAGGCCGTGCTGACCGAGGCCAAGCTGCTGCTCATCGGCATTCCGGTGCTGCTGTGGACGCTGGTCCCGATCTACCACATGGCCCTGTTCGCGTTCTCTTCGAAGGACTCGGCGACCTCCGGCCACCTGTGGCCCTCGCACCCCACGCTGAACAACTTTGCCACGGTGTTCCAGCAGAAGCACTTCTACCTGAGCCACTTCTGGGTGCAGCTGGGCAACTCGCTGGTCATTGCGCTGTCGGTGGGTGCGATCACGCTGTTCGTGGCGACCACCGCCGCGTTCGCCATCAGCCGGCTGCGTGTGCGCGGCGGGCGCACGGTGATGAACCTGGCGCTGTTCACGTACTTCATTCCGGCGGCCTTCCTGGCCGTGCCCATGTACAAGACCATGGGCAACTACGGACTGCTCAACAGCCAGTGGGCGCTGATCCTGGCAATGGTGACCATCGCGTCGCCGTACTGCATCTGGGTGCTGAAACAAGCCTCCGACAAGTTGCCGTACGAGCTCGATGAAGCCGCGCGCATGGACGGCGCCTCGCCGCTGCAGCTGTTTCGCCTGGTGTACCTGCCGTTGATGGTGCCGTCGCTGGTGGCGGTGGGCACCTACTCGCTGCTGCTCGCGTGGAACGAGTACCTGTATGCCTTCCTGCTGCTGTCGAACGACAAGAGCGTGACGCTGGCGGTGGCGCTGGGCAACTTCCTCTCGGCCGACGATTCGCCGTGGGAGCTGCTGATGGCCACGGGCCTGATCTACGCATTGCCGCCCGCGGCGATCTACTACGCATTCAAGCGCTACATGGTGGGCGGCCTGACGGCCGGCGCCGTGAAGAGCTGAGCCAACGCAGGAACTGAAAAATGGCTTCCGTATCCTTTCGCAATATCGAGAAATCCTTCGGCAAGGTCCAGATCATCAAGGGCCTGGGCTTCGACATCACCGACGGCGAGTTCGTCGTGCTGGTCGGACCTTCGGGCTGCGGCAAGTCGACGCTGCTGCGCATGCTCGCGGGCCTGGAGGACATCAGCGGCGGCGAGATCGTCATCGACGGCCGCGTGGTCAACGACCTCGAGTCGAAGGACCGCGACATCGCCATGGTGTTCCAGAGCTATGCGCTCTACCCGCACATGACGGTGGGCGAGAACATGGGCTTCAGCCTGCGCCTGCGCAACGCAGAGAAGTCGGTGACCGACGAGCGCGTGATGCGCGCCGCGAAGATCCTCAACCTCGATGCGCTGCTCGGACGCTACCCGCGCGAGCTGTCGGGCGGGCAGCGCCAGCGCGTGGCCATGGGCCGCGCCATCGTGCGCGACCCCAAGGTGTTCCTGTTCGACGAGCCGCTTTCCAACCTGGACGCCAAGCTGCGCGTGGCGATGCGCGCCGAGATCAAGGCGCTGCACCAGCGTCTGAAGACCACCACGGTGTACGTCACGCACGACCAGATCGAGGCCATGACCATGGCCGACCGCATCGTGGTGATGCACGACGGCATCGTCGAGCAGATCGGCACGCCGCTGGACCTGTACGACCGCCCCGACAACCTGTTCGTGGCGCAGTTCATCGGTTCGCCGTCGATGAACGTGATCGAGGGCACGGTGCGGCGTGCGGGCGGCGAATGCTGGGTCGAGTCGCAAGGCGCGCGCTGGCCGGTGCCGGCGGGCACCTCCGCCCCCGACGGCCAGCCGGTGCACTACGGCGTGCGCCCCGGCGACATGACGCTCGGCGGCGGCTCGAACGGCGTGCAAGCCAAGGTCATCGTGGTCGAACCGACGGGCGCGGAGACCGAACTGCTGGTGCAGGTTGGCGAAGCCAGGCTGGTGCTGGCGGTGCACGGCCGTGTCGATGCCAGGCCCGACGAACTCGTGCGCCTGGCCATCGAGTCCGAGAGCGTGCACCTGTTCGACCGTCAGACCGGCAAGCGCATGGTCTGAAGAGGCGCGGCGGGCAGGTCAGTCCGTGCGCAGCCGCAGCAGCGCGCGCACGAAGCCGTGGTCGGAGCGCGAACGGTCGCGCCCCTCGTGCAGGTGGTCGTTGAAGTAGTCGACCCTGCGCACGTCACCCAGGCTGTGGCGGCTGGTGGCAACGAATTCCTCGCTCACCAGGATCTGGTCGAGCACGTCCGGAAAGCCCTGGTGGATGTGCGAATAAGCCACGTCCTTCTTGAGCGCCGACTCGCCCTGCATCTCGTAGGCGTTGAACAGCGCCACGTCGCGCGCCGACCTGTCGTACGCCACCTCCGATGTGGCCGCCACGAGCTGCGTGGTCACGCTGTGCGGGTTGTCGTTGAAGTCGCCCATCACCACCAGCGGCACGTTGGTGCCCTGCAGCAGGTCGATGACGATGCAGCGCAGGGCCGCGGCCTCGGCGCCGCGCATCAGCAGCGAGCGCAGCGAGGCCATCACGCCGACCTTGCGGTCGTCGCGGTCCTCCAGGGGGTTGCCCTGCGCGTCCTGCAGGAACTTCGGGCGCTTGGACTTCAGGTGCACCGTGAGCACATGCACCTGCTGGCCGTGCTTCATGCGCACCGTGGCCAGCAGGGGCGGGCGCTCGAAGCGCGTGTGCGGGCCCAGGCCGGGCACTTCGACACCGAAGCCCGGCGGAAAGTCGACGAAGGAGCGCACGTCGTCCACCTTCAGCCGCGTGGCGATGCCCACGCGCGGCGTGCCCTGGGCGCCCGGCCGTGCAGGCGAGTCCGGCGGGCTCCCGGGTGGCGGCGTGTTTTCCGCACCGGGCACCGACACGAAGTCGTAGCGCAACCCGCTGCGCGCGATGCAGGCCTTGAGCGCCGCCTCGTCCCACACCTCCTGCACCGCCAGCACGTCGGCATTGAGCGCGTGGAAGCGCTCGCCCGTCCAGTCGATCTTTCGCTCGTACTCACGCTCGGTGTAGCCGTCCTGGTTCTCGTAGTACACGCGGTTCGGGTTCGCGAGGTTCAGGAGGTTGCAGGTGGCGACGAAGAGGGTGGCGTAGTTGGGAGGAATGGTTTGCATGGCGACACGATTGTGGACCGAGTTACGATTGCTAACCAAACTGTTGCGCAGTGCGCCGCTGGTTGCCAAGCCAAGCGTGCAACGCCAGAAAAACGAACCCAGGGAGCCGCGCCGCGCGCGGACACATGAAGCCTCATCACGCCTCGTCACGCCGCCTGCTTCTCGCCTGCGCACTGGTGGGCAGCCTCTGGCTCGCCGCCTGTGGCTCCAGCCCCCCGGCCCCGCCGCCCACCGTCACCCGCATCATGGTGATCCCGGTGGCGCCCATCGCCAAGCTGCACACCGAAAACAAGGGCATCCCGCTCGGCGTGCTGTGGCAGTCGATTGCCGACCGCGTGAAGGGCTCGGACTTCAACGAGCGCATGGAGTCCGTGCGCAAGGGCATGGGGCCCAGGCTCACGGCGGCGCTGGTCGCGCAATTGAATGCACAGGGCTACCAGGCGCAGGTGCTCGACGGCGTGGTGCGGCCCGCGGGGTCGCCCGACAACATCGACCTGGCGAAGCTGCCGACCTCGCTGCCCGTGCTGCACGTGTACTTCAACGAGGTCGGCATGCTGTCGGCGCGCTTTTCCAACGACTACGTGCCGCGCGTCAACGTGAGCGGCTACCTGATGGGCGCCAGGGACGGCGACACCGTCTGGACGGACACGATCTACTACGGCGCCGACGCCAGCGGCGACACGCCGACCAGCGTGCCGGGCAATCCGGCGTACCGCTGGGCGAGCTTCGGCGAGCTTGTGGGCCAGCCGCAGGCCGTGGCCCAGAGCTACGACGACGCCGTGGACGCGCTGGCGTTGCGCATCGCGAAGAACATCCGCGCGAGCACGGCACCGCCGCGCTGAGCGGGCGCCAAAAGAAAAAGGGCACCGAAGTGCCCTTGATCTGGAGTGCCGGGCAGGTGTGGCCTGCCCGCGGAATTCAGCGACCGAACGAACGGCCACCGCCACCGCCGCCACCCGAACGGCCACCGCCGCCGCCGTAGCCGCCGCCACCACCCGAACGGCCACCGCCGCCCGAACGGTTGCCGCCGTAGCCGCCACCGCCGCCGCCGCCCGGGCGACCGCGACCGCGGCCGGCACCCATGTGGTCGACGCTCGTGCGCAACGGATCCGGCTGGCCCTCGCCACCTGCGACCGCTTCGGCGCGCAGATGCGCCACCTGGTTGGCTTGCGTCGGGCTGTGGCTGTTGCCGTGATGGCGCGGTTGGCGCTCGTCGTGCGGCAGATGGTTCTGTTGCGGATGCTGCGGTGCATGGTGCGGCGCGCGCGCCGGACCTTGCGGCCCACGGCCTTGCGCCGGGCGTGCGCCCTGGCCGCGCGGGCCCTGGCCCTGGCCTTGACCGCCGCCATTGGCGTTGCGGCCTTGACCACCGCCAGCACCTGCACCCTGGCCACCGCCACGGCGTTGACCGCCGCCGCCACCGCCGCCAGCGCGTTCGCCGCCACCCTGGCCGGCCTTGTTCTCACGAATGCGCGAGAGCATCTCGGTGCGGGCGGCCTTGGCGGCTGCCTGCATCACGTCGCGGCTCGGCGGACGACCGGCGCCGCCCCAGATCGTCTGGCGACCCATGGCGATCGGTTCGGCGCGTTCGCCGTCTTCAGGACCGAAGCCCTCGACGATCTGCACCGGAATCGTCTGCTTGGTGAAGCGTTCGATTTCCTGCATGAAGCCTTCTTCGTCCAGGCACACGAAGCTCACGGCCTCGCCGCTCGAACCGGCACGGCCGGTGCGGCCGATGCGGTGAACGTAGTCTTCGCTGACGTTCGGGATCTCGTAGTTCACGACGTGCGGCAGCTCGTCGATGTCGATGCCGCGCGCGGCGATGTCGGTGGCCACCAGCGCGCGGATGTCGCCGCTCTTGAAGCCGGCCAGCGCCTGCGTGCGGGCGCTCTGGCTCTTGTTGCCGTGCAGCGCCATCGCCTCGATGCCGTTCTTGGTGAGGAACTCGGCCACGCTGTTGGCGCCGAATTTTGTGCGCGTGAACACGAGCACCTGGCTCCACTTGTGCTCGTTGATGATGTGCGCGAGCAGCGCCTTCTTCTTGCCGCGGCCCACCGGGTGGATCACCTGGGTGATGCGCTGCACGGTGGTGTTGCGCGGCGTGACCTGGATGCTTTGCGGGTTCTTGAGCAGCGTGGCGGCCAGGTCGCGAATTTCGTCGCTGAAGGTGGCCGAGAACAGCAGGCTCTGCTTTTCCTTGGGCACCAGGGCCAGGATCTTCTTCACGTCGTGGATGAAGCCCATGTCCAGCATGCGGTCGGCTTCGTCCAGGATCAGCATCTGGACCTGGCTCAGGTCGAGCATGCCCTGCTGCTGCAGGTCGAGCAGGCGGCCGGGGGTGGCCACGAGGATGTCGACGCCCTTCTTGAGCTTGCTGATCTGCGGGTTCATGCCCACGCCGCCGAAGATCACGGTGGAGTCGAGCTGCAGGTACTTGCCGTACGTGCGAACCGATTCTTCGACCTGCGCCGCGAGTTCGCGGGTAGGGGTGAGCACGAGGGCACGGATGCCGACGCCGCCGAACTTGTTGGTGGCGCTGCGGCTCATGGTGAGCTTGTGCAGCATCGGCAGGGTGAAGGCGGCCGTCTTGCCGGTGCCGGTTTGTGCGCCGCCCAGCAGGTCATGACCTTCGAGCACCGCGGGGATGGCTTGCGCCTGGATGGGCGTGGGTGTGTCGTAGCCGTGTTCGAGCACAGCCTTCAAGATGGCGGGAGCCAGCTTCAGTTCTTCAAAATTCATTGGAAACAATAAGCGCCATACACGGCGCAGTGGCATCGGCCCGCTTGACGTCTTGTTGACGCCGAGCCAGTCAAGGCAGATGAAGGTCAGGGGTGGGAGCCGGAAAACCTGTTGCGAGAAGGGTCTTCTTCGTCCCCGGCAGAGAGCCGGTGTTGCGGGCAACTGGACCCGGCAACGGTGTGTATTGTCGCATGAGTCGATAATCGGTGGTTTGCCGCGCCCGATTCCTTTTCGCTGGCGCGCGCGTTTTCCCCGAATCTTTGTACCCAAGGTAACTATTCACAGATGGCTCAATACGTCTATTCGATGAACCGTGTCAGCAAGACGGTGCCGCCCAAGCGGCAGCTCTTGAAAGACATTTCGCTCTCTTTCTTCCCCGGCGCCAAGATCGGCGTGCTCGGCCTGAACGGCTCGGGCAAGTCCACGCTGCTCAAGATCATGGCGGGTGTGGACAAGGAGTTCGAGGGCGAGGCGCTGCCCATGCCGGGAATGACGATCGGCTACCTGGAGCAGGAACCCAAGCTCAACGATGAGCACACGGTGCGCGAATCGGTCGAGGAGTCCATGGGCGCGGTGTTCGCGGCCAAGGCGCGCCTCGAAGAGGTGTACATCGCCTACGGTGCCGAAGACGCCGACTTCGACGCGCTGGCGGCCGAGCAGGCCCAGCTCGAAGCCGTCATCGCCACCGCCGGCACCGATTCCGAGCACCAGCTGGAAATCGCCGCCGACGCGTTGCGCCTTCCGCCGTGGGACGCCAAGATCGGCCTGCTGTCGGGCGGCGAAAAGCGGCGCGTGGCGCTGTGCCGCCTCTTGCTGTCCAAGCCCGACATGCTGCTGCTCGACGAGCCGACCAACCACTTGGACGCCGAATCGGTGGAGTGGCTCGAAGTGTTCCTGCAGCGCTTCACGGGCACCGTGGTGGCGATCACCCACGATCGCTACTTCCTCGACAACGCGGCCGAGTGGATCCTCGAAATGGACCGCGGTCGCGGCATTCCCTGGAAGGGCAACTACAGCACCTGGCTCGAGCAGAAGGGCGAACGCCTGGCGCAGGAGCAAAAGAGCGAGGAAGCCCACGCCAAGGCACTGAAGAAGGAACTGGAGTGGTCGCGCCAGAACCCGAAGGCACGCCAGGCCAAGAGCAAATCCCGCCTGGCCCGCTTCGAAGAGCTGAGCGACATGGAATACCAGAAGCGCAACGAAACGCAGGAAATCTTCATTCCTGTGGCCGAGCGGCTGGGCCAGCAGGTGTTCGAGTTCCACGGCGTCAGTAAGTCCTTCGGCGACCGCATGCTGATCGACAACCTGAGCTTCACCGTGCCGCCGGGCGCGATCGTCGGCATCATCGGCCCGAACGGCGCCGGCAAGTCGACGCTGTTCAAGCTGCTCGCGGGCAAGGAGCAGCCGGACAGCGGCCATGTGGTCATCGGCTCGACCGTCAAGGCGGCTTTTGTGGACCAGCACCGCGACGAGCTCGCCAACCAGAAGACCGTGTGGGAAGACATCTCGAACGGGCTGGACATCATCAATGTCGGCAAGTTCCAGATGGCCAGCCGTGCGTATGCAGGTCGCTTCAACTTCAACGGCGCGGACCAGCAGAAGAAGGTCGGCACGCTGTCGGGCGGCGAGCGCGGCCGCCTGCACCTGGCCAAGACCCTGATCGCCGGCGGCAACGTGCTCATGCTCGATGAACCGTCGAACGACCTGGACGTGGAAACCCTGCGCGCACTCGAAGACGCGCTGCTCGAGTTCGCCGGCACCGTCATGGTCATCAGCCATGACCGCTGGTTCCTCGACCGCATTGCCACACACATCCTCGCGGCCGAAGGCGACAGCCAGTGGACCTTCTTCGACGGCAACTACCAGGAGTACGAAGCCGACAAGAAGAAGCGCCTCGGCGAAGAAGGCGCCAAGCCGAAACGCATGCGCTACAAGGCGCTGAAATAAGGCTCACCCCCAGGCTGCGCGCACTTCGTGTCGCTTCTCCTTCCCCCTACCGGGGGCAACACCTGCGGCCCGGCAAAGCCGGCTCCGCGGTGTTTCTGGAATTTCTCCCTCCCCTGCCGGGGGAGGGTTGGGGTGGGGGCCGACGGCCTCTGAAAAAGCTCAGTCTGCTTCAGCAAGAGCGCGCGGTTCCGCAAGGGGCCGCGCGCTTTTTTCATCGTCCGCCGCAAACACCTCGCGTGCCGCGGTCAGCCCGTTGAGTGCCGCCGGGAAGCCCGCGTACACCGCCATCTGCATGATGACCTCGACGACCTCGGTGCGCGTCACGCCGACGTTCAACGCGCCCTGGATGTGCACCTTCAGCTGCGGCGCCGCATTGCCCATGGCGGTGAGCGCGGCCACCACCGCGATCTCGCGGGCGCGCAGGTCAAGGCCGGGGCGCGCGTAGATGTCGCCGAACGGAAACTCGATCAGCAGCCGGGCGAAGTCCGGCGCGATGCCAGCCAGGCTCTCGACCACCTTGACGCCGCCTTCACCGTCGATCTCGTGGAGCTTGGCCAGGCCACGCGTGTAGCGCAGGTTGTCGTTGTGGCCCTGGTTCTGTGTGTTCGTCATTGCTCGTCTTTCCTTCCGGGACCGTGCCCGATGAAGGAGGACGCTTCTTCGTCTTCTCGACCGCGCGGTAGTGGTCGATCTTCAGCGACAGCGCATGCATGGATTGCTGCAGCGCCGCCACCTTGGCCTGAACTTCGGCGAGGTGCTGCTCGAGCATCTCGCGACGTTCGCCGACGCTGGCGTCCCCCTGGCTTCGAAGCCTGGCGAAGGCCTGCATGCCCTGGATGGGCATGCCGGTCTCGCGCAGGCGCAACAGGAAAGCCAGCCAGTCCATGTCGGCGCGCGCATAGCGCCGCTGACCGCCCGGTGCGCGCGGCACCGCGGCAATCAGCCCGATGCGTTCGTAGTAGCGCAGCGTGTAGGCCGTGAGGCCGGTTTGCTGCGCGACTTCCGCAATGGTCAGACTGGTTTCCATGGCGTCGATTCTCGAAATTAGAGCGCGCTCCAAGTCAAGCGCTTGTCGAACTATCTTGGCGCGGTGCCCGTTTCAGCAGCCGGCATTCCACGCGCCAGCACCCGCTTGCGCACCGCGTAGATGTTGTTGCGCAGCGCATAGAGCTCGTCCGCGTACGACAGCGGCACCGCCACCTTGTTCACCGTGCGGTCGAGCTGGTCGAGGTCGTCGAGCAGGGCCTTCTGCTCGCCCTCTTTGACCTCGGTCCTTGCGTCGACCTTCGCCTCGATGTCGCGCAGCCGCGCATACCAGCGGAACACGCGCCGGCGCACGCGGAACTGGTACAGCGGCGGCACCACGCGGCTCAGCGGCAGCATCAGCACCAGCAGGCCGCCCAGCACCAGCCACATTCGCTCGATGAGGTTGCTGGCCCAGAAGGGCAGGTAGCGTTGCCACACCGGCGGCGTGCCGTTGATGGCGCGGTCGCCCTCGGGGCTCACCGGCAGTTCGCTGGTGCGCGTGTTCGGAAAGTCGCGCGCCCGGTTGAACCAGCCCGCGCCGCTGTGCACCGACTGCGCGGCCTGCGCGAACAGCTGGCGCAACGCGGGGTGCGTCTCTTCGCGCGACAGCAGCGAGGTGGTGGCCGCGAGCAGCGCCACGTCGTGCGGCGGCAGGTCCTTCGACAGGTCGACCACGCCGCGCGGCAGGGTCACGGCCGACAGGAATGGAAAGCGCCGCGAGTAGGCGTCGGCCTGGCCGAAGTCCATCAGCTTGATGTCGTCCGAACGCAGCAGGCGCTGCACCTGCGGCGACTGCGGCGCGGAAGACAGCACGATGGCGTCGAGCAGCCCGGCCTCCAGCGCGGCAGCCGCGGCGCTCTGCTCCAGGTTGGACAGCAGCAGGTCGTCAGGGCCGAGCTTGTTGGCCTTGAACAGGCGCTCCATGATCTCGGGCAGCCCGCTGCCTGGCAGGTCGACGTTCACGCGCAGGCCGCGCAGCTGCGTGAGCGAGGTGAGCGCGCCCGTCTTGCGGTCGATCTTCTGCGCCGTGTCGGCGCGGTAGAACAGCCACACCGGCTCGAAGAACAGGCTGCCCAGCGAGTTGAGCCCGGCCTCCTCGTCGGCCTTCGGGTCGGCGCTGCCGCCGCGCACGAAGCCCACGTCGGCGCCGCCGGTGCGCAGCAGCTGCAGGTTCTCGGTCGAGCCCGAGGTGGCCTTCAGTTCCACCTCGATGCCCGTGTGCTTGAGCGCTTCCGCGTAGCGCTTGCCGAACTGCGCGTAGGCGCTGCCCGTGGGGCCGGTGGCCAGCGTCACGTGCTTGGGCGGCTGCGGCTGCAGGTACCAGTAGGCCGCAATCAGCAGGCCGATGACGAGGAACACGATCGGCCCCGCCGAGGCAATCAGGTCGCGGATCGACAGCAGGATCAGCTTGAGTGTCTTGGGCATGGCCATGATGTGTGCTTTCAGCCTCGCGGCGCGCCGAGGTCGGCCGAGCAGGGAATGTGCAGCTCGCCCACCGTCACCGTGCGTGCGGCGAGCACCGCGCGCAGCGTGGCGATGGCCACGGCCTCGGCCGCCATGGTGCTGAGCACCGTCATGCCGGGGGCGTTGCCTTCGAGCGGCACGCGGCCGGTGGCCAGCGCGAACAGGGTGTCGCCGTCGCTCATGGTGTGCACCGGGTTGATGGCGCGCGCCAGGCCGTCGTGCGCCACCATGGCCAGCCGGTTGGCCTGCACCTTGGTCAGCACCGCGTCGGTGGCGATCACGCCGATGGTGGTGTTGGTGCCCGCCAGCAGCGGCTTGGGCAGCTCGCCGCGCAGCAGCGCGCGGCGCGTGTCCAGCAGCGCGGTGCCGTCTTCGGTGCGCGCGCCGGCCACGGGCCGGCCGGTGTCGTGGTCGATCACGTCGCCCAGCGAGTTGACCGCAATCAGCGCGCCCAGGGTGACGCCGCCGACCGTGACCGACGCGGTGCCGATGCCGCCCTTCATTGCGCGGTGCACGCCGAACAGCTTGCCCACCAGCGCGCCGGTGCCCGCGCCCACGTTGCCTTCCGCGGGTGCCGCGGTGCTCGCAGCCTCGCAGGCGGCATAGCCCGCGGCGGCGTCGGGCCGGATGCGCGCGTCGCCCATCGGCAGGTCGAACAGCACGGCGGCCGGCACGATGGGCAGGGTGCCGAAGCGCACGTCCATGCCGATGCCGCGTTCTTCCATCCAGCGCATGGCGCCCTCGGCCGCCGCCAGGCCCCAGGCGCTGCCGCCCGCGAGCATCACGGCGTGCACGTGCTGCACGAGGTTGCCGGGCGCGAGCAGGTCGGTCTCGCGCGTGCCGGGCGCGGCGCCGCGCACGTCCACGCCGCCCACGGCGCCGTCGCGCGCCATGATCACTGTGCAGCCGGTGGGGCGGCGGGTGTCGGAGAAATGGCCGACTTCGATGCCGGCGACGTCGGTGATGGAACCGGCGAAAGAAGAAGAGGAATGAGAGAGGGCGGACATGGCGGCCGATTATGGGACCGCACCCTCTACGATCCGCTGCATGACAGTTGCAAGAAGTTTCTCCGCCGGCGCCACTGGAGATGCGCGCCGCCATGTGGTCGTGATCGGCGCGGGCGCGGTGGGCTGCGCCACCGCCATCGAGGCGTTGCGCGCGGGCCTGCGCGTGACCCTTCTCGAGCCCGAGGCGCCCGGTGGACCGCAGGCGACCAGCTACGGCAATGCCGGCTGGCTTTCGTCGCACTCGGTGGTGCCGCCCGCGCTCCCGGGGGCCTGGCGCAAGGTGCCGGGCTGGCTGGCCGATCCGCTGGGGCCGCTCGCGGTGCGCTGGCGCTACCTGCCGCGCGCGCTGCCGTGGCTCTTGCGCTATCTGGCATCGGGCTGGACCGAAGCGCGCGTGCAGCGCACCGCCGATGCGCTGCGCACCCTGCTGGCGGACGCGCCCGCGCTGCACGCGCGGCTCGCGGCCGAGGCGGGCGTGCCGCAGCTCATCGAGCAGCGCGGGCTGCTGCATGCCTACCGCTCGCGCGCCGAGTTCGAAGACGACGCGCTGGGCTGGCGCGTGCGTGAACGCGCGGGCGTGCGATGGGACGAGTGGCAGGTCGACGAGTTGCGCCGCCGCGAACCCGACCTCGATGCGCGCTATACGCTGGGCATCTTCGTGCCCGAGGCCGGCCATTGCCGCGATCCGGGCGCCTATGTGGCCGCGCTGGCGCAGCATGCGGTCGCGGCAGGGGCCGACCGGGTCTTCGGGCGCGCCCAGGGCTTTCGCATCGAGGGCGGGCGGTTGCGCGCGGTGCGCACGAACTACGGCGAGATCGCGTGCGATGCCGCCGCCATCTGCGCCGGCGCCTGGTCGGGTCCGCTGGCCGCGGCCGCGGGTTCGGCGGTGCCGCTGGACACCGAGCGCGGCTACCACGTGGTCGTCGAAGGCGCGACCGTGGGCCCGCGCACGCCGGTGATGGTGGCCGACGGCAAGCTCATTGCGCACTGGATGGACGGCGGCCTGCGCGCGGCGGGCCAGGTCGAGATCGGCGGACTGGATGCGCAGCCCGACTGGCGCCGCGCCGACATCCTGCATCGCCATCTGCAATCGATGTATCCGGCGCTGGCAGAGACCGGCGGCGCCAAGGCGTTCAAGCACTGGATCGGCCGCCGCCCCAGCATGCCCGACGGCCTGCCCTGCATCGGGCCGTCGGCCGCGAGCGCGGACATCGTGCTGGCCTTCGGCCATGGCCACGTGGGCCTGTGCGGGTCGGCGCGCACCGGGCGGCTGGCGGCGCAACTGCTGGCAGGCGCCGAACCCGAGACGCCGCTGGCGCCCTTCGATCCGCGGCGCTTCAGCTGGCGGGCGCCGGCTCGATCGTCAGCACGGTGAGCGCCCCGTCGACCTTGTCGGCCGTGAAGCGCACCTTGTCGCCGGGCTTCACCTTGGTGAGCAGGGCAGGGTCGCTCACGCGAAAGACCATCGTCATGCCGGTCATCTCGAGGTTGGGAATGTCGCCGTGCTTCAGCGTGATCTTCTTCGCGTCGGTGTCGACCTTGCGGACCTCGCCTTCGACGGACGGCAATGCAGCCTGCGCGAAGGCCGCTGCGGCGAGCATGGCGGCGCAGAGTGCGGTGAACAGTTTCTTCATGATGGGTTTGCTTTCCTTGGTGGTCGGTTGATTCAGCGATAGCTTTGATAGACGCGCGTGCTGCCGTCGGCGAGCACGAGCAGCACGTCGTAGGGATCGCGCTGGTCGCCGTAGGCCGGACCGTCCATGCCGGGCGAGCCGACCGGCATGCCTGGCACGGCGAGGCCCACCGCCTTGGGCTTTTCCTTCAGCAGGCGCTGCACCTCGCGCGCCGGCACGTGGCCTTCGATGGCATAGCCGCCGACTTGCCCGGTGTGGCACGAGCCCAGCCTGGCCGGCATGCCCAGCCGCGTGCGCGCGGCGGTGTTGCCCTCGTCGTGCACACGGGTGGCGAAGCCGTTCTTTCCGAGGTGCTTGACCCAGTCCTGGCAGCAGCCGCAGTTCGGGTCTTTCCAGATCTCGACCATGGGCGCGGCGGCCTGGGCGAGCGGGGCGATGGGCAGGGTGGCGGCCAGCGCCAGCAGGGTTCTTCGGTGCATGTCTTTCTTTCTCGGGGTCAGGGTTGTTGAACGTCAGTGGTTGTGCGCACCGTGGCCCGAAGGCTTGCGCACGGTCGCGTCGGGGCTGTTGCCCTGGGTGGCGGGGGGCGTGTTGCGCGCGGCGGGCGGCGCGTTCGCGATGTCCGAGTTCGGCACTTCGCGCGCCACCGTGCCCGCCGGGTGCCTGAACCACCCGGGGTCGCGGTAGTCGCCGGGCTTCTGGTCGCGCCGCACCTTCAGCAGCGTGAACATGCCGCCCATCTCGGCCGGGCCGAAGGGGCCGCTGCCGGTCATCATGGGCAGCGTGTTGTCGGGAATGGGCATCTCCATGCCGCCCATGTCGGCCATGCCCTTGTCGCCCATCACCATGTAGTCGGGCACGAGCTTCCTGATCTTCTCGGCCACGCCCTTGTGGTCCACGCCGATCATGGTCGGCACCTCGTGGCCCATCGGCCCCATGGTGTGGTGCGCCTTGTGGCAGTGCAGCGACCAGTCGCCTTCCTCGTCGGCGATGAATTCCATCTGCCGCATCTGGCCCACCGCCACGTCCACCGACACCTCGGGCCAGCGCGCGGTGCGCGGCACCGGGCCGCCGTCGGTGCCGGTCACCTCGAACTCGTGGCCGTGGATGTGGATGGGGTGGTTGGTCATCGTGAGGTTGCCCACGCGGATGCGCACGCGGTCGCCGCGGCGCACGTTGAGCGTGTCGATGGCCGGGAACACGCGGCTGTTGAAGCTCCAGATGTTGAAGTCGGTCATGGTGTTGACCTTGGGGGTCGCGCTGCCGGGCTCCACGTCGAAGCTGCCGAGCAGGAAGCAGAAGTCGCGCTGGACGGTGTCGATCAGCGGATGCTTCTCCTTCGGATGCGTGACCCAGAAGCCCATCATCCCCATGGCCATCTGCACCATCTCGTCGGCGTGCGGGTGGTACATGAAGGTGCCGGGCCGCCGCGCGGTGAACTCGTAGACGAAGGTCTTGCCCGGCGGAATGTGCGGCTGCGTGATGCCGCCCACGCCGTCCATGCCGTTAGGCAGGCGCTGGCCGTGCCAGTGCACGGTGGTGTGCTCGGGCAGGCGGTTGGTCACGAAGATGCGCACGCGGTCGCCCTCGACCACCTCGATGGTGGGCCCGGGCGACTGGCCGTTGTAGCCCCACATGTTGACCTTGAAGCCCGGGGCCATCTCGCGCACGACGGGCTCGGCGACGAGGTGGAATTCCTTGACACCTGCATTCATGCGCCAGGGAAGCGTCCAGCCGTTGAGGGTGACGACGGGGTTGTACGGGCGGCCGTTCGGCGGAACCAGCGGAGGGGCGGTGGCGGTGGAGCCTTGCGACACGGGCTCGGGCAGCGCGGCCATCGAGACGCGGCTGACGGTGGTTGCGGCGACGGCGGTGGCCGCGCCCGCGAAGAAGTTGCGACGGTTCATGGTGTTTGCGCCTTCCCCTGTTGGGGGAAGGTCGGGATGGGGGCTCGGCGGCGCTGGAGGTGTGGGCATGGCTGGCGGTGTGGAGGCTGCGTGCCCCCACCCCAGCCCTCCCCCGGAAGGGGAGGGAGCGAACGCGGGTGCAGGTGAGGGGGCGGGGGCGGGGGCGGGGGCGGGGGCGGGGGGCTCATTCGGCGGGCCCTCCTGCCGATGTCGCTGTCTGCAGCGCCGTCATGCCGCCAGGCGAACTGCCCGTGAGCACCAGTTGCAGGTCGGTATCGGCCAGCCAGAAATCGCGCTGGGCCTCGATGCCCGCGTTCACCGCGAGCATGCTGGCGCGCGTTTCGCCGAGCAGCTCCCACACGCTCGCGAGCATGCCGTTGTAGCGCAGCACCATCTCCTCGTTGACCTGCTTGCGCAGCGGCAGCACCTCGTCGCGGTAGCGCCGGGCGATGGCATAGGCCGTGTTCCAGCCCTGCCAGGCTTCGCGCGCCTCGCTGGCGGCCAGCACCCCCACGTTGCGCACGCGCGCGGCCGACTGCAGGTACAGCGCCTCGGCGCGGCCGTTGCGGGCCTGGCCCCAATCGAAGAGCGGAATCGGCACATCGAGCTCGAAGCCGCGCTGCGTGCGGCGAGAGCGCTCGGGCCTGTTGTCGAACTTGCTGTTGCGCGCCACGCCGAGTTCCATCGCGTTGACGACGCTCGTGGCGTGCGTGAGGCCCAGCGCGCCGGCCACGGCCGTGTTCTGCGCCTGCGCCGATCGCACGTCGAGCCGGTCGCGCAGCGCCAGCGCCTGCACGTCGCCGAGTTCGGGCGCGGCCTTGGGCAGCGGTGGCAGGCGGTCGGGCAGGGCGTAGCGGGTGCGCTCGCCGCTCAGGCCCAGCAAGCGGTTGAGCTGCTCGCGCGAGGCGACCGCGGCCTGTTCCGCGCGCGCGAGCTGCGCCGCCGCATCGGCCAGCAGCAGCTGTTCGCGCGTGCGCTGCAGCGCGCTCCAGTTGCCGGCCTGCGCCATGCGGTGCGCGAGCTCGGCGCCGGCTTCGGCGGCCTCCTTCGCGTCGCGCAGGTACACCACGCTCTGCTGCGCGGCCACGGCGCGCACCCAGGCGCGGCGCGTGTCGGCGGCCAGCAGCAGCACGCTCTGCGCGGCCTGCAGCTTGGCCGACTCGTGCCGCTCGCCGGCCCAGCGCGCCTGCCACGGCAGCGTGAGCAGGCCGACCACGTTGAAGCTCAGCAGGCGGTCGATCTCGCGCTCGCTGCCCTCGGTGAGCCGGCTGAAGGCGAACACCGGGTTCGGCAGGCTCGCGGCCTGCACGCGGTCGGCGTCGCTGAGCTGCAGCGTGGCAAAGGCGTCCTGCACGCGCGGGCTCTGGACGAGCGCGATGCGCACGGCGGCCTCCGCGTCGAGCGGCGTGGCGAGCAGTTCGTCCACGCGCTTTTGCGAGGCCGCGTCGGGCGTGCGCTGGGCCGTGGCGCCCGCCATGAGCGGGTTGCCGCCGACTAGCGCCTGCACGTCGGCGCTGCCGCCGTCCGGCGACAGGCTCGCGCAGCCGGCCAGCACCGACGCGGCAGCCAGTGCGGCGGCCGATTTGACGAACGAAATACCTGGTTTACGCTTGCCAGGCTTGCGTATGTTGCTATTTTTTGTATAGCAACGGATGCCGGCCGACGGCCAGCCAATGAAGGGGTTCACGCTCGATCTCCATGAGCAATACGACCAACGCCGCGAGCCGGGGCGGGCTCACTGCGGACGGACCACGGGCAGGGAGATCAGGAAATGGGTGGCTTCAGGCCCTGGGCGGGCTCTGCGCTGGCGAAGCGGCTGGCATGTGCGGCGGGCGGCGCCTGGGGCGCGCTGTGCACGGTGTCTACAAGGGGCATGCCGCCGAGCGCCACCGTGTGGCAGACCTGGCAGGCGGTGCAGGTGCCGCAGCCCTGGTGGTCGGCACCGGCGTTGTCGTGCGTGTCGTGCGTGGCGTGAGCAAGGGGATCGGGCATGTCGGTGCCCGCGCTCATCTGCATGGCCATGCCGCTGTGGTCACCGGCTTCCATCGCTTCATGGCAATGGGCTTCGGTGGCGGCGCCGGCCACCGAAACGGCCTCGGGCAGCGAGTGCTTCGCCATCTCCATCGCCATCGCGTCGCCCAGCCAGCCGCGAATGGGCAGCAGGGCGATCATGAGGGCGAGCAGCAGGGTGCGCATGGGGCCGGATGATAAGCGCGGGTGCTAAGCCACCAGCTGGCCGCGGGCCTTGTCCACCCACACCTGCAGGTTGTCGAGCAGGTCCTTCTGGCTGAACGAGCAGCTCTCCTCGCTGAACAGCGCGCTCGACTCCAGCCGGTCGAGCAGGTTCAGCAGCACCTCGCCGTAGCGCGGGGGCAGGGCGGCCAGCAGTTCCGCGCTGGCGCGGGCCTCGTTCGACAGGGTGGTGACCGAACCGCCGCCTTCCTTGCGCAAGGTCGCGATGCGCGCGGCGAAGGCGTCGAGTTGCTGCGCGGCGCTCATGGCGTGTTCTTTCCGGGTGGCGGCAGCGACAGCTCGCGCTCGCGCATCAGGTCGCGCAGCACGTCCGGGTAGTCGGTGATGAGGCCGTCCGCGCCCCAGTCCATCAGCCGCAGCATGTCGGCGCGCTCGTTCACCGTCCAGGGCAGCACCTTCAGGCCGAGCTGGTGCGCCTGCCTGATGACGGCGGGTGTCAGGTCGGCGTAGGCCGGCGACCAGGTCAGCGGGCCGTTCGCATTGCCTGCCGCGGCCTTCACCATCTGCGGCACCGAGGCGAAGCTCCCCGTGTCCAGGCCCGCCGTCCATCGGCTGTCCTTCAGCGTGCGGGCGGTCGTCAGGTAGGCGCGCGGCAGCTGCGGCGCAAGCCGGCCGACCAGCGCCAGCGTGCGCCAGTCGAAGCTCTGCACGGTCACCCGGCCGGCCATCCCGGTCTTGTCGATCTCGGCGAGCAGCGCGCGCACCATCGGCTCGGGCGCTGCGGTTTCGTCGGGCTTGGTGGGGTCGATCTTGGTCTCGATGTTGAAGTGCACCGTGGCCGCGTTCGCGCCGCGCGCCTGCACCCGCGCGAACAGCGCGGCCAGCGTGGGAATGCGCTCGCCGTCGCGCGCGCGCTGCAGCGCGAACTGCTTGCCGTAGTTGCTCGACGGGTTCAGGCGGCCCACGTCGTAGGTCTGCAGCTGCGCCAGCGTGAGCGAGCGGATGGCCGCGCCGCTCTTCGGCGCGAGCCAGGCGCCGCTGGCGTCGCGCGTGTGGTCGGGGTTGAGCGAGGTGTCGTGCGAGATCACCACCACGCCGTCGGCCGTGAGTCCGATGTCGAGCTCCAGCGTGTTCACGCCCAGGTCGATGGCATTGTCGAACGCGGCCAGCGTGTTCTCCGGCGCCAGCCCGCGGCCGCCGCGGTGGGCTTCCAGGTCGAAGTGCTGTCGGGCGGTGGGCGCGATGGCCGCGCAGCCGGCAACGGCCAGGGCGGCAGCGAGAAGGCCGGCGGCCAGGGGTGCGTGTTTCATTTGAGCTGGACCTTGATCCCGTTGTCTTGCACCGTGATGTCGCCGATCTCGTAGGTCTTGCGTCCGACCGTGAGCTCGTCGGCCGTGAAGCTGCGCAGCACCTGGCCCTGCAGCAGCTCCTGCGCCACCACCGCGGCCACGCGCTGCAGCCGCTCGGCGTCGCGGCCCTCCACGCCCTGCAGCTCGAGCCGTTCGGCCTTGGGCTGGTCCAGGCGCAGCGCGCGGGTGGCCGCGTCGTATTTCAGCGCGCTGCTGACCGACACCAGGCCCTGCACCGGCGAGGCCGCGAGCAGCGGGCTCGCGATGGTCAGCGTGGCGCTGACGGTTGCGCGGTTGGCGGCAGCGTCCAGGCCCAGCTGCGGCTCGCGCAGCCCGACCATGAAGATCTCGGCATAGCGCTCGGCCACCGGAAAGCGCTTGGCGATCTGCGCCTGCAGTTCGTCGCGGGTGGCGGTGTATTCGCTGGTGAAGAAGTTGAAGCCGGCCAGCGCCGCGAACGGCGCCTGCAGCGCCGCCGCGCCCAGCAGCGCGCGCAGCACCGTTCGGCGCGAGGACGGGGGCGAAAGGTGCCGGGAAGGCGAAGAGTGGAAGTGGCGGAGGTTCATACGGTGGGCGAGCTTGCCACAGCCCCGTGCGGGCCGGTGCGTTCACGGAAACGGCGCCTCGGCGGGGCTGTGGGTTGCGGGTTCGGGTTCGGGTTCGTCAACGCTCGATCATCTCCTGCACCTTGGCGGTGAGCGCCGCCACGTCGAAGGGCTTGGTGATCACTTCCATGCCGAACTCCAGCAGGCCGTTGCCCACCGCGGCGTTTTCCGCATAGCCGGTGATGAACAGCACCTTGAGGTCTGGCCGGCTCACGCGCCCCGCGTCGGCCACCTGGCGCCCGTTCAGGCCGCCGGGCAGGCCCACGTCGGTCAGCAGCAGGTCGATGCCCGCGTCCGACTGCAGCACCCGCAGCGCGGCGGCTCCGTCGGCCACCGAAATGACGCGGTAGCCCGCGTCCTCCAGCTCCTCGGCCACGATGGCGCGGATGGTGGCTTCGTCTTCCACCACCAGCACCACCTCGCCTTCGCCGCGGTGGTCGGCCACCGGCTGCATCAGCGGCGAGTCTTCCTCGGCATCGCCGACGAAGCGCGGCAGGTACAGGCACATGGTCGTGCCCTCGCCGGGCTCGGAGTAGATGCGCACCTGGCCGCCCGACTGGCGCACGAAGCCGTACACCATCGACAGGCCCAGCCCGGTGCCTTGCCCCATGGGCTTGGTGGTGAAGAAGGGGTCGAAGGCGCGCGCCGCCACCTCGCTCGACATGCCCGTGCCGGTGTCGGTGACGCACACCGAGATGTACTGCCCCGGCGGCAGTTCGCGCTGCGCCGCGGCGCGGTCGTCCAGCCACTTGTTGGCGGTCTCGATGGTCAGGCGGCCGCCGTGCGGCGACATCGCGTCGCGCGCGTTGATGCACAGGTTGAGCACCGCGTTCTCCAGTTGAGAGGCGTCGACCCGCGTGAGCCACAGCCCGCCCGCGCCCACCACCTCCACCTCCACCGACGGGCCGACCGTGCGGCGCACCATCTCCTCGATGCCGCCCACCAGCCGGTTCACGTCGGTGGGCTTGGGGTCGAGCGTCTGGCGGCGCGAGAAGGCCAGCAGCCGCTGCGTGAGCGAGGCGGCGCGCCGCACCGACTCCTGCGCCATGCCGATGTAGCGGCCCGCGTTGTCGAACTTCTGCAGCTGCAGGCGCTTTTCGAGCACCTGCAGGCTGGTGCTCATGCCGCCCAGCAGGTTGTTGAAGTCGTGCGCGATGCCGCCCGTCAGCTGGCCGATGGCTTCCATCTTCTGCGCCTGGCGGAACTTGGCCTCCACCTCCATCAGCTCCTGCGTGCGCTCGGCCACCTTGCGCTCGAGCGATTCGTTGGCCTCGCGCAGCGCCGCCTCGTTGCGCACGCGTTCCGCGGCGGTGCGGGTGCGGCCCGCCACCTCGCGCATGAAGTCGCATTCCTCGCTCGTCCATTCGCGCACCTGCACGTGGTTGACGAACAGCACCGCCACCAGCCGGCCGTGCTCCACCACCGGCATGTTCATGAAGGCACGGGCATGGCGGGCCTCCAGCGCGTCCACTGCGGCGCAGGTGCGCTCGTCCAGCCGCACGTCGGGCACGTTCACGAACCGGTCCTGCTTGAGGTCTTCGACGAAAGAGCCGTAGTCGCGCAGGTTCAGCACCCCGGCGAGCGATTCGCACTCGGGCGAGTGCCAGTCGCGCTCCACATGCAGGGTGTCCGCGTCGTGGTCGACGGTGCCGTAGCCGGCGCGGCTCACCTGGAGCGTGTCGGCCAGGATCTCGGCCGCCGCCAGGGCGACGTCGCAGGTGCTGTGGAGCGAGCGCAGCCTGTCGGTGAAGCGCGCGAGCGCCTCGCGCCGGCCTTCGGCAGCCATCCGCGCGGTGACGTCGATGCCCTCCACGAAGATGCCGACCACCTCGCCCAGCGCGTCGCGGATCGGCTGGAACACGAAGTCGACGTGCCGCTCGTGCACCGGCCCGTCGGCCTCGACCTGCACGTCGTACCGGGCGCCGTGGGCCGTGAACGCCTCGCCGCTGCGGTATACCGTGTCCAGCAGCGCCACGTAGCCCTGCGCGGCCGCGTCCGGCAGCGCCTCGGCCACCGGCAGGCCGATCAACGGGCGGTTGCCCACCAGCCGCAGGTAGCCGGGGTTGGCCAGCACCACACGGTGCTCCGGGCCTTCCAGCATGGTCATGAAGCTGGGCGCCTGCTCGAACAGCTGGGCAAAGCGCTGGCGGTCGTCCTGCAGCCGGCGCTCCGCATGCACCTTGGCGGTGTTGTCGATCACCAGCGCCCACACGCCGACCGGCGTGCCGGTGTCGTCGAGCAGCGGCGAGTAGTTCAGGTTGATCCACACCTGCTCGGGATTGCCGCGGCGGTTGAGATGGAATTCCTGGTCCTGGTAGCCGAGCGCATGGCCGGCCAGCACGACCTTCATCACGTGGTCGTTGAAGGCCGCCGCCTCTTCCCAGGCCTCGCGCACCTTCATGCCCAGCAGTTGCGGATGCCGCAGGCCGGAGAACGCGGCGTAGGCGTCGTTGTAGACCATCACGCCCTGTTCGCCCCACAGGGTGGTGATGGGCACGTCCGACCTGAGCATGATGGCGATCGCGGCGCGCATGTGGGCGGGCCAGCCGCCGATGGGACCGAGGCTGGTGCGGCCCCAGTCGAAGCCGGCGATCCGCCCTGCCATTTCCCCGCCGCCCGCCAGAAAGGGGTGGGCCGTTGTCGATGTGTCACTGAACATGCGCGCTGCTTCCTGATCGCCTGAACCTGTTTCGCCGCCAGCCGGAAAAGCTAGCAGAACTCAGGCGCGAAAACGGTCGGACAACAGCGCCACAGCGGCGCGGAACCGCGCTGTTCGTTCAGAGCGCGCGGCGGCGCGCGTAGCGCACCACCGTCACGCCCGGCTTGGCCTGGCGCGTGGAGGGCATCACCAGCACGCAGTCGTCGTACGGCGTGGCCACGGGCTCGCCGTCGTTCCAGCCGATGACGGTGCCGGCCTGGGCGATCACTTCCAGGCCGGTGAAGGGCTTGGCGAAGCGAAAGTCCTCGCTGCGCGCGACCACCGGGCCGGTCACGTCCAGCGCCCATTGGCGCGGCGCGTCGGGCTGCAGCCAGCCCGGCAGCGCCTGTGCGATGGCCGCGTCGTCGAGCGTGCCGGCCGCGCGCAGGAAGCGCGCGCACTGGTCCTGCGCCACGGTGCGGCTGGCCGGGTCGCCGTGGAAGCCGCATTCGACGAGCAGCGCCAGCGCGTCGGTGGCCGGGTCTGCATCCGGCGCGCCGAAGCGGCCGAAGTCGCGCATGCGCACGCCGTCCTTGTGGCCTGCGTCGATCACGATGTGCTCGGGGCTGCGCAGCTGCCGCGCCAGTGCCAGGTTGCGCGGCTGCACGCCGGTGAGCGTGAGCGGCGCGGAGGGTTCGTGCATCGAATGCAGGTCGAGCAGCCAGCCGGCCTGCGCCACGTGCGGCTGCAGCGCGGCGGCGCGGCGGCGTTCGCGCGTGCCGCCGGCTTCGAGCCGGTCGGCCGACCACTGGCGGTTGAGGTCTTCGTCCGTGAAGCGCGAGGCGTCGGCGTCGGCGGGGTCGAAGCTGTCGAAGGCCTCCAGGTTGCACAACGCCAGCGTCAGGCTGCCGCGCTGCGGGCGCACGCCGGCTTCCAGCAGGCCCTTGAGCGCCCAGGCGCCGCAGACCTCGTTGCCGTGCACCAGCGCGCTGATCATCACGCGGCGCCCGGGTTGACCCGAGTCGAAATGCCAGACGCCTTCGGTGCCGGTGTTGCCGGCGCGCCAGGCCGAAATGTCGGGCGCGGGGAGTTCGAAATTGGACACGGACAAGCTCATTCCTTGATGTTGGCGAATTGCACGATGTTGCGGTATTTGCTGGTTTCGGTGACGAGGAAGCGGTCGATGTCCAACGGTGCCAGTGGGACGACCGAGCTGGTCGCTTCCATCTTCCTGCGGAAGTCGGGCGATTGCAGCGTCTCGTCCAGCGCCTTCTTCAGGCGCGCCAGCACCGGCTCGGGCAGCCTGGCCGGGCCCATCAGCGCGAACCACACGCCGATGTCCATGTTCTTGAGCGCCGGGGTTTCATTCAGCGCGGGCAGGTCGGGCGTGATGGCGGAGCGCTTGGCCTCGGTGGTGCCCAGCGCCACCAGCTTGCCGCTGCGGATGTAGGGCAGGGCGCTGGACAGCACGAACATGCCGAAGTCGATGTTGCCGCCCATCAGGTCGTTGGTGAGCGGCGCCACGCCGCGGTAGGGCACGTGCGTCATGGCCACGCCGCCCTGCTGCTTGAGCATTTCGCCGGCCAGGTGCAGCGAGGTGCCCACGCCCGAGCTGCCGTAGCTGTACTTGCCGGGGTTCTTCTTCAGCAGCGCGAGCAGTTCGCCCGCGTTCTTCACGCCCGATGCCGGCGTGGCCACCAGCACCAGCGGCTGCGAGGCGACCAGGCCGATGGCTGTGAAGTCCTTCGGCTCGTAGCGCACGCTGGCGTTCACCAGCCTGGTGATGGCGATCTCGTTGTTGGCGCCCAGCAGCAGCGTGTAGCCGTCGGGTGCCGCATTGGCCACCTTCTGCGCGCCGATGGCGCCACCGGCGCCGCCGATGTTGTCCACGATCACCGGCACGCCCAGGCGGTGCGACAGCTCCACGCCCAGCGCGCGCCCGGTCAGGTCGGTCGAGCCGCCCGGCGGGTAGCCGACCACGAGCGTGATGGGCCTGGCGGGGTAGGTGTCGGCAAAGGCGGGCGCGCTGGCCGATGCGGCCAGGCTGCACAGGGCCAGGGCAAGACAGGAAGAGAAAGCACGGGAAAGTCGCATCGTGGCCTCGTTGTTGTAGTGAGTCCGCGAATTCTGCGAAGCCGCACCCCGCTTGGTGGTGCCATGCTGGCACCGATCCGTGCCGATTGGGCTCCGGTCAGCGCGCCGCCATGGCGCGCCACACGTCCTCGGCCAGCGGGCCCAGCCGGCGCTTGGGGCGGTACATCCGCACCTCGAAGTGCACTTCCATGCGCCGCCCGCCCACGGGCACCAGCAGGCCGGCCTTGCAGTCGGCCTGCACCATCGACCACGGCAGCCATGCCACGCCCAGGCCGCGCAGCACGTATTCGTACAGCGCGTCGGCCGAATCGCATTCGATGCGGCGCTTCAGGCGCGGCGCCTGGGGGTTGTTGGCGAGCAGGTCTTCCACCAGGCGCCCCATGGCCAACGTGCGCACGTAGGAAAGAAACGGCACGTCGCCCGGTGCGTCGAAGCTGTGCGTAGGCTGCCCCTGCGCGTCGGCGCGCGACACCGGCACCAGCTTGTCGGACGCCACGGTGACGTGCGAGAACTGCCGACCGTCGAGCCGAAAGGTGAGCGCGGAGTGATGAAAGATCAGCGAAAAGTCGACCTCGTTGTGTTCGAGCATGCGCACCGTCTCGGCCAGTGCGCCGGTCAGCACGCGCACCTCGCCGCCGCGCAGCACGGGCTGCAGCCGCACCAGCCAGTCGGCCATCACGGTACGAGCGAGCGTGCGGCCGGTCACGACCGTGACGGTGCGGGCCTGGCGGCCGGCCACGCTTTGCATCTCTTCGCGCGAGCTCTCCACGCCGCGCACCATCTGGCTGGCGTTTTCCAGGAAGCTCTCGCCCGCGGGCGTCAGCGCCACGGGCGAACTGCCGTGCTCCACCAGTGCCGTGCCCGCCCACGACTCCAGCGCGCGGATGCGGCGGCCGAAGGCGGGGTGCGTCACATGGCGCAGCTCGGCCGCGCGGGTGAAGCTGCGCGTTTGCGCCAGCACGATGAAGTCTTCCATCCACTTGAATTGCATGGCGCGGGTGTGGGGTGTGTGCGTGTCGCCGGAGTCAGTTGCCGAGCGGGCTTGCCGCAAGCTCGTAGCGCGCGAAGCCCCGTTCGGCCTTGTGGATCACGCTGTGCAGCGAGAAGCCGAAGCGCTCGTACAGCGCGCGCAGCGGGGCGCGGTCGGCCACGCAGTCCAGCCGCAGAAAAGGGCGGCCCAGGCTGCGTGCGCGCTCCAGGGCGAAGTCCAGCAGCTGCACCGGCACACCGTGGCCCGCCCACGCCCGGCGTACCGCGAGCTTGTGCACGTACAGCGAGCTGCCGCTTTCGATCTCGGGCCAGAAGTAGGTGTCTTCAAGGTCGAGCCGCACGACGCCGGCCACCTCGCCGTTCTTGCGCGCGATGAAGTAGCCGCCGGCGTCGGTGTCACGCTGGATGCGTTCGAGCGCAACGTCGACAGCCGACCACAGCGGACGGCCTTCGGCGGCGATCCACTGCGCGGCTTCGTTCAAAACAGCCGCGACGGTGGCGGCTTCTTCGGGGCGGGCTTGTTCTATTTGCATCTGGTTCGAGCATACCGATGACTGTTGCTGGCCGCTGCGTTCGAGTGGGGCTTGTGTTCTTGCTGCCGTTGTTCTGGGCGCTGCTGTTCAGGGCGAGTGCACAGGCCGCCGGGTGCTCCCCTCCGCGAATGTCCCCCGGCCTGCGGCCTCCTCCTTTATTTCGCTGCGGGGAGCACCCGACGCCCTGTGCACTGGACACGCTGCGGGTGCGCCCCGATCAACGGCCGCCCTGAACAGCCGCCCTTCGCACAACGCATCGCACAACGCAAAGCGTTTCAACCGTGCTGCACCACCTCGAACCCTTCAGCCTCGGACGGGGGAGCGAAGTGGCTGGTGATCAGGTCGAACTGTGCGTCCGTCGTTTCGAAGGGGTGTTCCCCACTGGCATTTCGCGCACGCAGTCGCTCCTTGCAGACCGCGTCGGGCACGTCCAGAAAGTGCAGCCGGTGGGCCACGCCGGCCGCCTCGAAGATGCCGCGCATCCAGCTTCTGCCGCTCACGGTGTTGGCGGGAAAGTCGAGCACCACGGACACGCCGGCACGCAGCAGGGCGCAGACGTGGTCCGCCATGACCTTCTTCAGCCGGCCCGACGCTCGAACGTAGTCAGGCAGTTCGCGGATCTCGCCGGGGTACAGCGCGGCGAGCCAGGTGTCCTCGCTGATCAGCACGGTGGCGGGCGCTTCGGCGAGCTGCCGCGTGAGCGTCGATTTGCCGGCGCCGATCTTGCCGCAGACCATGTGAAGCACGGGGGTGGGTGTGGGTGTGGGCGATTGCAATGTCATCTCCTGGTGAGTCGGTTTGGAAAAGAACCCCAGGAAACGAAAAAACCCGCCTCGTGGGGCGGGTCGTGTGGCGTGTACTTGTGGAACCGCGCGCTAACCCACCATCTTTCGAAAGGGGCGAATCATCGACGCGGTGTGCAGGCAGGCCATGGGCCGAGGATAGCCCAACGCGGCCGCCTCAGTCATGCAGCGACGACAGGAACTGCTTGAGCTCCGCCGTCTGCGGGTTGCCGAACACATCCGCCGGCGGCCCCATTTCGTGCACGCGGCCCTGGTGCATGAAGATCACGCGGTCGCTGACCTTGCGCGCGAAGCTCATCTCGTGCGTGACCATCAACAGCGTCATGCCTTCGTCGGCCAGCGACTCCACCACGCGCAGCACCTCGCCCACCAGCTCGGGGTCCAGCGCCGATGTGATTTCGTCGCACAGCAGCACGGCCGGCTCCATCGCCAGCGCGCGGGCGATGGCCACGCGTTGCTGCTGGCCGCCCGACAGTTGTTCGGGCATGGCGTCGAACTTCTCGGCCAGGCCCACGCGCTCGAGCAGCTTGCGCGCCTGCGAGGCGGCTTCCAGGCTGCCGCGCTTCTTCACCAGCGTGGGCGCGAGCATCACGTTCTTGCCGACGGTGAGGTGCGGGAACAGGTTGAAGCTCTGGAAGATCATGCCCACGCGCTGGCGCAGCTCGCGCATGGCCATGGCGCTCTCGTGCAGCAGCGGCTTGCCGTCGACCGTGAGCGCGCCTTCCTGGAACACCTCCAGCCCGTTGATGCAGCGCAGCAGCGTGCTCTTGCCCGAGCCGCTCTTGCCGATGATGGCGATCACCTCGCCGCGCTTGACCTCCAGGTCGATGCCCTTGAGCACCTCGTTGGTGCCGTAGGACTTGCGCAGCGCGGTGATGCGCACGATGGGGGCGCCCACCGAGGTGGCGGGTTGTTGCGGTTCAAGCACGGCGGCCATGGGTTTTCCTCTCGAGGGTCTTGGCGTACAGGCTCACGGGGAAGCACAGCACGAAATAAAGCAGGGCCACGCAGCTGAACACCACGAAGGGCTTGAAGGTGGCGTTCGAAATCATGCTGCCGGCCTTGGTGAGTTCGACGAAGCCGATCACCGACGCCAGCGCCGTGCCCTTGATGACCTGCACCAGGAAGCCGACCGTGGGCGCAATGGCGATCTTCACGGCCTGCGGCAGCACCACGTGGCGCATCTGCTCGCCGAAGCTCAGGGCCAGGCTGCCCGAGGCTTCCCACTGGCCTTTCGGGATCGAGGCCACGCAGCCGCGCCAGATCTCGGTGAGGAACGCGCTGGTGTAGAGCGTGAGCGCCACGCTCGCCGCGGTCCACGCCGACACGTCGATGCCGAACAGCGCAATGCCGAAGTAGGCCAGGAACAGCTGCATCAGCAGCGGCGTGCCCTGGAAGAGCTGCACGTACAGGCCCACGGCCTTGTTCGCGATCTTGCCGCCGCGCAGCCGCAGGAACAGCAGCAGCCCGCCCACGATGCCGCCGCCGATGAAGGCAATGAGCGAAAGCACGACGGTCCAGCGCAGCGCCAGCAGCAGGTTGCGCAGGATGTCCCAGAGAGAAAAATCAGACATGGTGACGGGGCTCCGGTGTGCAGTCGGTCAGCGGCCGAAGAAGAACTTCGGCCCGGCCCAGTCGAGCAGCCGGCGCAGCGCGACCGACAGCGCCAGGTAGATCAGCGTGGCGATGATGAAGGCCTCGAACGCGCGGAAGTTGCGGCTTTGAATGAGGTTGGCCGCGTAGCTCAGCTCCTCGGTGGAGATCTGCCCGCACACCGCCGAGCCCAGCATCACGATGATGATCTGGCTCACCATGGCGGGCCACACCTTCTTCAGTGCCGGCGGCAGCACCACGCGCAGGAACACCTGCGCCTTGCTCAGCGCCAGGCTCACGGCCGCCTCGATCTGCCCCTTGGGCGTGGCCTCGATGCCGGCGCGGATGATCTCGGTGGAGTAGGCGCCCAGGTTCATCACCATCGCGATCACCGAGGCCACCTCCGGCGAGAGCTTGACGCCCGCGGCCGGCAGCCCGAAGAAGATGAAGAACAGCTGCACGATGAAGGGCGTGTTGCGGATCAGCTCCACATAGGTGCCCACGACGAGCCGCAGCCAGCGCGGGCCGCCCGAGCGGGCCCAGGCACAGAAGGTGCCCACGATCATGCCCAGCACGGTGCCCACGGCCGTGAGGCCGATGGTCCACGCCACGCCGCGCAGCAGCAGCGGCCATTCGGCGAGCACCGCTCCGAAGTCGAATTCGATGTTCATGGCCGCGTCGGTCGATCAGACCGGCAGGTCGCCGGCGGTGCGGCCGAGCCACTTCTTCGCCATTGCGTCGATGGTGCCGTCCTTGCGCGCGGCGGCGATGATCTCGTTGACCTTGGCCTTCAGCTTGTCCTCGCCCTTGGCGATGCCGACGAAGCAGGGGCTGTCTTTCAGCAGCAGCTTGTACTCGGCGTTGAGCTGCGGGTTCTTCTGCATCATGTCGCCCGCGACGGCGGCGCTGGCGGCCAGCGTCTGTGTCTGGCCCGAGACGAAGGCGGCGATGGTGGCGTTGTTGTCCTCGAAGCGCTTGTAGTCGAGCGTGGCGGGCGCGACCTTGGCGAGTTCCTGGTCTTCCATGGCGCCGCGCGTCACGGCCACGGTCTTGCCGCCCATGTCGGCAAAGGTCTTGATGTTCAGGCTCTTGGCGGCGAACACCGCCTGGAAGAAGGGCGCGTAGGCCGACGAGAAGTCGATCACCTTCTCGCGCTCGGGGTTCTTGCCGAGCGTGGAGATGACCAGGTCGGCCTTCTTGGTCTGCAGGTACGGAATGCGGTTGGCGCTGGTCACGGGCACCAGCTCGATCTTCACGCCCAGCTTGGCGGCGATGAGCTCGGCCATTTCCACGTCCAGGCCCTGCGGCTTCATGTTCTTGTCGACCGAGCCGTAGGGCGGGTAGTCGGTGGGCACGGCGATCTTGATGGTCTTGGCCTTGAGCACGTTGTCGAGTGCGTTCTGGGCGTGCGCAGCGCCCGTGGCGGCCAGCATGGCGACCGAGGCCAGTGCGAGCGCGAGGTGGCGTTTGGACGAAGAGAAGGTCATAGCAGGGCTCCTAGGTAAGTCGAAGAATCGGATTCGGAATCGGAAGGAAGGGATGCGGCACCGGCGGCCTTGCGGCGCCTGGGCTTCGGTGACGCGGCGGCGTTGGCGTTGGTGTTGTGCAGCGGCGCCAGCGCGTCGCGCAGCTGCGCGAGCGGGTCGGTGGGTGCCTGCACGCGCAGGGCCGACTGCACCGTGCCGATGTGCACGCCCATCAGCGCCTCGGCGGCGGCGTGGTCGCCACGCTCCAGCGCGGCGACGATCTGCACGTGGTCTTCGCACGACTGCACCGCGTCGTGTGTGGACTGGTAGAGCATGGCAATCAGCGTGGTGCGCGCCGTGTAGTCGCGCAGCGTGTCGGCCAGCAGCGTGTTGCCCAGGCATTCGGCCAGGCAGACATGGAAGTCGCCCAGCAGGAAGCTGCGGTTGCCGACGTCGCTTTCTTTCAGTGCGGCTTTTTCCCGCTGAAGGTGCGCCTTCAGTTGGCGCAGCGCGGATTTTTCGATCTTTCCGGTGCGGCCCGCGCTTCGGATGAGGCCCAGTTCGATGACGTGGCGGGCCTCGAAGGCTTCACGCGCCTCGTCCTGCGAGGGCTCGATGACGAACCAGCCGCGCCGCGCGCTCACCGTGACGATGCCGCGCGCCGCCAGGCGGGTGAGCGCCTCCCGCACGATGGTGCGGCTGCAGTCGAACAGCATGGCCAGCTGCTGCTCGCCCAGGCGCGAACCCGGCGCGAGCTTTTGCGCCATCACCGCTTCGACGATGCGTGCACTGATTTCGGATGCGGAGATGGCCATGGTCCTGCATATCAGCAGCTTCTGTGCCAACTGGTATGCAAGATGTGTGCACCGAAATGGAACACGGCCCCGATTCCGGGGCCTTGAACGGGTGCGCTCAGCGCGTCGTTCGGCCCAGCGCGCTCGCCGGCATGGCCACGAGCATGAGCAGGGCCGACAGCACCAGCGCGCCGCTCAGCACATACAGGCTGGCCGTGAACCCGCCCGTGAGGGTCTTGAGCGCGCCGACCATCATGGGCGCCACCAGCCCCGCGCTGCCGCCGATGGTGCTGATGAGCGCAATGCCCGCCGCCGCGGCGCTCTTCGACATGAAGGTGCCCGGCACCGACCACAGCACGGTGAAGGCGGCGGAAATGCCCATAGACGCCAGCGCCAGGCACAGCACGGCGGCCAGGGCGTTGTGCATGAACAGCGTGGTCAGCGCCAGCCCGGCCGCGCCCACCGCCGCGCTCAGGGCGAAGTGCCAGCGGCGCTCCTTGCGCCGGTCCGAATGCCGCCCCACGGCGATGTTGGCCGCGATGCCCGCCAGCGCCGGAATGACCGCTTAGAAACCGATCTGCAGCACGCTGAGCCCCATCGACTTCAGGATGGTCGGCTGCCAGAACGAGAGCGCGTAGATGCCCAGGATGATCAGGAACGACATGAAGCCGATCAGCCACACCCGGGCGTCGCGCATCGCCGCGCCGAAGGTGTGGCGCTCGGCGGCGCCGTTCGCGGCCTGGTCCTCGGCCAGCAGGCGCGCCACGCGCTGCTTTTCCGGGGCGGACAGCCACGCGGCCTGCGAAGGGCTGTTCGACAGCCAGCGGAAGGCCGCGATGCCCAGCAGCACGCTCGGAATGCCTTCCAGCAGAAAGAGCCACTGCCAGCCGCGCAGCGACAGCATGCCGTCGAGGTACGTCATGGTGAGCCCGGCGATCGGCCCCGCCACGATGGGCGCAGCGCCGAAGGCCATGAAGAACAGCGCCGTGGCCTGCGCGCGCCGGTGCGACGGGAACCACAGCGTCAGGTAGAACAGCACGCCCGGCGCGAAGCCGGCCTCGAACACGCCGATGAGAAAGCGAAGCACGTAGAACTGCGTGGGCGTGGTCGCGAACATCATGGCCGCCGACGCCAGCCCCCACAGGCCCATGATGCGCAGCAGCGTCGCGCGCACGCCGATCTTCGCGAGCATCAGGTTGCTGGGAATCTCGAACACCGCATAGCCGATGAAGAAGATGCCCGCGCCCAGGCCGAACACGGCGTCGCTGAAGCCCAGCTGCTCCTTCATCTGCAGCTGTGCATAGCCGACGTTGGTGCGGTCCAGGTAGTTGAGCACGTAGCAGGCGCACAGCAGCGGCATCAGCCGCCAGGTGATCTTGCGAAAGAGCGCGGCGTCGTCGCTGGCGGTGGCCGAGGCCGGCGGGCGCGCCCCGGTGTGCTCGAGGGTGGCGGTGTTCATGGTGTGTCTCCTTGCGTCGTTGTTGCGGCGACCTCAGGCCAGCGAGGGTGTGCCGAAGCGCGTTTCGCCCCACAGGTGGCTGGTCGGCGCGCCCGGAAACAGCCAGTGCGGCGAGCATTCGCTGGACGGCACCACGTTGCTGAAGCCGTGTTCGGACGAGGTGCCCGCAAGCGTTTTCTCCAGCACCATCGACAGGTACTGGTCGTTGCTGCCTTCCTGCGTGTTGCCGTTCAGGATCACTTCCGCCCCGGTGGCCTGTGCATAGCGTCGGATGCCGTTGTGGCGCGACTGCAGCGGCGCCCAGCTGTCGGCCGACACCCCGTTCTCGCTGCTCACGCGCAGGCCGTCCGCCGTGCGGTACACCAGCGAATGGTTGCCTTCGGTGTGGCCCGGCGTGTGCACCAGCGCCAGGCCGCGGCCCAGCTGGATGCTGCCGTCGAAGCCCACGATGCGTTCGGCCGGCACGCCGTCCAGCCCGCGCGGGCAGTACCACTCGGCCTGCACCGGCAGCAGGCCTTGCACGTTGGCGAGCTCTTGCCGGTGCACCAGCAGCCTGGCGTTCGGCAGCAGCCCGGGCGTGCCCGCGCTGCCGAGCCAGCGGCGCACGTCCTGCGTGTGCAGGTGGTCGTAGGTGATGTAGTCGACCTGTTCGGGCTTCACGCCGCAGCTGGCCAGTGCCTGCGGCACGGTCTGGTAGACGGGCGCAATGGTCTTGTGCAGGAACTTCGGCGTCTGCTCGCTCAGGCGCTTGAAGTAGGGCGTTTCGTTGCCGGCCTCGAAGTCGGCCGGCGTGAAGAGCAAGGTGCGCAGCCGGCCTTCGAAGTCGTCGTACTGGATCAGCGTGGTGCGCGCCAGCAGATGCACCATGTGCGGCTTGAGCAGCTGCTGCGAGTACACGCCGGTGAAGGCGAACCACGCGGGATAGGGAATGCGCAGCAGGTTGAAGCTGCGCGCAAAGCGCACGGCCGGCGCGTCGAGCAGTTGTTCGCGCAGGGCTTCGGCGCCGTGGCGGATGGCGCGCAACCGGTCTTGCGGCAGGGCGGCGTTGCGTGCGCCGTCGAATGCCGTCAGCTGGGCGAAGCCGGTGGGCTCGGGGTCTCGGGTCATGGTCGTCTCCTGGAAGATTTGTTTTCGATTTGTCGTGTGGTGTCGGGGCGCGATCGAGCCGACTTGGTGCACGGCATGAATCAGTAGACCGAGCGCCCGCCAGAGATATCGAACACCGCCCCCGTGCTGAACGAACAGTCGTCCGACGCCAGCCATGCAGCCATGGCCGCCACCTCGTCCACTTCCACGAAGCGCCCCATCGGCACGCGCGAGAGCAGGGCGGTGCGCAGTTGCTCGCGGTGTTCGGCGGGCACGTCCGCGAACACCTCGGTGTCGGCCGCCGACGGCGTGATGCAGTTCACCAGCACGCCGGAGGACGCCAGCTCCTTGCCGAGCGACTTGGTCAGCGCGATGAGCCCGGCCTTCGACGCGGAGTAGGCGGCGTTGAGGCCGTTGCCCTCCTTGCCCGCGACCGAGGCGATGTTGACGATGCGCCCGCGCCGCTGCGCCAGCATCACCGGCGCCACCGCACGGCAGCACAGCCAGGCGCCCGTGAGGTTGACGTCGAGCACGTTGCGCCACTGCGCAGGCGTGTGGGCCCAGCTCGGCACCGTCGGGCCGAGCACGCCCGCGTTGTTGACCAGGATGTCGATGCCGCCGAAGCGCTCCTGCGACTGCGAGGCCGCGCCGGCGATCTGGTCTTCGTGACGCACGTCGACCACCGCCGAGGTCGCCGTGCCGAGCGGCGCCAGTGTGTGCAAGGCTGCGGACAGCACCGTCGCATCCAGGTCCCACAGCGCCACGCTGGCACCGGCTTGCAGGCAGCGCCGCGCGATGGCCAGGCCGATGCCGCGCGCGCCGCCCGTCACGATCGCGTGGCGGCCTTGCAGCGCGTCGGGGCGCAGGGCCGTCATGCGGCGGCCGCTTCGGGTGCGCGGGCGACCGCGGGCTGGCCCAGCAGGCTGCCCACCAGCGCCGCCACATGCTCCGCGGGCACGCCGACCAGCAGTTGCCGCAGCATCGTCAGCGTGTCGAAGTACACCCGCTCGCACACCAGCGTGTCGCCCTCGAAGATGAAGAAGGCGTTCATCCGGCAGCGAAAGCTGTTGCCGGTGGGCGCAATGCCCTTCAACGGGCCGCGGTGCGTGCCGAGCAGCCAGAACTCCACGATCACCGAATCGTCGGCGTGCCGCAGCTGGATGATCTCGTGGCGCTGGTCGGGAAAGGCGCGGCGCGTGTCGATGTAGTACTGCCGCACGTCGGCCGTGCCGTCGTGCACCTCGCCGCTGGGAATCAGCTCGTAGTGCGGGTGCGGGAAGGTGCCGAGCACGGCGTCGAAGTCTTGCCGGGTCTCGTCGGCGAAGTGGTCGAGCACGAGGCGCTCGCGGCGGGCTTGAAGTTCGGTGCGGGTGTTCATCGGGGTGTGCTCCATGTGACAGGAATGGCAGGGAATGACGGGCGGCCTCGGGTTGCTGCGAATGCGCCGCACCGGGCTCGCTGCGTACTATCGGCAGCCCCTCGAAACAAGACTGTCCGGTGTTGGCAATCGCCGCTACGGACAAACCCGCGATGCCGCGCACGCCCATGCCCTCCAGACCCACCGAGACGGATTCACCGGTGCACAACAGCGACATGCGCCTGGCCGGCGACGTGCAGCAGCGCCTGCTGGCGGTCGCGCACCGGCGCACGCTGGCGCGCGGCGAATCGCTCTTTCACAAGGGCTCGGCGCCCGATGCGCTGTTCGGCGTGGTCGGTGGATCGCTGCGCGTGAGCGTGGTGGCGCCGGGCGGGCGCGAGGCGGTGATCGCGATGCTCGAACCCGGGCACTGGTTCGGCGAGGTGTCGCTGCTGGTGGGGCGCGAGCGCGTGTACGACACCTGCGCGGTCGACACGACCGAGATGGCGGTGGTCGCGGCGGCCGACTTCCACCGGCTGGTGGCCGAGCATCCCGACGTGCACATGGCCTTCACGCGGCTGGTGTGCCTGCGGCTGCGCCAGGCGCTGGCGTGGATCGACGACGTCATCCTGATGCCGCTGCCCGTGCGGCTCGCGCACCGGCTGCTCACGCTGGACGCGCATGGCAAGGCGCCGGGCGAGGGGGGCGGCACGCTTCTGGGCGTGTCGCAGGAAGACCTGTCGTTCATGCTCGGCGTGTCGCGCCAGAGCGTGAACCGGCAATTGAAGCTGTGGGAAGAAGACGGCACGCTGCGCGTGCGCTACCGCAGCATCGAACTGCTGAGCCGCGCACAGCTGGAGCGGCACGCGGCCAGGCCCAGCTGAGTGCCGGAAACCGTCAGTCCATCCGCGCGCCCGAGGCCTTCACCGCCTGTTCCCAGCGCGGCGTCTCCGTCGCCAGGAAGCGCGCGAAGTCTTCGCTGCCCAGGAAGGCCGGGTCGGCGCCCTGGCTCACCATGCGGTCGCGCACCTCGGGGCTGGTCAGCACCTGCCTGAAGGCGTCGCTCAGTCTGGCGACCACGTCGCTGGGGGTGTTCTTGGGCGCCAGGAAGCCGTAGAAGCCCACCACCTCGAAGCCCTTCACGCCCGACTCGATCACGGTCGGCACGTCGGGCAGGGCGGGGTTGCGCTCGCGGCTGGTCACGGCCAGCGCGCGCACCTTGCCCTGCTTGTGATAGCTGGCCGCCTGCGGAATGGACTCGGCCATGAACTGCACCTGCCCGCCCATCAGGTCGGTGAAGGCCGGCGCGCTGCCGCGGTAGGGGATGTGCACCATGAACAGGCCGGTCGCGGTCTTGAACATCTCGGGCACCAGGTGGCTGATGCCGCCGTTGCCGGCCGAGCCGTAGTTGACCTGGCCCGGCCGCGCCTTGGCGTAGTCGATGAACTGCTTGAGGTTCTGCACTGGCAGCTTAGGCGTGACCAGCAGCGCCAGCGGCTGCATGGCGGTGCGCGCGATGGGCACGAAGTCGCGCTGCGTGTTGTAGGGCAGCTTGCTGTACAGCGCCCCGTTGATCACGGCCACGCCGGTGTTGGCCAGCATGAGCGTGTAGCCGTCGGCGGGGCTCTTGGCGACCGCGTCGGCCCCCACCGAGCCGCCCGCGCCGGGCTTGTAGTCGACGATCAGCGGCTGGCCGAGCACGGCCTGCAGCTTGTCCGTGAGCAGGCGCGCATGCTGGTCGAGCGGCCCGCCGGCGGGGAAGCCGATGACGACCTTGATCGGCTTGTCGGGGTAGGCCGCCAGCGCGTTCGTGGCGAGCGCGCCCGTGGCGAAAGAAAGGACCGCGAGCGCGGTCCGGATGGGGGTGTTCATGATCCGTCTCCTTGTTGTGGAGAGGATCATAAGCAGCCCGCTCAGGCGGCCAGCGTGGCCTTCAGCGTGATTTCGGGCACGCTCGCCAGCGCCTTCGACAGCGGGCAGCCGGCCTTGGCGGCGGCGGCGATTTCCTGGAACTTGGCTTCGTCGAGGCCGGGCACGGCGGCATCGAGCTCGAGCTGGATGCGGTCGATCTTGAAGCCGGCGCCGTCCTTGGCCAGCCGCACGGCCGCCTTGGTGTCGATGCGCGTGGCGGCCAGGCCTGCCGCTTCCAGCGCGAACGCAAAGGCCATCGTCAGGCAGGCGGCATGCGCCGCGCCCACGATTTCCTCGGGGTTGGTGCCGCGCTTGTCGTCCTCGAAGCGGCTGGCGAAGCCGTAGGGGTAGTCTTTCAGCGCGCCGGTCTCGGTGCTGACCTGGCCCTTGCCGGTCTTGCCGGCGCCTTCCCAGTGAACGCTTGCGTGCTTGTCTGCTGCCATGTCGGTTCCTTCAGTCGGGTGGTGGATGAAAAGAGAGCCTCAGCTTCGCCCTTGAAGCGGCGGTTGTCTGTAGTCGCACGGCGCATGCGGCATGCCCAGCGAACGGGCCGAGTGTGAGACAAAAGGGCGTCGCCAATGTGACGCTCCGGGGGCTTCCCCGATGGGAGCCGCGGCCTCGGCGGCTTAGGCTGGCGGACTGTCCGCTCTTCTTTCCCGCCTGTTCTCACCATGCAACAACGCCCGCATCACAAGTTCTGGCCCAAACGCCTCCCGCACGCGATCACCGTCCCCGCCACCTCGCTCTGGCACAACCTGGCCACCTCGGCCGCGCGCTACCCCGACAAGCCCGCGCTGGTGTTCTTCGGCCGCGTGCTCAGCTACCGCGATTTCGCGGCCCAGGCCGAGCGCCTGGCCGGTGCGCTGCATGCACTGGGCGTGAAGCGCGGCGACCGCGTGATCCTGGACATGCAGAACTGCCCGCAGCTGGTGATCGCGCATTTCGCGATCCTGCGCGCCAACGCCGTGGTGGTGCCGGTCAACCCGATGAACCGGGCCGAGGAACTCAAGCACTACATCACCGATCCCGACGCCAAGGTGGCCATCATCACCGGCGACCTGGCCGGCGAACTGGCCAAGGCCAGCAACGCGCTGCCGCCCGAGCAGCAGCTCGCGCACATGATCGTGACCCAGTTCACCGACGCCTTCGACGCCGACGCGTCCGGAGACGACGCCCCGGCACCTGCCTGGAAAGACTGGCTCACCACCCGCCACCCCCTGCCCGAGCTGGCCAACGGCAAGACGCTGGCCTGGACCGATGCGCTGGCCGCCGACCACCCGCCGCCCGAGCACGTGGTGGGCGCCAACGACATGGCGCTGCTGCCCTACACCAGCGGCACCACCGGCCTGCCCAAGGGCTGCGTGCACCACCATTCGAGCCTGATGCACAACGCGGTGGCCGGCCAGATGTGGGGCGGCTCCACGTCCGAAGCGGTGGTGCTGGCCGTGGTGCCCATGTTCCACATCACCGGCGTGGTGAGCATGATGCACACGGCCGTGCTGGCGGCGGCCACGCTGATCGTCATGCCGCGCTGGGACCGCGACGTGGCCGGGCGGCTCATTTCGCGCTGGAAGGTCACGGCCTGGACCAACATCCCGACCATGGTCATCGACCTCATGGCCAGCCCCAACTTCGCGAGCTACGACCTGTCGAGCATGAACTACATCGGCGGCGGCGGCGCCGCCATGCCGCAGGCGGTGGCGCAGCGCCTGTTCGAGCAGTACGGCCTGAAGTACCAGGAGGGCTACGGGCTCACCGAGACCGCCGCGCCGTCCCACACCAACCCGTCGGACCACCCCAAGCAGCAGTGCCTGGGCATTCCGTTCATGAGCACCGACGCCCGCGTGGTCGACCCCGACACGCTGGTTGAAATGCCCATCGGCGAATCGGGCGAGATCATCATCCATGGCCCCGAGGTGTTCCAGGGCTACTGGAAGCGCCCCGACGCCACGGCCGCCGCCTTCGTCGAGTTCGAGGGCAAGCGCTTCTTCCGCTCGGGCGACATGGGCCGCATGGACGAGGAGGGCTACTTCTTCATCACCGACCGGCTGAAACGCATGATCAACGCGAGCGGCTTCAAGGTGTGGCCGGCCGAGGTCGAGCTGCTGATGTTCCGACACCCCGCCATCCAGGAGGCCTGCGTCATCTCGACCAAGGACGACTACCGAGGCGAATCGGTCAAGGCCGTGGTGGTGCTGCGCGCCACGCACAAGGACACGACCGAGCAGCAGATCATCGACTGGTGCCGCGAGAACATGGCGGTCTACAAGATCCCGCGCAAGGTGCAGTTCGTCGATGCGCTGCCCAAGAGCGGCAGCGGCAAGGTGATGTGGCGGCTGCTGCAGGAGGCCGAGACCTGAGCAGGGCGGCGCGATGCGTCGCCACAGCCCGTGGTCCGATGTCGTGCATGCGATGACTGCCTGAGACTACAGCGCGCGCGCTGGCGGGGCTGTACGGTTCGCGTTTTCACAGGAATCGCCATGCCCACCAGCCCGCAGAGCCGTACAACCGTCCCGACCCGCCGCATATTCCTCGCGACATCCTTGGCTGCGTGCGCCGCAATGGCGCCGTGGTCGGTGTGGGCCGCGGGGCCGTCGGCGAAGACAAAGCCCCGCGAGCCCGAAGCGTCCGATGCGCTGGACAAACTGAATGCGCAGAACAGCACCCCGGTGCTCGCGCAAGGTTCCAAGGGCAGCGCGGTGGTGCGCGCGCAGATCCTGCTGGACCGCGTGTGGTTTTCGCCCGGCGAGATCGACGGCGGTTTCGGCGCGAACATGCGGCGCGTGGTGTCGGCCTACCAGGAGGCCAACGGTCTCTCCGTCACCGGCAAGGTCGACGCCGCGACCTGGGGCGTGCTGACCAAGGAGGCAGCCCCCTTGTTCGAGACCTACACCATCACCGACAAGGACGTGGCAGGCCCCTTCACCCCGACACCCCGCGCCATGGCCGAGCGCGCCAAGCTCAAGTCGCTCGACTACGAGAACCTGAGGGAAGCGCTGTCGGAGCGCTTCCACATGGCACCGCGCCTTCTGGCGGACCTGAACAAGGGCTCGGGCTTCAAGGCCGGCGATTCGATCGTCGTGGTCGGTGCGGCAACCGACGCCGACGCGCGCGTGGTGGCCGCGGCCAGGTCCATCCGCATCACCAAGGCGGACCACATGCTCTTCGTGCTGGACGGCAAGGGCGTGCCGCTCGCGGGATTCCCGATCAGCATCGGCGGCCCGCTCGATCCGCTGGAAGTGGGAAAGATGAAGATCACCAACGAGGTGAAGAACCCCACGTTCACCTACAACCCGGCGATCCTGAAAAAGGGCGTGCCGGCCGATGCACAAAAGGTCGACGTCGCGGCAGGGCCCAACAACCCGGTGGGCAACATCTGGATGGGGCTTTCCAAACCGCACTGGGGCATTCACGGCACGCCGTCGCCCGAGCGCGTCGGTCACGAAGAGACCAACGGCTGCATCCACCTGACCAACTGGAATGCGGCGCGGCTGTCGCAGCTGGCGAAAGCCGGGTTCGCCGTCGAGGTGCGGGCCTAGCCGTGCGCGGGGCGATCTTCGGGATGCGCCTGCTCGCGGCGTGCACGTCGGGCGCCTGCTTCTGGCTTGCCGGCCTGGGTGTGGCATTGGCCCAGGGTGCTGCGGCCGCGCCCGAGGACGGCGCCGCGCTGCTGGCTGCGCGTGCCATCGCGATGCCCATCGACGGCGTCGCCGGGCGCGCGCTGCACGACACCTTCACCGACCGGCGCACCGGCGGCTCGCACGAGGCACTCGATATTCTTGCGCCGCGCGGCACGCCGGTTCGCGCCGTAGACGACGGAAAGCTGGTGAAGCTGTTCACCAGCGTGCCGGGCGGGCTCACGGTCTACCAGTTCGACCCGGGCGGCCGGCTGGCCTACTACTACGCCCACCTCGACCGGTACCCGGAGAACCTGCGCGAGGGAATGGCGCTGCGAAGGGGCGACGTCATCGGCTATGTCGGCACGACGGGCAATGCGCCGCCCGACGTGCCGCACCTGCACTTCGCCGTCTTCGTGCTCGATGCGGACAAGCGCTGGTGGAAAGGCACGGCGATCAACCCGTATCCGGTGTTGCGGCAGTTGCCCTGACACTTGCCAGCGCACTCGCTCACCAGCGCACTTTCACGCCCAGGCTCGCCTGCAAGCCGCCCTTCGTGCGCGTGTCGCCGCCCGAGGCCCACAGCTTGCCCAGCTCCGCATACAGGCTGGTGCTTTCGGTGACTTGCAGCGTGCCTCCGGCCGCCAGCTCGGTGCTGGTGCCACCCGTGCGCGTGGCGATGTCGGTGGAGGCAGCCGGGCCGACGAAGCGGGTGATGTCCGTGCCGCTGCCGCTGCGGTACACGTTGAAGCGCACGTAGGGCTGCAGCAGGCCGGCGCCGGTGGCCATCTCACCCTTGAGCCGCACGCCCGCGCGCAGCAGCCAGCCGTCGTGGCTGTTCTGCTGCACCAGGGCGCCGGCGATGCCGGTGTCGTCCAGGCTCACGCGCTGGTGCACCAGTTGCAGCTGCGGCTCGATGGTCCAGTTCGGCGCAATGGCGAAGGCCTGGCCGACCTCGACGGAGGCCAGCAGGCTGTCGCCCTTGCCCGAGCTGCCGAAGCTGAGGGTCGGGGACACCGTGTAGCGATGACGCCCGGCCTGCAGCACGCTGTCGACGTACAGGCCGCCGTCGTTCTTCCAGGTGGCGTACGCGCCGAAGAACTGGCTGCGCAGGTCGTTGGAGCCGACGGCGAGGTTCTGCACGCCGCTGGCGAAGCCCGTCACGCGCATGTCGCCGTCGAGCTGGCCCACGTACACGCCCACGCGCCAGTTCGGGTCGGCCCACAGGTCGGTGCCGGCCTGGAAGCCGGTGAGGCGCCCTTCGCTGGTGGGGCTGACGGTGCCGGCCTGCGAGATGGTGCGGTCGGTGCTGATGACGCGGCCCCAGGCCTGGCGGTAGCCCTGCTCCGGCGACGCGGTGTTGGCGCCGCTCGGGCCGTCGTCGCCCACGCGCTGGTGCAGGTTGCCCAGCATCGCCAGGCCGGCCTGGCGGAACTGCTCGGGCAGCGCGGCGTAGAGCGGTACTTCGGCGCGGTAGGTGGGAACGACGATCCCCGCAGCGGCTGTGCCCGTGGTGCCCGCGCCGGCGTTGAGCGGGGTGCCGGTGCCGGTGGACGTACCTGGGTCTGCGCCAGTGGCGCCGCCTGGCGGCGCGATGGTGGTGGTCGAGCGCAGGTACCAGTTCTCGCCCGCACCGCTGGCATCGGCTGCGTACAGGCGGTACTCGAAGGCACCGGCATCGACGTGGCCACCCGACAGGGTGAAGGCGTTGCGGGTGGTCTGCGCCGTGGTGGTGGCGCCGTTGATGGCGCTGATCACCTCGATGCCGTTGCCGGCGGTGAGCGCGCCCAGGCCGCCCAGGTTGACGATCTGCACGTTGGTGGTGCCGCTGGCAATGGCGGTGGCCCCGCTGAGCACCAGCCGGTCGGTCACGCTGCTGCTGTTGCCCAGCACGGTGCCCAGGCGCAGCGTGCCGCCGTTGCCCACCCACGGGCCGGTCACGGTGAGCGTGGTGCCCGCCACCGCGCCCGGCAGCGACACGGTGCCGGCGTTGGTCATCGACGCCACGGTCTGGCTGTGGCCAGCCAGGTCCAGCGTGGCGCCAGAGGCCACGTTGAAGGCGCTCGCGCTGCTGAACGTGTTGACCACGCCGGCGCGCAAGGTGCCGGCCGCGACGCTGGTGGCGCCGCTGTTGGTGTTGGCGCCGCTCACCGTCAGCACGCCCGCGCCGGCCTTCACCAGATCGCTTGCGCCGGAGACGGGCCCCGTCCAGCTCAGGCTGTTGCCGTTGGTGTCGATGGTGCCGGTGCCGCCGAGGATCAGTGCGTTGGGCACGCTCAGGCCGTTGGCCCCGGCGATCACGCTGGCAGTGGCGCCGGGGTCGATGGCAATCGCGCCGACGAGTACAGCGCCCGGGCTCAGCGTGAGACTGTTGCCGCCGGCAGTGAATTCGACGGCCGACGCGCGGGTGACGCCGTCGCCGCCCAGCCCGCCCGAGATGGTGCCGGTGTTCGTTACCGTCAGGTTCGAGCCCAGCACACCGGCACCGCCTGCGCCGTTCGCGCCGTTGGGGCCGCCGTTGTTGCCGAGCCCGCCCGCGCCGCCGGCACCGCCCGTGATGCTGCCGGTGTTGGCGATGGTGGCCGCGGTGCCCGTGGACGACAGGCCCACGCCGCCGTCGCCGCCCGCGCCCGGTGCGCCTGTGCCGGTGGCGCCACCGCCGCCGTTTCCGCCCGCGCCGCCGGCTCCGCCCGAGATCACGCCGGCGTTGTGCGCGGCAATGGTGCTGCCGACCAGCGTGAGACCGATGCCGCCCGCCCCGCCGCCGCCGCCCGATGCGTTGAGCTGGCTCGGCAGCAGGTTGGTGCCGCCGGCACCGCCCGCACCCCCGGCAATGGTGCACAGGTTGGTGAACGCCAGCCCCTGCGTGGCCGCGTTCACGAAGAAGCCGCCGCCGCCGCTGCCGCCGCCGCCGGCTTGCGAGAAGGCGTCGCCGCCGGCGCCGCCGGCACCGCCGAGGGCCGGCCCTGATGAGGTGTAGCTGACCAGCGGCGCATTGAGGAGGGCGCCGTAGCCGCCCGCACCGCCGCCGCCCGCGGCCCAGTAGCCCTGGCCGCCCGCGCCGCCGGCGCCGCCCGTGTGGCTGTCGGTGGACCCGCTGAGGTTGTTGGGGATCGACGCGCCCTGGAAGCCGCCACCGCCCCCGCCGCCGTAGCCATTGCCGTTGAGCGCGTCGCCGGTCTGCGACTGGCCGGCGCTGCCGTTCGCACCCTGGAACGCGCCCGGGCCGACGATGTTGCTGGTGGTGCCCGCCGCGCCGCCCGTGCCCGCCGTGGCCCCGGCGAACGTGCCGGTGTTCGCGTTGCTCCCCGCCGTGACGCCCGCGGGTGTCGACGAACCGCCGTTGCCGCCGCTCGCGTTGACGCTTGCATCGTTGAGCGCGCCGCTTCCGCCGTTGCCGTCGCTGCCTCCGGCTCCCGCATGCAGCAGCGCAACGCCCGCAGGTTGGCCGCCAGCGCCGCCTGCCGCCATGACCGGCCCGGCGCACAGCAGTGCCGCCGCCGTGGCGATCGCACCCAGGTTGCTGCCCTTGCGGATGTTGCGGGAAGACCGCGCGTGACCGCGCGAAGCCTCGTCGATGGCCACCCCGGCGCCATGCGTGGAATTCCACAGACTTCGATAGATATTGTTCATGGCCTCAACCTGTTGCTTCGATACCTGATGGGGGCAGGCGCCCACGTGCGGCGGCATTGAAATGCGCCTCCACGTCACGTGATTTCCAGAATTCAAGTGAAAAATGTAAGTACGCGTAGGAATCGGCGGTATGCCCGATAGGCGGTACCCCCGCATGCCGTGTGCGGGTGTGTGGCGTAGCTCCGGTGCCCGGGGGGCACGCGCTTTGCCGAGTCCAACCCTGAACTGCGTCAGGGCGTAACGGATGTTTCGGCTATAGGCTCAAAGTATTACGGGTGCGAAACCCAAAGCGCTGCGCGTCGGCGCACGCGCGATGCGCCCAAGCGGCGACTTCCTACAGCGCCGCGGCAGTGCCGCACGCACCATCGAATGCATTCGGGTGCGTGCCCGGAATGTTCGATGGTCTTGGCAGCGGAGTCCCCGCTGCTTTTTTTTCAAGGAATTTTCATGTCGCTGATCTGGACGATCATCATTGGCTTTCTGGCAGGTCTGGTCGCACGCGCGGTGTTGCCGGGGCGGCAAACGCTCGGTTTCATCTGGACCACCCTGCTGGGCATTGCGGGCTCGCTGATCGCCACCTATCTGGGTCAGGCGATGGGTTGGTACGCGGCAGGCACGGGCGCCGGGTTCATCGCGTCGGTGGTGGGCGCCATCGTGGTGCTGGTGATCTACGGGATGGTGACCAAGCGCGCCTGAGTACGCAGGGCGCCCCGCGCTCTTGCTCTTACTTGCGCGCCAGCGACTTCAGCAGCGTGCCCGCTTCCTTCTTGCCCTCCGCGCTGATGCACGGGGAGGCCGCCGCCTTGCTCAGGTAGTCGACGACCTTGCGGTGGTTCTGGTTGGGGCCTTCCCAGAGAAAGAGCCGCCCGAGTTCCAGCGCGGCATCGTCGTCGCCGCGCGCATAGGCGCGTTCGAACCAGAAGCGGGCCCAGCGGAAGTTGCCTTCGTCGCGGTAGCAGATCGCCAGGTTGGCGCAGCCCGCGATGTCGCCGGCCCTGGCGGCCTTGCGGTACCAATCGCGCGCGGCCGCGGCGTCCTTCTTCACACCGATGCCATGGTCCAGAAAGTAGCCCACGCTGTTGAGCGCATGGGTCTCGCCCGCCGCCGCCGCCTTCAGGAACAGCGAGAGCGCCTTCTTGTGCGCGCCGGCCTCCCATGCGTCGTTGGCCGCGAGAAACCAGTCGTCGTTGGTCGGTTCTTGCATGGTGCGGGGTCTCCTTCGAAGCACCGGCGGAAAGACAGAGGGAAAAAGGAAAAAGTCTGTGTACCGGGCGCCTGCGGTGCGCGGATGACTTAGCCTCGATCCGGCGGCCATTCTGCCTATCTCCTGCTCTTTCATGCACTTTCGCGCGCTCCCTTCCGCCTTCTGTCTTTTCAGCCTTCTGGCTTTTCCTCTTTTCTCCCAGGCCGCTCCGCGCACCTGCCTCGTCGTCGGCATCAGCGACGGCGATACGCTCACCGCCCGCTGCGGCCGCGCGGGCGCCTACGAGCGCGTGAAGGTGCGCATCGCGGCCATCGACGCACCCGAATGGTCGCAGCCCTACGGCCGGCGCAGCAAGCAGGCGCTGAGCGACATCTGCTTTCAGGTGAAGGCGCGCATCACCGAGATCGATACCGACCGCTACGGCCGCACGGTGGCCGACGTCGACTGCAACGGCGAGGACGCCGGCAGCCGCATGGTTTCCCAAGGCTGGGCCTGGGTGTACGACTACGACCGCATCGCCACCAAGCGGGGCGGCGGCCTGTTCAAGCTGCAGGACAGCGCGCGGGCGCGGCGCCTGGGCCTGTGGGCCGATGCGAAGCCCACGCCGCCCTGGGACTGGCGCAAGCACCAGCGCAACGAGCAGCCGCACTGGGGCAGTTTCTTCTGAGCGGGCGGGGCAGCGGGTTCGACAGACGCCGCCCACCCCGGGCAGCGCGTGGCCGTCAGGACTCGCTCTTGCCCTGCACGTCGGCCACCACGCGCGCATTGCGCCGGAAGCTCCAGTAGGCGCCGGCCCAGTCCATCATCACGACGATGCGGTTGCGGAACCCGATCAGGAAGTACGCGTGCGCGAACAGCCAGAACAGCCACGCGAGCCGGCCGCTGAAGCGCAGCGGGCCGAAGGGCGTGCCCAGGTCGACCACGGCCGAGTTGCGGCCGATGGTGGCCAGGTTGCCGTAGTCCGCATAGCGGAACGGCACCGTCGGCTGGCCCGCGATGCGCCGCAGGATGTTCGCGGCCGCGGCGCGCCCCATCTGCTTGGCGCCCGGCGACACGCCGGGCACCGGCTTGGGCGGCTTGCCGGGCGCATGGCTCATGGCCGCGGCCAGGTCGCCGACCACGCTGATCTCGGGGTGGCCGGCCAGGCTCAGGTCGGGCTCGACCTTGATGCGCCCGGCGCGGTCGCATTCGACGCCGGTGGCCGCGCCGAGCATGCGGCCCAGCGGCGAGGCGGCCACGCCGGCGGCCCAGACCACGCAACTGCTATCGATTCGGTAGCTTGTGACGGGCGCACCGTCTGCGCCACCACCGGTCTGCACCTCGAGCCCGGTCGGGTCGATGGCGGTCACACGCGCGTTCAACCGCACCTCGACGCCCAGTTTTTCCAGTTGCTCCAGCGCCTTCTGGCTCAGCGATTCGGGCATGGCCTGCAGCACGCGCGGGCCGCCTTCCACCAGCAGCACCTGCGAGCTGCTCGGGTCGATGTGGCGGAACTCGCCCGACAGCGTGTGCTTGGCGATCTCGGCCAGCGTGCCGGCCATTTCCACGCCCGTGGGGCCGGCGCCGATCACCACGAAGGTGAGCAGGGCGCGGCGGCGCCCGGGGTCGGTGGTGATCTCGGCCGCCTCGAACGACAGCAGCACGCGGCGGCGGATCTCGAAGGCATCGGCCAGCGTCTTCAGCCCGGGTGCCACGCTCGCCCATTCGTCGTGCCCGAAGTAGCTGTGCGTGGCACCGGCCGCGACGACGAGGTGGTCGTAGGCCACGCGGGCGCCGTGCGCCAGGTGCACGGTGCGCGTGGCGGGATCGATGCCGCTCACTTCGCCCAGCAGCGTCGTGATGTTCGGCTGCTTGCGAAACAGCGAGCGCACCGGCGCCGCGATGGAGGGCGCGGCCAGCCCGGCGGTCGCCACCTGGTAGAGCAGGGGCTGGAACAGATGGTGGTTGGTCTTGTCGATCACCGTCACATCGACGTCGGCGTTCTGCAGCTTGCGCGCGGCTTCGAGTCCGCCGAATCCGCAGCCGACGATGACGACTTGGGGCCTGCCCGAGGGGTTGGTCGTTTGCATCCGATGGATGATACGCAGCGCGTCCTGCGCGCCCCGGCATCTTGTGCCACAGTGGCTGCCCGCCGACTTCCTGGCTGCGGACCTGCGGGACGTTGTCCTACGCACCGCCGTAACCGGGATGGGCTACAACTTGCGGCTGACCCGACTGGAGACCCCATGACGCTTTCCCGGCCGATCACACCGGCGGCGAGCGCACTGCGCGACAAGTTCCGCGAAGTGCGTGCCACGAGCCTGGCGCTTGCCGAACCGCTTTCCGCCGAAGACCAGTGCATCCAGTCCATGCCCGACGCGAGCCCGACCAAGTGGCACCTGGCGCACACGACGTGGTTCTTCGAGACGGTGCTGCTGCAACCGCACGCAACGGGCTACTCGCCGTTCGACCTGCGTTTTCACTATCTCTTCAACTCCTACTACGAGGCGTTGGGGCCGCGTCATCCGCGCCCGCAGCGCGGCCTGCTCACGCGGCCGTCGGCGGACGAGGTGCATGCCTACCGCCGCCATGTGGACGAGGCGGTGGTGGCATTGCTGGAAACGGCAGGGCTCGACTGGGCCGCCATCGAGCCCATCGTCACGCTCGGGCTGAACCACGAGCAGCAGCACCAGGAGCTGCTGCTCACCGACATCCTGCACGCGCTGTCGTGCAACCCGCTGCTGCCGGCGTACAAGCCCGCAAGCGGCCCGGCGCTGCGGCTGGCCGCGGTGCCGCCCGCCATGCGTTGGATCGCGCAGCCCGGCGGCGTGGTCGAGGTGGGGTTCGCGGGGGGGCAGGGATTTTGTTTCGACAACGAGACGCCGCGGCACAAGGCGCTGGTGCAGCCACACGCCATTGCCGACCGGCTGGTGAACTGCGGGGACTACGCGCAGTTCATCGCCGACGGCGGCTACCAGCGGCCCGAGCTGTGGCTGTCCGACGGCTGGGCCGCGGTGCAGGCGAACGGCTGGCGGCATCCGGCGTACTGGCTCGCGAGCAACGATCCTCGCCTGGGCCTGGGTGCGCAGTCGCAGGGCGCCGCCAGTTGGCATGTGTTTGGCCTGCACGGGGTGCGGCCCATGGAGGCCGAGGCGCCTGTCTCGCAACTGAGCTTCTACGAGGCCGCCGCCTATGCCGAATGGGCCGGTGCGCGCCTGCCGACCGAGTTCGAATGGGAGGCCGCCTTCGACGCGCCCGGCATCACGCAGATGGCGGGGCATGTCTGGCAGTGGACACGGTCGTCGTACGACCCGTACCCCGGCTTTCGTCCCATGCCCGGTATCGCGGCCGAATACAACGGCAAGTTCATGGTGGGGCAGCTGGTGTTGCGCGGCGGCAGCGTGGCCACGCCGGCCGGGCACACGCGAGCGAGCTACCGCAACTTCTTTCCGCCGGCCGCGCGCTGGCAGTTCTCGGGGCTGCGGCTCGCGAAAGACCTTTGATCATGCGCAATCCAACTTCTTCGTCGTCTTCGGTGTCGTTCGTGCCTGCCAGCGGGCCTTCGCCGACCAAGCCGCGCGCTTCGGTTGCGGAGGCGACGGCCCCGCTGTCCGAGTTCGGGCGCGAGATGCAGGAGGGCCTGTCGCGCTCGCCGCGCAGCATCTCGCCGAAGTTCTTCTACGACGTTGCGGGGTCGCAGTTGTTCGACCGCATCTGCGACCTGCCCGAGTACTACCCGACGCGCACCGAGCTGCGCATCCTGGGCGAATGCGCGGGCGAGATCGCGCAGCAGGTCGGGCCGAATGCCGAGATCGTCGAATTCGGGGCGGGGTCGCTCACGAAGGTGCGGCTGCTGCTCGACGCGCTCGATTCGCCGAAGCGCTACCTGCCCATCGATATTTCGGGCGAGCATCTGGAGGCGGCCGCGCAACGGCTGAAGGCCGACTATCCGGCGCTCGTCGTGCAGCCCATTGCGGCGGACTACACGATGCCTTTGGTGCTGCCCGCGCCAATGGCGGGTTCCGGACGGCGGGTCGGGTTCTTTCCCGGGTCGACGATCGGGAATTTCGAGCCCGACGAGGCGCTCGCTTTTCTGCAGCTCGCGGCCCGGATGCTGCGTGGCGGCGGGCTGCTGATCGGTGTCGACCTGGTGAAGGATCCGGCGCGCTTGCATGCGGCCTACAACGATGCACAAGGGGTGACGGGGGAGTTCAACCTCAACCTGCTGCGTCGGGCGAATTCGGAGCTCGATGCCGACTTCGATGTCGACGGATTTGCGCATGCGGCGTTCTACAACGCGCCTCGGCGGCGGATCGAGATGCACCTGGTGAGCCGGCGGGCTCAGAGCGTTTCGTTGAATGGCGAACGGTTCGGGTTCGAGGAGGGGGAGACCATTCATACGGAGTACTCGCACAAGTTCACTGTCGAGGGACTGCGTGCGTTGGCTACTCGAGCGGGGTTTCGGCCTGGGGCGGTTTGGACGGATCCTGAGAGGCTCTTCAGCGTGCATTGGTTGGCTGCTTAGTTTTGGTTTCGGGGCCGGGACTCGCCCCGGCGGGCGACTTACTTTCTTTTGCTTCGCCAAAAGAAAGTAAGCAAAGAAAAGGCGACCCCACTGTCTGCGACCCCTGCGCTGCGCTACGGGGCAACCTGCGGTGCTCACGTTTCGCGGGGTCTCGCAGAACTCGCTTCGCTCAAACAGCTGCGAGCCCTGATCCGCGAAACACTCCGCTCCTCGGCGCAGCCAGAGGGGGTGGAGACCTATCGGGCCATTGCTTCGCTCGGCCACCAAGCCGCAGCAGGCGCTGCGCGCCTGCTGCGGTTGGTATTGGGTATTTGGCGTTGGCTGTTGGAATTTCGGAAGCCGAGCGCAGCGAAGGCGTGTTGGTATCCCAACCCCTTCTGGATGCGCCGAGGAGCGGAGCGTTTCGCGGATCAGGGCTCGCCCTTGTTTGAGCGAAGCGAGTTTGGGCGAGACCCCGCGAAACGTGAGCACCGCAGGTTGCCCGCAGCGAAGCGAAGGGACGCAGCCAGTAGGGGTCGCCTTTCTTTGCTTACTTTCTTTGGCGAAGCAAAGAAAGTAAGTCGCCCGCCGGGGCGAGTCCCGGCCCCGGAAAATAAACCACCCCAAACAGGGTAGATACGGCAACGAAGGCGGCCCCCGCCGAAGCAGCGGCACAATACCCCTGCCCCGTGCGGCAGCGCAACGGCCAGCGCCCGCAACCCTCCCTCTGGAGACCAAGATCATGAAAGCAACCTGGAACGGCGTCACCATCGCCGAAAGCGACGACACCGTGCTCGTCGAAGGCAACCACTACTTCCCGATGAGTTCGCTCCATCGCGATCACGTGACCTTCAGCAACCACAAGACCACCTGCCCCTGGAAAGGCACCGCGAGCTACTACTCGCTGCTGGTCAACGGCGAACTCAACACCGACGCCGCCTGGTACTACGCCGACCCGAAGCCCGAAGCCGAAGAAGTCCGCGACCGCGTGGCGTTCTGGAAGGACGTGAAGGTCAGCGCGCAGTGACCACGGCGGCTTTCACCCCCCCGTTCATCGCCCCTGCCGAGCTCCCCGCCGCACTGCGCGAGCAGGGCTACGCGGTGCTGAGCCCGCAGGGCGTCGGCGAATGGCTGGGCGTGCCGCTCGCGCAACTCGAGGCACTGCACGCCGACTGGAACGACCTGCCGCCCGACGAGTACCTGAAGGACGGCGGGCACTACCGCACGCGGCGCCATGCCTGCTTCACCGTCGAGGCCGACGACCACGCCACGCTGGCGCAGGTGCCGCATCGCGCGCACTGGCAGCCGGTCGAATACAACGCGCTGCACGGCGGCATGCAGCGCTGGTTCGCGCCGATGCGCGAGGCCACGGTGGCGCAGCCCGTGTGGCAGCGGCTGCTGCAGCAGCTCGGCAAGGCCAGCAGCGACATGCGCGGCGCACCGCAACGCTGGTACGTGGAAGCGCACCAGTTCCGCATCGACACCGCCGGCGGCATCGGTCGCCCGACGCCCGAAGGCGCGCACCGCGACGGCGTCGACCTGGTGGCGGTCGCGCTGGTTGGCCGCCACGGCATCAAGGGCGGCGAGACGCGCGTGTTCGAGGCCAACGGCCGTCGCGGCGAGCGTTTCACCATGACCGAGCCGTGGAGCCTGCTGGTGCTCGACGACGCGCGCGTGATCCATGAATCCACGCCGATCCAGCCGCTGGAAGAGGGTGGCGAAGGCTGGCGCGACACGCTCGTGATCACCTGCCGCGCCCAGGGCTTCCAGGGAAGCTGAAAACCCGCGTAAGGCGAACGCGCGCAAGCGCGTCGCCGTTGCTGGCCGGAGTCCTACAGTCCGGTCGGGCAACAGAGGTTAAATTCGAGTCCCGGTCTCTTGTGCCTTTTAGAGGCCGTGTCTGTCTGCGAACGAAAGCGAGGTCCCGCCATGTTCAATCACATCCTGGTTCCGATCGACGGCTCCGAAACTTCCATGCTCGCCGTCAGCAAGGCCAGCGGCCTCGCATTGGCATTTGGGAGCCGCATCACGCTGATTCACGTGATCGACAACTACCCCTTCATCGGCGTGGGCGCGGACTATGCGCTTGGCCAGAACGAATACCTGGCCGCTGCCACCGCGAGTGCCAATGCGGCACTTGCACGCGGCGTGGCTGCCCTCGCAGCCGAAGGCCTGCACAGCGACCAGCGCGTGATCGACGGCCACGTGGTGCACGAAGGCATCGTCGACACGGCCATCGCCATCGCGGCCGACCTGATCGTGATGGGCTCGCACGGCCGCAGCGGCATCGAGAAACTGCTGCTGGGCAGCGTCACGCAGCGCGTGCTGCAGGACGCGAACATGCCCGTGCTGGTGGTCAAGGGCGGCTTCAACTAACCGGGCGCGAAATCGGCCGGCCGCTCGAAGCGAATTTCCTGCTGCGTCACCGGGTGCACGAAGCCCAGTTCGCTCGCATGCAGCAGCAGGCGCGGCGCACGTGCCTGCACCGCAGCATCGGCGTACAGCGCATCGCCCAGGATCGGATGGCCGATCGACAGCAGGTGCACGCGCAGCTGGTGCGTGCGGCCGGTCATGGGCTCCAGCATCACATGCGTTGCCGTGGCGTTCCCCCCTGACGAAGAAGAAGAAACCGCCTTCCACCGCGTGAGGCTCGGCTTGCCCGCCAGGTCGACCTTCTGCAGCGGGCGGCGCGGCCAGTCGGCCATCAGCGGCGCGTCGATCAGCGACCAGTCGTCCTGCACCGGCATCGCGCCGTCGACGACGGCTTCATAGCGCTTGTGCACCCGCCGCTCGGCAAAGGCCGCGCTCAGCGCGCGCTGCATCGCGAGGCCGCGCGCCATCACCACCAAGCCGCTGGTGCCCATGTCGAGCCGATGCACGATCAGCGCGTCGGGCCACCGCTGCATGGCGCGCGCGCTCAGGCAATCCTGCTTGTCCTCGCCGCGGCCGGGCACGCACAGCAGGCCCGCGGGCTTGTCGAACACGAGCAGGTACGGGTCTTCGTGAACGGGGGGAAGAGCAGGGCAGAGAGGCGGCGGCGCAGTCATGGGAGCCGTCGAGTGTAGAGAGCCCGCCAAGGCCTGGCAGAGGGGATCGAAGGGCCGTTGCGGTTCCCTCACCGCCCGCTCATGAAGCCTCGGCTATCCTCGAACGAATGTCCGGCCCCGCTTCCGCCTCCACTTCCTCCCCAGGTGCCACCGCCGCTTCGGCGCCCGGCACCGTCTCTCCCCCCAGCTTTTCCGACCTGACGCGCGAACGTCCGTTCATGCAGATGTGGACGGCGCGCCTGTTCGGCACCGCCGCCTCGCAGATGCTGCTGGTGGCCATCGGCTGGCACATGTACGACCTCACCGGCAGCGCCTGGGACCTGGGCCTGGTCGGCCTCTACCAGTTCGTGCCCGCGCTGCTGCTGGCCTTGCTGGCCGGCCACATCGTCGACCGCCACCACCGCGGGCGCATCGTGGCCGCCTGCTTCGCGGTGCAGGGTCTGGTGGCGCTGGTGCTGCTGCTGGCGGTGATGCAAAAGCACGACACGCGCGGCCTGCTGCTGGGGCTGTCGCTGGTGCTGGGCGCGGTGCGGGCCTTCCAGATGCCCGCGCAGCAGGCGCTCACGCCGCTGCTGGTGCCGCCGACGATGCTGTCGCGTGCGATGGCCTTCAGCTCGGCCGGCATGCAGGGCGCGATCATCGGCGGGCCTGCCCTCGGCGGCCTGCTGTTCGTGGCGGGCATGGCGGTGGTCTACGGGGCCAGCGTGGTGTGCTTCGTCGTCGCATGCGCGCTGGTGTTGCGCCTGCGCTATGCCTACACGCCGGCCGCGCGCGAGCCGGTGACGCTGGCCACGGTGTTCGCGGGCGTCGATTTCATCTGGAAGCGCAAGCCCGTGCTCGGCGCGGTCTCGCTCGACCTGTTCGCGGTGCTGCTGGGCGGCGCGGTGGCGCTGCTGCCGATCTATGCCAAGGACATCCTGCACACCGGCCCCTGGGGGCTCGGGCTGCTGCGCGGCGCGCCGGCGGTGGGCGCGCTGGTCATGTCGATCGTGCTCACGCGCCGGCCGGTGGAGCGCCACGTGGGGCGCACGCTGCTGATCGCCATCGCGCTGTTCGGGCTGTGCATGGTGGTGTTCGGCATCTCGAAGAGCTTCGTCGTGTCGCTGGTCGCACTCGCGGTTTCGGGTGGCGCGGACATGGTCAACGTCGTGATCCGCCAGACGCTGGTGCAACTGGAAACGCCCGACGGCATGCGCGGGCGGGTGAGCGCGGTCAATTCGATCTTCATCGGCGCGAGCAACCAGCTGGGCGAGTTCGAGTCGGGCGCCACGGCGGCGCTGCTGGGTCCGGTCGGCTCGGTCGTGGTGGGCGGCGTGGGCACGATGCTGGTCGCGATCACCTGGTTCAAGCTGTTCCCCTCGCTCGCGCAGCGCGACCGGCTGGTGGTGGCCGCGCCTGTCGCGCGGCCTTAGTCGGCGAACAGCGATCGCGCGAGCGGCGCGTCCAGCGAGAGCTCGCTGACGGCCTCGGCCACGCAGGGCAGGATCCAGCCTTCTTCCTTTTCGTCGACGCTCAGGCCGGGCCATTCGATGGTGTGGCGGGTTTCGCCCGACAGCCGCCGGCAGATGCAGGTGCGGCAGGTGCCGTTGCGGCACGAACTCGGGAGTTCGATGCCGGCCGCTTCGGCGGCTTTCAGCAGCGTGGTGCCGGCCTCGGCGTCGAACGCGAGGCCCGACGGCTCGAGTCGAACCTTCATGGCTGCGGCGGCTGGTCCGGTTGTGGGGGGTGCTGTTGCTGCTGTTCGCGGCGTTGCTCGCGCAGCATGAAGAGATAGAGGCTCTCGACCTTCTCGCGCGCCCACGGCGTCTTGCGCAGGAACTTGAGGCTGGAGCCCACGCTCGGGTCGATCGCGAAGCAACGGATGGGAACGAGCTCGCCCAGGTGCTCCCATCCGTAGTGATCGGCCAGCGTCGTGACGATGGCCTCCAGCGTGAGCCCGTGCAGCGGGTTGCGCGGCTGGGCCTTCCTGGCTGCGGGCGCCGGTGCTGGCGCTTCGTCGGTCACTTGTTCTTGAGCTTGCCGCGGGGGATCACGGCGGTCGTGATCGTGCGCACGGGCTCGATGCCGCCGGTGCCCACGGGCTTGGGTGGCGAAGTGTCCTTCTTCGGTTTCTTCGCTTCCTTGTTGGCGCGTTGCTGACCTTTGGCCATGTCGATTTCTCCTGTTGTTACGACGGATACAGCAGGCAGTTTAGCGGTGCGGCGACAATAGCCGGTTCCATCCGATTCCCCGCATTCATGTCAGATTACGAAGTTCGACCCGCTACCCTGCGCGACGCCAAGTCCGTCGCCGAAGTCCATGCCCTGGCCGCCAAGGCGGCCTACCAAGGCATCCTCCCCGAAGAAGAACTGCCCGTGCTGGCCCCGGCCTCGCGCGAGGCCAAGTGGCGCGAAGCCATCGAATACAGCGAACCGCAGGTGCGCGTGGCCGTGCTGGGCAGCGAAATCGTAGGTTTCGTGGGCTACGACCGCTCGCGCGACCCCAAGACGCCGCCCACCACAGGCGAAATCTGGGCCATCTACGTCAAGCCCGAGCATTGGGGCAAGGGCGTGGGCGTGGCCCTGTGGGACGCCGCGCGCGAAGGCCTCGAAGAAGAGGGCTGCACCACGGTCACCGTGTGGGTGCCCATTCGCAACGACCGCGCCCTGCGCTTCCATGAACTCGCCGGCTTCAAGCGCGAGATGAAGACCGCCAAGACGACCGCCATGGGCTCGGTGCGCGTCGAGGAAATCCGCCTCAAGCGCACCGTCGCCTGACCGGCCTGACCTGCATGCACGCCGACGGCACCCCCCTCGACCACGCCGCGCGCGTGCAAGCCCACCGGCGCCGCACGAGCCTCGTGCAGTGGATCCGGCGCACCCACGGCTGGTTCGGCCTGTGGGGCGCGGTGCTGGGGCTGCTGTTCGGGTTCAGCGGTATCTGGCTCAACCACCGCAACGTGCTGAAGCTGCCGCAGGCGCAGGAGCGCACGCGCGCCCAGCTGGCGTTGCCCGACCCGGTGCCCGAAACGCCCGAGGCCATGAGCCAGTGGCTGCAGGGCGCGCTGCGCATGAGCGGGCCGCCCAACTCGTCGCGCATCGAGCCAGCCAAACCGGTGGCCTGGGCCGACAAGAGCGACAAGAGCGCCCCCGCGCTCGTGCAGCCGGCCCACTGGGTGTTCAGTTTCGGCGGGCCCAACGAAACGGTGCAGGCCGAGTACTGGCAGGGCAACCGCTCGGTCGGCGTGGCCACCACGCACAACGGCTTTGTCGCCACGCTCACCAGCATGCACAAGGGCGGCGGCATGCCGCTGCCCTGGATCCTGCTGGTCGACACGCTGGCCGGCAGCCTGATCTTCCTGTCGCTCTCGGGCGTGGCGCTGTGGATGCTCACGCACCGCCGCCGCCGCGTGGGGCTGGCGCTGTTCGGCGCCTCGCTGGCCGCCGTGCTGGCGATTGCGCTCAGCGCGCTCTGATCCGGGCTTGACGCACGTTTTCCGGCGCCCGTTCAGGGCGGCCGCGTACGGGTATTCCAGGGGTGCGGGGCGGCTGCGGATAAGCTCGCCGCTTCTTTTCAGTCCCCCTACATTGCCCATGGCCACCAGCCTGCTCCTGCTGCTCGACGACATTGCGACCGTTCTCGACGACGTGTCGATCCTTACCAAGGTGGCCGCCAAGAAGACGGCCGGTGTGCTGGGCGACGACCTTGCGCTCAATGCGCAACAGGTCTCCGGCGTGCGGGCCGAGCGCGAACTTCCGGTCGTGTGGGCCGTGTGCAAGGGCTCGCTCGTCAACAAGGCCATCCTTGTGCCCGCGGCGCTGGGCATCGGCACCTGGCTGCCCTGGCTGGTGACGCCGCTGCTGATGGTGGGCGGTGCCTTTCTCTGCTTCGAAGGCTTCGAGAAGCTGGCCCACAAGTTCCTGCACAAGAAGGAACACGATGCCGACACCGAGCGCCACGAGAAAGCCGTGGCCGACACCGCGGTCGACGTGGTCGCCATGGAAAAGGACAAGATCAAGGGCGCGGTGCGCACCGACTTCATCCTGTCGGCCGAAATCATCGCCATCACGCTGGGCACGGTGCAGGGCCAGCCCTTCGTCACACAGCTGAGCGTGCTGGTCGGCATTGCGCTGATCATGACCATCGGCGTGTACGGCCTGGTCGCCGGCATCGTGAAGCTCGACGACGCGGGCCTCTACCTGAGCCAGCGCGCCAGCGCCGCTTCGCAGGCCCTGGGCCGCGGCATCCTGTGGGCGGCGCCGTGGCTCATGAAGGCGCTGTCGGTGGCCGGCACGGCCGCGATGTTCCTGGTGGGCGGCGGCATCCTGGTGCACGGCGTGCCCGCGCTGGGCCACGCGGTCGAAGACTGGGCCAAGGCCACCGGCGGCGTGTTCGGCACGCTCGGCTCGATGGGCGTGAACGCCGGCGTGGGCCTGGTGGCCGGCGCCATCGTGCTGGCCGTGGTGGAGCTGGTCGGCAAGCTTCGCAAGAAGAAGGCCTGAGCCTGCTGCCGCGCGGTTGCAAGTCAGTACGAGACCCGCCGCGAGGCGGGTTTTTTCATGGGCGCGTCTTGCCGCGCTTGACCAGCTCGCCCACGACCAGCACCGCGCCCAGCACCAGTGCGAACCAGCCGACCAGATAGGCCCCGGCGACCATCTCGAACCAGCGCGTGCCCTGCAGGAAGCGCGGCGCCAGCAGCACGACGGCGCCGATCACCATGCAGAGAATGCCGCGTTCGAGCGTGCGGAGTTGTCGTTTGGGTTGCGCCATGGGTTCTTCGTTCTGGGGGAGTGGAATCAGTGCGTCATTGTCCCGCGCATCGCGGCCGGATGGCCCTGCAGCGGGAACGACCGGCCGGTGGGCACCAGCGTGTCGCCGTCGAGCCGAAGGATCGTGATGTCCTGGTCGATGAAGTTGCCCACGTAGAGGTACTTGCCATCGGCGCTCCACACCGCGCCTTCGGGCAGGCCGCGCACCACCACCTCGTTGGAACGCGTGACCTTCTTGCCGTCGATCTTCAGCAGCACCACCGAGCCGTTGCGGTTGTAGAAGTAGGCGTTCTTCGCCGAGTTGCTGCCGCGCAATATCACCGCCACCGCATGCCGCCCGGTCGGGCTCACGGCCAGGCCTTCGGGACCGTCGCCGACCACCACCTTGTCGATCACGCGCGGCGGCGCGGCTTCCATGTCGATCACGCTCACGGTGTCGACCTGGCCGTCGGACGCGCCCGAGTTGCCGTTGTCGGCCGTCAGCGCCAGCTTGCCGTCGGGCGTCACGTCCACGTTGTAGGGCCAGAGGCCCGCCGCGAGATCGACCTTGTTGTAGCTGACCTTCTCGCCGTTCACCTCAAGCAGCGCGATCTTGTGGCTCGGGAACTTGGCGGCCAGCGCGCGCCTGCCGTCGGGCGTGAAGCGCACGTGCGCCACCGAGTCGCCCATGGCCACCGTGTCGATCGGCGTGACCTTCTTGCCCGCGATGCGCAGCACGCTCACCGAGTTGTCGGCGCGGTTGGCCACCAGCGCCAGCGTGCCCGCGCGGTTGATCGACAGGCCCGAGGGCTGCTTGCCGACCTGCAGCGTGTCGAGCAGGCTGGGCGGCGTGGTGGTCAGGTCGATCACAAACAGGCGGTTGTCGGGCACCTGCTTGCGCACGCCGTTCTCCTCGACCACGTTGAGCGAATTGGCGACCAGTGCCAGCGTTTCGCCGGGTGTGATCGCCAGGTTGGTCGGCGGGCCGGCGATGGTGTTGTCCAGCTGCAGCGTGCCCAGCACCCTGGGCGCCAGCGGGTCGGTGCCGATGTCGAGCACCTGCACCGTGTCGCGCCCCATGGGGCCGAGGATGACGGCGCCGGCGTCGTTCCACGACTGCTTCTCGTCGTTGGCGACCAGCATCAGCTGGCGCTGCGGCACGGTGGGGGTCATGGACGTGCAGGCCGCAAGCGAGACCGCGGCGGCCAGGGCAAGGGCCGCGAGTGCGGCGGGGCGGAAGTTCATGGCATCTGTCTCCGGTGTTGTTGTGCGCGCATGGTAGCGAACGGCGGTCGGCACAATCCGTCGACCCAACCGCCGAGAGAAGACCACCCATGACCATCGAGATACCGAAGGAAGCACGCCAGCAGGCCATTGCGTCCATCGAACGCTACTTCCGCGAGAACATGGAAGAGCCGATCGGCAACATCGCGGCGGGGGCGCTGCTCGGATTCTTCCTCGAAGAGCTCGGCCCGCTGGTCTACAACAAGGCCGTGGCCGAAGTGCAGGAACGCCTGCAGTCGCGCATTTCCGAAATCGACCTCGAGGTGCACGAGGACGAGTTCCAGTACTGGCGCAAGTTCGACAGGCAGAAGAAGGGCAGGCAGGCGTAGCGCCCGCGCATCGCCGTGCATTCAAAAGTGCTTCAAAACGTTGCAGAATTCGCAGCCATGCACTTCCACCGCACGCTCCTTCGCCCCGCGCTTGCTCCCATGCTGCGCGCCCTTGCCGTCCTGCCCTTCGTGTGTGCCGCCTCGATGGCCGCCGCGCAGCAGGACCCCGCCGGCTTTCCGCTCGACTCCGTGGGCTACCTCAACGAGGAACTGCCGCGCATGGAGGCCGCCATCGCCGCGAAGGACCGCAGCTTCTTCCATGGCGCGATGGTCCGCACGGTGCAGTTCTCGGAGCGCTGGGGCTTCAAGGTCACGGCCAACCCCGACCTCGCGGCCTACCCGATGTGCACGGCCGCCGTCATGGACTACGCTGTGGTCGGCATGTGCAGGCTGACCCCGTCCGACGAATGCGAACCCGGACTGGCTTCGCGCTTCGAGGCCAACGTGCAGCGCTGCCGCGAGGTGGCGGCCAAAAAATAGCAACAGAGACACACCATGGACTACGCCCGCTACCAGACCCTTGTCATCACGCGCCGCGGCGCCAACGGCACGGTGCTCGACATCCAGATGCGGGCGGCCAACGGCAAGTTGCCCACGGCGGGCCATGACGGACACCGCGAGCTGGCCGAGATCTGGCGCGACGTGTCGGCCGACGACACGGTGCGCTGCGCCGTGCTGCGCGGCGAGGGCCTGGGTTTTTCGGGCGGCGGCGACCTCGCCATGGTGCAGGACATGACCACCGACGACGCCGTGCGCCAGCGTGTGTGGAAGGAGGCGCGCGACCTCGTCTACAACCTCATCAACTGCGACAAGCCCATCGTCAGCGCCATGCACGGCCCGGCCGTGGGTGCAGGGCTGGTGGCGGGCCTGCTGGCCGACATTTCCATTGCCGCGAAGAACGCGAAGATCGTCGACGGCCACACGCGCCTGGGCGTGGCGGCGGGCGACCATGCGGCCATCGTGTGGCCGCTGCTGTGCGGCATGGCCAAGGCCAAGTACCACCTGCTGCTGTGCGAGCCCGTGAGCGGCGAGGAGGCCGAGCGCATCGGGCTGGTGTCGCTCGCGGTGGACGAGGCCGACCTGCTGCCGCGCGCCTACGAAGTGGCCGACCGGCTCGCGGCCGGCAGCCAGAGCGCGATTCGCCTGACCAAGTACGCGCTGAACAACTGGCTGCGCCAGGCCGGCCCGACCTTCGACGCCTCGCTGGCGCTCGAGTTCATAGGCTTCGCGGGCGCCGACGTGCGCGAGGGCGTGGCCTCGCTGCGCGAACGGCGCGCGCCGAACTTCGGCTGACTGTCCCTGGCTCGCAAGGGCCAACGCGGAACCGGCGTTGCCGGACCGCTGGTGTCGCCCCCTGCAAGGGGCTCAGCTCGATTTGAGGCCCTGCAGCGTTTGCAGGAGCACGACGCGCGTCTGTCCGAGCACCATGCCCTTCCATTCCTCGTTGTCGCAGTAGAACGCGTCGCGCAACTGCGCGCGAATCTCGCGCTGCTGCGACGCCGGTGCGTCGGGGTGGCGGCGCAGCCAGGTGTCCGCGCGCAGGCGAACCAGCACTTCCAGGTCGGGCAGGGTGCCGAACTCCAGGCCCATCGGCGCAATGCGTGCGTTCGGGCATTCGTCGTACGCGGTCGAGATGACCGGGCCCGACACGTCGGCCGAGGCCGAGTCGCCGGCGAACGGCGCGAACACGTCGGCGCCCCACCAGGCATGCGCCAGCGCCAGGTCTTCGGGCGTGTTGCGGCCCGGGTAGATCTTCTCGCCGTGGCCGTACGGGCCCAGGCCGGTGTGCACGTCGATCCAGCCCAGGTGCGTGGCCGACGCGGCGTACTTGCGCAGGATCGCGCGGATGGTCTTGTTGCTCCATGAGGGCGCGGTGCCGCCGTAGAACAAGCCGTCGGGTGAGGTGTACTGCCCCTTGGTGACGGCCGCGCGGAAGGCGGTCATGCCGTGCTGGCCGATGTAGGCGGCCACGGCCGCGTCGTCGGCGGGGGTCGGCGGCCAGGTGTCGGGCAGCACCAGCGGCTCGACCTCGGCGTAGGCCGAGTTCACCGGCAGCGGCGCATTGAAGTCGATGTGGTTGCGGTTCAGGTCGATGTTGTCTTCGTTCGTGCGGTGCAGGTGCGAAAAGCCGTGCGGGTTCACCGCATGCACCAGCAGCAGCGCCACGCCGGCCTGCTGCAGCCGCGCGAGCAGGTCGGCATCGTTGAGCGTGGCCACCTGCGTGCCCGAGCCGCAGAAGCCTTCGGGGCCGTGCGTGCCCGAGGTGACGAGCAGGATTTTCTTCGCATCGATGGCGCCGATCAGCGCCACGTCGGTGGCGAGTTCTTCGCCGAGCGCGCCGCGGTGCGTCGGGTGCACAAAGGACTCGACGGCCGCGCCGCGCTGGGCGGCGGCCTCGAGGAACTTGGTGCGGGCTTCGACGTAGGTGCCCGAGAAATACCGCGTGGCGGCGCTGCGTTGTGTTGGCATGGCGTGGGGTTCCTGTGCTTTCAATGTCTTGGAAACGAAGATGAAGGGGGTCAGCCCGCGGCGTGCGCGCCCGCGGCGTCGATGTCGCGGCCCGTATGGTCGCGCAGCCAGAGCAGGCCGAGCAGCGAGACCACCGTCATCGCCACCAGGTACCAGGCCGGCGCCAGCTTGCTGCCCGTGGCGTTCAGCAGCCAGGTGCTGATGAAGGGCGCGAAGCCGCCGAACAGGGCCACGCCCACGCTGTACACCAGCGACATGCCGCTCGCGCGCACCGCCTTCGGGAACATCTCCGGCAGCATCGTGATGCCGGGCACCGTCTGCACCACAAGGCCCAGGCTGAACACCCCCAGCACCAAGAAAAGCACCGTGGGCGTGGGCGAGGCGTTGAGCCACAGGAAGCCCGGGTAGATGAGGATCGCCAGCGCGATGCGGCTCCACAGGATGAGCGGCTTGCGGCCCACCTTGTCCGACAGCTTGCCCACGAAAGGGGCGAACGCGAACGAGATCAGCCCCGTGAGCGCGGCGCCGAACAGCGCCACCGACGGCGTGAACCCGAGCTCGCGCACCGCATAGGTGGGCATGTAGAAGGTCACGACATACGCGGCCGTGGTGCCGCCCACCAGCGAAAGAATGGCGGCCAGCACCGTCTTGCCGTGCCGCGTGCAGACGATCTTCAGGCTGCTCTCGCGCGGCGCGGCGGCCTGTTCCGGCGAGATGTGCAGCGACTCCTCGAGGTGGCGGCGGATGTACATGCCCACGGGTGCGATCAGCATGCCCAGGATGAACGGCACGCGCCAGCCCCAGCTCAGCATGGCCTCCGGCGAGAGCGACGTCGTCAGCACGCCCACCACCACGGCGCCCATCAGCACGCCCAGGCCCTGGCTGGCGAATTGCCAGCTCGCCATGTAGCCGCGGTTGGACGGCGTGGCGTGCTCGACCAGCAGCGTGGTGGACGCGCCCACTTCACCGCCGGCCGAGAAGCCCTGGATCAGCCGCGCCAGCACGATGATGAGGGGCGCCGCCACGCCGATGGCCGCGTAGGTGGGCGTGAACGCGATCAGCGCGCAGCCCAGCGCCATCAGGAAGATGGTGAGCGTCATGGCCTTCTTGCGGCCCGCGCGGTCGGCGTAGGCGCCGATGACGATGCCGCCCAGCGGCCGCATGATGAAGCCCACGCCGAAGCTCGCCACCGTCAGCAGCAGCTGGCCGTACGAGTTGAAGGTCGGGAAGAACAGCTTGCCGATCACCAGGGCGAGAAAACCGTAGACGGTGAAGTCGAAGAACTCCAGCCCGTTGCCGATCGTGGTGGCCACGATGGTCTGGCGCCTGCGCGCGGGGGACGAAGGCGAGGGCCGGCTGCTTGGGATGCTCATGTCACTCCAGTGGGATTGCTGTTCGAGGTGTTGTGGGTCGAAGGTATGCCTCGACCGCGCCGGATGCTAGAGACTCGGTGCTGTCATGAAAAGACAATAATTGGGGCGGAAAGATAACTTTTGGTTGTCATGGTTGAAACCCTATGGCTCCGCCGGAACGCCCCAGCACCCGATGAAACCCAACCAGTTGCACGCCTTCGTGGCGGTGGTCGAGCAGATGAGCATTCGCGCCGCGGCCCGCGTGCTGGGCATTTCGCAGCCGGCCGTGACCAAGATCGTGCGCGAGCTGGAGCGCGAGGTGGGGGCGCCGCTGGTGGAGCGCAGCGTGAAGGGCGTGCGCCTCACCGAGTTCGGCCAGGCCTTCGCGCCGCGGGCGCGGCTGCTGTTGGCCGACATGCAGCGCGCCCGCGACGAGATTGCGCAGATCCGCGACGGTGCCACTGGTTCGGTGTCGATGGCGGTGAGCGCTTCGTTCGCGCTCACCGTGCTGCCCGCGGCGTTCAAGGACTTCCACACGCGGCTGCCCGCGGTCGACGTGCAGTTCAGCGAGGCGGTGCTGCCGTGGATGCTGGCGCGCCTGCGCGACGGCTACCTCGACTTTGCCGTCGCGCACGTGGTGCCGGGCACGCTCGATCCGCAGTTCGAGGCGCTGGAGCTGTTTCCGGTGCAGCTGGTGGTGGGCATGCGCAACCGCCACCCGCTGCGCGCGGCGCGCTCGCTGCTCGAGCTTTACGCGGCCGAGTGGATCCTGCCGGGCGACGACCATCGCGGGCGCGAGTCGGTGGCGCCGCTGTTCACGCCGCTGGGGCTGCCGCCGCCCTCGCGGATCATCCAGGGCCAGTCGGTCACGGTGGCGCTGGGCCTGGTGGGGCACATGGACCTGATCGGGCTGTTCGTCGAGCCGCTGGTCAAGCTCACGTTCAAGCGGCACGGCATTCGCCGCGTCGACATCGAGGAACAGCTGCCGATGCTCAACGTGTGCGTGGTGCGCCGGCGCGGACAGCTGACGACGCCGGCGGCGCAGCATTTCATCGAGTGCATCCAGCGGGCCTCGGCAGCGGCGATGGGCGCCTGAGGGGCGTTCAGGCCGGCGGGAAAGCGACGCCGGCCTCGCCGCTTTTCCAGGGCGCGTGCTTGTGCATGGCGCGCGCGAAGAGGTCGGATGCGGTCCAGTTCGCCAGCCATGCCTGCAGCCGGGGCCAGGGCTGGGCGTCGAACCACGCGGCATCGACCATCGCGAACTGGCGCACGAAAGGCATCAGGGCCGCATCGGCGAGCGTGGCGTGGGCGCCGGCCAGGTGTTGCGAGGCCGAGAGCCTGGCTTCCAGGTTGCGCAGGAACTGCGCGCCGCGCTCGCGCGCCGGCTCGCCGCCGTCGGCATGGCGCTGCGGGTACTTGTAGCGGTCGAGCTGGGGCTTGAAGTCGTCGTCGCAGGCCGCCACCAGGGCCAGCATGTCCTCGAGCGTGCCGGCCTGCGGCTGCAGCCAGCGTTGCGGATCGTCGCGCCGCAGCGCCCACAGCATCACGTCGAGGCTCTGCTCGAGCACCGGGCCTTCGGGCGTCAACAGCACCGGCACCGTTCCCTTGGGCGACGCCGCGAGCATCTCGGCCGGCTTGTTCTTCAGCATCACCTCGCGCAACTCGCAATGCTGGCCGGCGGCCACCAGCGCGAGCCGGGCCCGCATGGCATAGGGACAACGGCGGAACGAGTAGAGAACGGGGAGGGCGGTGGGCATTCGGGGAGGGCGGGGGAAGGGCGCGGGAGGTGCGGCAGGCGGAGCCGCCGATTTTCGGCCACGGCGGCGTGCTCGCGGACGGGCGGGTTTTTCCACACAATCGGCGCCATGGGTGAACGCCTCTTTCTCCGCCTCGACGACGACCCGCTGCACGGGCCGGAGTCGAGCGTGCCCGCCGGCACGCTGCGCGCGTTTCCCGTGGGCGCCGCGCTGCGCGGCCATGTCTCTCACATCCTGCGGTACCGCGAAAGCTTCGCCGAAGGCTGCGAGGTGCGCGAGCGCGTGCTGCCCGACGGCGCGGTGCGGCTGGTCTTCAACTTCGGCGATGCGCCGTCCGCCGACGGCGGCCAGGGGCAGGCGGTGGAGGCCATCGGCGCGTCGGCGGCGCCGGTCGTGGTGCGCATGCGCCGCCAGGTCGACGGGCTCTCGGTCACCTTGCACCCCGGCGCCGCGGCGGCGCTGCTCGGGGTGCCGGCCGGCGAGATCGGCGCAAGTGCCGTGCACCTCGATGCGTTGTGGCGCGGCGAAGGCGCGCTGCTGCTGGCGCGCATGGCCGATGCGCCCGGCGATGCGGAACGCATGGCTTTGCTGCACACGGCCCTGCTGCGTCGCCTCCATGGCGGCGAGTCCACCGGAAGAGCGGGCGGCACCGGCCATGCCGTCGCCATGCACGCGGCCCGCCGCATCGCCGCCGCCGGCGGACGCGAGCCGCTGCGCGACGTGGCTGCCGCCGTGGGCGTTGGCGAGCGGCGCCTGCAGCAACTGTTCCATGCCCACGTCGGCCTCGCGCCGCGCGCGTGGCGCAGGCTGGCGCGCATGCACGGCTGCCTGCGCGCGCTGCGCGCGCAACCTTCGCCGGGCTGGGCCGAACTGGCGCTCGACGGTGGTTTCTACGACCAGTCGCACCTGGTCAACGAGTTCCGCGCCCTGTGCGGCGTCACGCCGACCGAGTTTCTCGGCCGGGCGATTGCGGGTTCTTCCAAGACGGCGGGCTGAGGGCGCTCTATCTTCGGCCGCTCTCAAGCCAACGCAGATCGAAAGAGCCATGAACCGGATTCACGAAGAGAACGCCCACCGTCCGTTGAAAGACTGCGTGGCCGTGGTCACGGGCGCAAGCCGGGGTGCGGGGCGCGGCATTGCGCTGGAGCTGGGCGCGGCGGGCGCCACGGTGTACGTCACCGGCCGCAGCACGCGCGATCGGCCCGCCGGCACCTACGCCCAGCTGCTGGCCCTGTCCGGCATGGCGTCGGTGCCGGGGAGCATCGACGACACCGCCGACGAGGTCACGCGCCAGGGCGGGCGCGGCATCGCGGTGGCATGCGACCACACGAACGAAGAAGACGTGGCGGCGCTGTTCGCCCGCGTGGCGCGCGAGGCCGGCCGGCTCGACCTGCTGGTGAACAACGCCTGGGGCGGCCACGAGAGCTTCGACGGCGTGTTCGACGCGCCGTTCTGGGAGCACCCCCTCGCTCAGTGGGATGCCATGTTCGAGCGCGGCGTGCGCAACCACCTGCTCGCCAGCCGCTGCGCCGCGCCCCTGCTGGTGCGGCAGAAGAAGGGGCTCGTGGTGACCACCACCTTCTGGGACCGCGACCGCTACCTGCGCGGCAACCTGTTCTACGACCTCGCGAAGGCCTCGATGACGCGGCTGGCCTTCGGCATGGCGCAGGACTTCAGGCCCCACGGCGTGGCCTCGGTCGCCGTGTCGCCGGGCTGGATGCGCACCGAGTTCGTGCTGGCCGGCCACAACACCGACGAGGCGCACTGGCAGGAGCGGCCCGAGCTGGCGCGCACCGAGTCGCCGCGCTACCTGGGGCGCGCCGTGGCGGCGCTGGCGGGCGACGCGAAGGTGATCGACAAGAGCGGGGCAGTGTTGCGCGTGGCCGACCTGGCGCAGGCCTATGGGTTCACCGACATCGACGGCAGGCAGGTGGCCGCGTTCGAGATGTAGCCGGCGGCATTGCTGGCTTCGGCGGGTAGGACAAATTCGCCCTCGACTGGGGTAAATCGCGTACCGCCGCGGGCGCGCGCGGGATCACCATGTGCGCAGGTTCAAAGCAATCCGCAACCCGAACCTTCACACCAGGAGGTGACCCGCCATGCCTGCCCCAGCCGAAATTGCCGCACCGGCGTCCGCCAGCCAGCTCGCCCGGTCCAACCCCGTCCGGTTTCCCAACGAAAGCGTGGCCTACCGAAAGGCGCGCATGGAACTGCTGGCCGAGGAAATCGACCTGCGCCGGCGCATCGAGCGCGTCGCCGAGATGCGCCGTGCGCTGCCGCCCGGCGGGGTCGTGCCGGAAGACTATATGTTCCAGGGCGTCGACGGGCCGGTGCCGATGTCCGGCCTCTTCGGCAGGCATGGAACCCTCATCACCTACAACTGGATGTTCGGCCCGAAGCGCGAGCGGCCGTGCCCCATGTGCACGTCGTTGCTGAGCGCGTTCGACGGCGAAATGCCCGACCTTCTGCAGCGCGTGGCGTTCGCGGTGATCGCCACGTCGCCGGTCGAGCGGATGACCGCCTTTGCCGATGAGCGCGGCTGGCGCTACCTGCCGCTCTACTCGTCGCAGGGCAACAGCTTCAACGCCGACTACGCCGGGGAGACGCCCGACAGCGGCGACCTTCCGGCCTTCAACGTGTTCCGGCGCGACGGCGACACCATCAGGCATTTCTGGGCCGCTGAAATGGGCCCGGGCACGGCCGACCCGGGGCAGGACCCGCGCGGCGCGCCCGACCCGATGCCGATCTGGAACCTGCTCGACATGACGCCCGAGGGCCGGGGCTCGGACTGGTACCCCAAGCTGAGCTACTGAGGCGCCGCCTGTTTTAAATGCAACCGTGTTGCGTATGCTTCCTATAATGCAATCCTGTTGCATATATGGAGCCTGTTCCCATGGCCGATCGCCTCCCCGTCACCGTGCTCTCCGGCTTTCTCGGCGCGGGCAAGACCACGCTGCTGAACCACATCCTCCACAACCGCGAGGGCCGCCGCGTGGCGGTCATCGTCAACGACATGAGCGAGGTCAACATCGACGCCGCACTCGTGCGCGACGGCGGCGCCAGGCTCTCGCGCACCGAGGAGAAGCTGGTCGAGATGAGCAACGGCTGCATCTGCTGCACGCTGCGCGAAGACCTGCTGCTGGAGGTGAGGCGCCTGGCGAAGGAGGGGCGCTTCGACCAGCTGGTGATCGAGTCCACCGGCATCTCCGAGCCGCTGCCCGTGGCCGAGACCTTCACCTTCGCCGGCGAAGACGGCAAGAGCCTGGCCGACGTGGCGCGGCTGGACACCATGGTGACGGTGGTCGACGCCTTCAACTTCCTGCGCGACTACGGCTCGGCCGACAGCCTGGGCCAGCGCGGCCAGTCGCTGGGCGACGAGGACACGCGCACGGTGGTCGACCTGCTGATCGAGCAGATCGAGTTCTGCGACGTGCTGGTGGTGAACAAGACCGACCTCGTCACGCCCGGGGAGCGCGAGCAGCTGATGGCCATCCTGCGCAGCCTGAACCCGCGTGCGCGCATTGAGCTCGCGGAATTCGGCCGCGTGGCGCTCGACCGCGTGCTCGACACCGGCCTGTTCGACTTCGAGCAGGCCGAGCAGGCGCCGGGCTGGCTGGCCGAGCTGCGCGGCGAGCATGTGCCCGAGAGCGAGGCCTACGGCATCCGCAGCTTCGTGTATCGCTCGCGGCTGCCGTTCCACCCGATGCGCTTCTGGAAGCTGGTGCAAAGCGAGTGGGAGGGCGTGGTGCGCTCCAAGGGCTTCTTCTGGCTCGCGAGCCGCGCCACGCGCGCGGGCACGTGGTCGCAGGCCGGCGGCGCCTGCCGCTACGGCGCGGCGGGCTTCTGGTGGGCAGCGGTGCCGCGCGAGCACTGGCCGACCGATGCCGATGCGCTCGAACTCATCCAGAAGAACTGGGACCCGGCCACGGGCGACGCGCGGCAGGAGCTGGTGCTGATCGGCATCGGCATGGACGAGGCCGCGCTGCGTGCGCGGCTCGACGCTTGCCTGCTGACGGAGAACGAGATGCGCTTCGGCGCCTCGTGGTGGCAGAACTTTCCGGACCCGTTCCCTTCCTGGAACGTGTGAACAGGCGCTAGCGGGAGCACTCGCCGCAGGTGCCGTGCAGCGTGAGCGCCGTGTGCCGGGTGTCGATGCCCTGCTTGCGCAGTGCCTTGCCGAGCCGCCCCATCACCTTCGGCAGTTCCGGGTCCGACGGCAGCGCCAGCACCTTGTGGCAGTGGTTGCATTCGAAGGTGTTGCCCGACGCGGCGTCCACGTGGCGCGAGAAACGGTTGACCCGATCGGCACCCACGCGGCGGTCGCACAGGCCGGCCTCGACCAGCCGGTCGAGCACGCGGTAGACGGTCACGCGGTCGGGCGCCTCGCCGGTGGCGGTGGTGTAGGCCGAGGCCACGTCCTCGTGGGTCAGCGGCTGCGAGCTGTGTTCAAGCAGTTCGAGCACCGTCTGCGCGGCGCGCGTCACGCGCAGACCGCTGTCGCGCAGCAGCGTTTCGCTGTCGAACGGGGCGGCGGCCAGGGGGGGCTTCGGGTGCGGGGTGGAGGTCTTCATGCGAAACGCCATTGTGTTGCATCCGGGGTCCCCGCGTCCCGCGCGGGGACGCGGGCGCGCCTGCATATGCCCGAAAGCACCTAAGCATCTGACGAATGGGTCGTTCGCTTGCGGGCCGCGGCGCGACAGAATCGCGCGCTTTGTCTCCTGCAACCGAAAGTTCTCCATGCGCGCCCGTTCCCCCTTGAAGCTGCTGAAACCGGTCCTGGCGCTGTGGGCCGGCGTGTCGCTGGCCGTGCTCGGTTTTGCCGCGCAGGCCCAGACCTCGCCCGCGCCGGCCTATCCGTCCAAGCCCGTGCACCTCACGGTGGCGAACACGCCCGGCAGCTCGCCCGACGTGCTCGCGCGCCTGCTGGGGCAGCGCCTGTCGGAGCAATGGAAGCAGCCCGTGGTGGTCGACAACCGCGCCGGCGCGGCCGGCATCCTGGCGGCCGACGGACTGGCCAAGGCGCAGCCCGACGGCTATTCGCTCCTGGTGGGCGCGGACGGCCCGATCACCATCCTCCCCAACATCCAGCCCGGCCTGCCGTACGACGCGCGGCGCGACCTGGTGCCGGTGGTGTCACTCGGGCAGATCGACTTCGTGCTGGTCGCCAACCCGAAGACCGGTTTTCGCACCGTGGCCGACTTCGTGCGCGCGGCCAAGGCGCACCCCGGGCGCATCAACTACGCCTCGGCCGGCAACGGCAGCCCGCAGCAGCTCAGCATGGAGCTGCTCAAGCAGAAGGCGGGCATCTATGTCACCCACATCCCGTACCGCGGCGGTCCGCTGGGCATGCAGGACGTGATCGGCGGGCAGGTCGACGTGATGTTCATCGCCGTGGGCCCCGCATTGCCGCACATCCGCAGCGGCCGGCTGGTGGCGCTGGGCACCAGCGGCGAGAAGCGCCATGCGCTGTTGCCCGAGGTGCCCACCGTGGGCGACACCTACAAGGGCTACCGCTCCGGCACCTGGTTCGGCCTGTTCGCGCCGGCGCGCACGCCGCAGCCCGTGATCGATGCCATCGCGGCCGATGCGGGGCGCATCGTGCAGGCGCCGGCCCTGCGCACGGAACTCGCGGCGCAAGGCATCGAGGCCACGGGGTATCCGCAGCGCCAGTTCCAGACGCTCGTGTCGGCCGAGTACGAGCGCTATGCGCAGATCGTGAAGGCGGTCGGCATCAAGGCCGAGTAACGCGGCGTCATTTCAGGGACTTGGCCAGCACCTTGGCAAAGGCCTCCACGTCGCCGTCGCGGCACATCTCGGCGGCCAGCGGGGCGTGGCCCTGCGCCACGGCCGCCAGCGCCATCGCCTTCTTCGGGCACAGGCCCAGGCAGCTGCACTGCACCACGCGCAGGCGCACCGGCATGTGCGACAGGCCGTGCTTGAGTTCCTTGCGCACCTGGCGGGCTGTGAGTTTGGTGGGGCCGTCCTTTCGTTCTTCGCACTCGCCGCACACGAGCACGACGCCGGCCAGCTTGGTCTCGACCATGGGGAGGGATTGGCTCACGTGGATTTCCTTGGTGTCTTTGCCCACGATGTTGAGCGCGGCGGCACGGCGTGCAAGTCAGCCAACCCGCCGTTTCCATGCCCCCGGTTGCGCTCTGGCAGACCCCGGATGCGCTAAGGTGCTGCCATCCGCTTTCTGAACACCTTCGCCTGATCATGTCCCGTCCCCCCATCGAGATCGAAACCGCCCCCCATCCCACCGCCACGGTGATCGTCATGCACGGCCTGGGCGCCGACGGCAACGACTTCGTGTCCCTGGTCAACGAACTCGACCTGTCGGGCGTGGGCCCGGTGCGCTTCGTGTTCCCGAATGCGCCGGTCATTCCGGTGACCATCAACGGCGGCTACCAGATGCCCGCCTGGTACGACATTGCCGCGCCCGACCTGTCGAGCCAGGAAGACGAGGCCGGCCTGCGCCGTTCGCAGGCCGCCATCGAGGCGCTCATCGCCGGCGAGAAAGCCCGCGGCATCGCCGCCGAGCGCATCGTGGTGGCCGGCTTTTCTCAAGGCTGCGCCATGGCCCTCATGACCGGCCTGCGCCACACCGAGCGCCTGGCCGGCATCGTTGGCCTCTCGGGTTACCTGCCCATTGCCGCCACCACGGCGGCCGAGCGCCATGCGGCCAACCACGAGACGCCTGTGTTCCTGGCCCATGGCCGGCAAGACCCGGTGGTGCCCCTTGCCGCTGCGTTGCGCTCGCGCGATGCGCTGGCCGCGCTGGGCCACACGGTGGAATGGCACGAATACACCATGGCGCATTCGGTGTGCATGGAGGAAATTGCCGACCTCAACCGCTTCCTGCTGCGCGTGCTCGGCTGAGTCTTGCAGGGCGCCGCAGCGCGACATGGCCGGCCAGCCGCGCCATGGCGGTATTTCACAAGCCGTTCGAGGCGCCAACGGGCGTTTTTCTGATGTGTGTAGCTATCAAAAACATAGCGCTTGACAGGCTGGCAAAGGCCGGGATTCCCTGCGCAAGCAACGCCCGCGCGCCCGTGCTACCTTCCAGCCCCTCAGAAGATTGATGGGTCATAACAATATGAGCAACAGATTGCAGGAGAGGTTGGGTGCACTTTCAGCCGCACGCCTCCAGGGCATGCGCCGCGGCATCGAGAAGGAAAGCCTGCGCGCGCTCCCCGACGGCAAGCTCGCGCTCACGCCGCACCCCGAGGCCCTGGGCTCCGCGCTCACGCATCCGCACATCACGACCGACTTCAGCGAATCGCAGCTCGAGCTCATCACCGGCGTTCACGCCAACGTCGACGCGGCCCTGCAAGAGCTCACCCGGGTGCACCAGTTCACCTACCGCGTGCTCGACACGCTGGGCGACGAGCGTTTGTGGGTCTCCAGCATGCCCTGCGGCCTGCCGACCGACGAGACCATTCCCATCGGGCGCTACGGCTCCTCGAACGTGGGCCGCGCCAAGAGCGTCTACCGCATGGGCCTGAGCCACCGCTATGGCCGCCGCATGCAGACCATCTCGGGCATTCACTACAACTGGTCGCTGCCCGACGTGTCGAGCGAACAGTACTTCGCGCTGATCCGCAATTTCCGCCGCCACGCCTTCCTGCTGCTGTACCTGTTCGGCGCCTCGCCGGCGCTGTGTTCGAGCTTCGTGGCGGGCCGCCCGCACGAGCTGCAGCCGCTGGGCGACGGCAGCATGTTCATGCCGCACGGCACCTCGCTGCGCATGGGGCGGCTGGGCTACCAGAGCGACGCGCAGGCCTTGCTGGCCGTGAGCTACAACAGCCTGGACGGCTACGGCGCCTCGCTGCAGGACGCGCTCACGCGACCCTGGCCGGCCTACGAGGCCATCGGCATCCGCAACCTGGGCGGCGACTACAACCAGCTGGCCACCAGCCTGCTGCAGATCGAGAACGAGTTCTACGGCACCATCCGCCCCAAGCGCGTGATCCACCCTGGCGAGCGGCCGCTGCACGCGCTGCGCGAACGCGGCGTGGAGTACGTCGAAGTGCGCCTGATGGACCTCGACCCCTTCGAGACTGTCGGCATCAATGCGCAGACCATGCGCTTCATCGACGTGTTCCTGCTGCACTGCCTGCTGAGCGACAGCGCCGACGACACCCCGCAGGAAATTGCCGAGCTCGCGCACAACCAGCACCTCACGGCCGCGCGCGGCCGCGAACCGGGCCTGCAGTTGCAGCGCGACGGGCGTGAAGTGTCGCTGGCCGACTGGGGCGCGGAGCTGGTCGAACAGTGCCTGCCCATTGCGGTGGCGCTGGACGCGGCGCAGGGCGGCGGCACGCTGCACGCCGACGCGGTGCATGCCGCCCGGGCCGCGCTGCGCAACCCCGACAGCCTGCCCTCGGCGCGCGTGCTCGCGGCCATCGAGAACGCGCACGGCAATTCCTTCGTGGGCTTCGTGCGCGCCCAGTCCGAGCAGACCCGCACGCAACTGCTCGACCTGCCGTTCCCGGCGGCGCTGCAAGCCGAGTTCGAGCAGATGACCGCCGAGTCGATCCAGGCGCAGAAGCGCATCGAGGCGGCAGACACGATGCCCTTCGAAATCTACCGCGAGCAGTACGTCTCGCCCGCGCGCCTGGGCATGGCGCGCGGCCGCGTGGCGCTCGCCGCCTAGCACTTTCGTCCTTCCTTTCGCCTCGCGCCCCTTCGCATGACGACAGGGGCGGTGGCGGATGGCCTACAGGCATTGGCCCGCATCGCCCACCGCGCGCATCCGTTGCGCAGCGACGATGGCTGCCATGACATTCAAGGCCTACCTCGTCGAAGACAGTCCGGTAATCAGGGAGAACCTGGTGGGCTTTCTCGAAGACGTGGCAGACGCGCATGTCGTGGCGTCGGCCAGCACGGAGGAAGAAGCCGTCAGCTGGTTGCGGCTTCATGCCGACGACTGGGACCTCACCATCGTCGACCTGTTCCTCCAGCGTGGCAACGGCCTGGGCGTGATCCGCGCCTGCCGCAACCGCGCGCCGCACCAGAAGGTGGTCGTGCTGAGCAACTACGCCACCGCCGACATGCGGGCGCGCTCGCAACAGTTGGGCGCGGATGCCTTCTTCGACAAGTCGGCCGAACTCGACCAGCTGGTGGCGTATTTCGAGCAGCTGCGCTCGGCCCGCCATTGACCGGCGAATGAAGGCACAGGCCTGACGCCGGTGTGACTTGTCTTCTGCGCGGGGGACTGCGCGCGGGTGCTTTTCTGGGTTAAAACGCCACGCTGCCGCCCCAGGCGGCGACGAAACAACGGCAACTCCCCAGGAAAGCGACACAGAGACATGAGCAGCAACAACATCGACTTCAAGGGCCGCGTGGCCATCGTGACCGGCGCGGGCGGCGGCCTGGGCCGCCAGCATGCGCTGGCCCTGGCCGCGCGCGGCGCCAAGGTGGTGGTCAACGACCTGGGCGGTGCGCGCGACGGCTCCGGCGGCTCGGTGAGCGCCGCGCAGGCGGTGGTCGACGAGATCAAGGCGGCGGGCGGCGAGGCCATCGCCAATGGCGCTTCCGTCACCGATTTCGAAGCGGTGCAGGCCATGGTCAAGCAGGCGGTCGACGCCTGGGGCCGCGTGGACATCCTCGTCAACAACGCAGGCATCCTGCGTGACAAGAGCTTCGCCAAGATGGAGCTGGACGACTTCAAGCTGGTGGTCGACGTGCACCTGATGGGCGCCGTGAACTGCACCAAGGCCGTCTGGGCTCTCATGAACGAGCAGAAGTACGGCCGCATCGTGATGACCACGTCGTCGTCGGGCCTGTACGGCAACTTCGGCCAGAGCAACTACGGCGCGGCCAAGCTTGCGCTGGTGGGGCTGATGCAGACGCTGAGCATCGAAGGCGCAAAGAACGACATCCGCGTGAACTGCCTGGCACCCACCGCCGCCACGCGCATGACCGAAGGCCTGATGCCGCAGGAGGTGCTGGACGCGCTCAAGCCCGAAGCCGTGGTGCCCGCGATGCTGGTGCTTGCCGCGCAGGACGCGCCCAACCGCACCATCCTGTGCGCGGGAGCCGGCACTTTCGAAGCCGCGTACATCACGATGACGCAGGGCGCCTGGGTGGGCATCGGCTCCGACGCGCCCGAACAGTTGGCCGCGCGGCTGGCCGAGGTGACCTCTCGCGAAGGTGAAGTGGTGCCGCAGAGCGGTGCGGCGCAGGGCACCAACGAGGTCGGCAAGGCGATGGCGAACGCGAAGCGGGGCTGAGTCGCCAGACCGGCGGCTGGGCCTTGGGCCTCCCCGGTGCTAGGACCTGCGAGGACCGGGGAGGACCGAGGAGAGGGGCTTATTCCGCGATGAAGCTCGGGTCCGTGCGGATCGACTCGCGGTCGCGGTGGTTGTTCAGGCGGCCCAGCGTGCTGTCGAGCAGACGCTTGAGCTTGTCGGCCGCGCCGCGGAAGGCCTCGTCGAGGCTGGCGGCATGTTGCGTCACAGCGAGCGGTTTGTGGTGCGCCAGGCGCGCCTCCATCACGCAGCACTTGTCTGCCGCGCCGGCCTTGTCGTGGTTCTCGTCGCTCAGATGCACCTCGACGCGCGTCACGTCTTCGGCGAAGCGGCTCAGGTGCTGCTTGAGCTCTGTGTCGGCCCAGCGTTCCAGCGTGCCCTTGTTCTCGATACCGTTGCTCGTGTTGACCTGAATCTGCATGCAATGTCCCTGCTGGATGGATGAACGAAGCTCCACTGTGCGCCCTGCGGCACCCGGGTGCGCGTAGGTCTATTCCCTACCCACGCGCCGGGCAGGGTCCGCAATGCGGCGGATTTGCTCAGCTCTGGATGTAGGTGGTCAACTGCTCGATGGTCGTTTCCTGGTCCGCGATGATGTCGTCCATCAGGTCCTGGATGGAGATCATGCCGACCACCTTGTCGCCGTCGACCACCGGCAGGTGGCGGAACTTGCGCTGGCTCATGAGCGCCATGCAGGCGCGCGTGCGGGTCTGTGGCGTCACGGTCATCACGTCGGGCGTCATGATGTCGCGCACCTTCACTTCCTTGGAGTTCTTGCCCTGCAGCGCCACCTTGCGGGTGTAGTCGCGCTCGGAAAGAAAGCCCACCAGCTTCTCGCCGTCCATCACCATCAGGGCGCCCACCTCGAAGTGCGCCAGGGTGGACAGCGCGTCGAACACGCTGGTGTCGGGGGAGGTGCGCCATGCTGCGGAATCATGGCGCTTGAGCAGTTCGGAGACGGGTTTCATCGCGGGTCACTCCATCAAAGGGTTGTCGATTCGACCGACGCTCGGGCGCCGCACTCGGTCAAATGATAGGGGTGATACCCGTCGCCGCGATGCAAAAACCTCTAGGGGATTGCCTGCGTGCGCGCCCGCAGGCAATGCGCGAGAACTTATGGCTGCGCCGGTGCCGCGAGCATGCGGCTGAGCGTGACCGGGTCGCCCACCACCGCCTTCACCAGGCCCTGGTCGTCGAAGCTCACCTGGAACTCCGACCAGCTGTCGCGCCAGTAGCGCCATACCGGCGCGTCCAGGCTCGGGTTCTCGCTGGCCACCGGGTAGCCGATGGCCATCAGCACCTGTTCGCGCGTCATGCCGGGCCGCAGCTTCACCGCGAGGATGGCGTCGCGCACGGCCGGCGGGAAGGCCGCCATCTTCTGCTTCGGGTCTTCGGTGACCACGTAGCGCTGCGCGAAGGCGGGCAGGGCGATGTTGCGGCTGTAGTCGTTCTTGATGCGCTGCGGCTTGCCGCCCAGCTCCAGGCTGAACCAGCGGAAGTCGTAGGCCGTGATGCGCGCGGGGGTGCCCACCGCCACGATGCGCGTGCCCTGTTCGTCGTAGTTGATGTCGCTGATCGAATCGCCGTAGGTGCGCATGTTGCAGCACAGGTAGCCGCTGATCAGCGGGCCGGCCGGCGGGGCGGGCCGCTGTGCATGGGCTGCGGGGGCGAGCAAGGTGGTGGCTGCCAGCAGGGCGGCAGCGGCAAGGCGCTTGGACATGGGTTTCCCTCGGATGCTTGTTGGAATGGCTGCGCGGGCAGCGCGCGGATTCTAGGATCGAAGCTGTCGCGGGCGAAGGCAGAATGCCTGCCTGCAGCTATCGAAAACGTAGCAACAAGGTTACGTTCAGGTTCCGGGGCCACAATGCGCACCCGGCCCCGTAGAGGCCCTCCATTCCAGACAGCGACAGCGCGAAGAGAAAGAAGCCCACCGATGGCGATCCAGTGGTTCCCCGGTCACATGTATTCGACCCAGAAGGCCATCACCGAGCGGGTGAAGGACATCGACGTGGTCATCGAGTTGCTCGACGCGCGACTGCCCGGCTCCAGTGCCAACCCGATGCTGGCCGAGCTCACGGCCGGCCGGCCCAGCGTCAAGGTGCTCAACAAGCAGGACTTGGCCGACCCTGTGCGCACTGCGCACTGGCTGGCGCACTACAACGCGCTGCCGGCCACCCGCGCCATCGGGCTGGACGCGAGCCAGACCGCGCCCGCGCAGCAGCTGGTGAAAGCCTGCCATGAACTGTCGCCCAACCGCGGCGGCATGGCCAAGCCGATGCGCGTGCTGATCTGCGGCATTCCGAACGTGGGCAAGTCCACCCTCATCAACACGCTCATCGGCGGGCGCAAGGCCAAGACTGGCGACGAGGCCGGCATCACCAAGCTCGAGCAGCGCATCACGCTGGCCGACGACTTCTACCTGTGGGACACGCCCGGCATGCTGTGGCCGCGCATCGTCGTGCCCAAGAGCGGCTACAACCTGGCCGCCAGCGGCGCGATCGGGCGCAATGCCTTCGACGAGGAAGAGGTGGCGCTCGAGCTGCTCAGCTATCTCAAGGCCCACTACGCCGCCGGCGTGGCGGCGCGTTTCAAGCTGGTGGAGCTCGACGCCGAGACCATGGCCGGCATGAAAGACGAAGACCTGCTCGACACCATCGGCCGCAAGCGCGGCGCGTTGCTGGGCAAGGGCAAGGTCAACCTGCAGAAGGCGGCGGAGATCGTGATGCACGAGTTCCGTGCCGGCAACTTCGGCCGCGTGACGCTCGAGACGCCCGAAGAGTTCGCGCAGTGGCTCGCCGCGGGGCAGCTTGCCGATGCCGAGCGCGCGGCGAAGAAGGCCGCGCGCAGCAAGAAGCGCAAGGGCGGCGGCGAGCCCGCGCCAGAGGCCGCCGACCCGGCCTGAACCCGCAGGGCCCGCCGGCCCCGGCTTGCTCAATCCAGCGCGAACAGCGCCCCGGCGGCTTCGTTGAGCGCCGCGGTCCGGCGTGAATCGGGGTGGGGCCCGGCGGCGGCCAGCGCACGCTGGTACAGCGCAATGCGCGTGGCCGACACCGGCCGGCACAGCGGGCGGCCCACCGTCTGCGACAGGCCGCGCTCGGGCACCACGTAGCGCCCGGGGCTCAGGCGCGCAAAGCGGATGTAGGCCTGCAGGGCGTAGAGCATCTCCTCGTGCAGGGCATCCATGCGTTTCTCCGCGTCCTTGCCGATCTGCGCATGGCCCTTGGCGTCCTTGGCCACCGGCAGGCCGAGGATGTCGGCCATGTCGATCTGGTAGTGCGTGAAGTCGCCGTACGGGCGCTTGCAGTCGATCATGAAGGTGCGCCAGTTCGCGTGCTGCAGCAGCCGGATGTGCTCAGCCGTCACGTCGAAGGCGGCACGCTGCTCGAAGGGCGGCAGGAAGCCGTAGTGCCCGGGCGCGAAGCTCGCGTACAGGAAGAGCGCCGAGGTCACGCGCACGAAGCGGTCGAACGCGGGCAGGACCCGCGCATCGCCGCCGTCGAGCGCTTCGCCGAACTGCGCGAGCGACAGGTCGGGCGGAACGATGGCGGGCGCACCCGATTCGCAGTTGATCCATTCGGCCTTGCTGCGGCGGAACCAGTCGATGTCCTCCTGCGTGACGGCGATGCTGCCGGGGGCGGGCGGCGCGGCGGGCTCCGGCGCGGAAGCCGCGGTCGCGCTGTGCTGCCCGCAGCCCGACGCGGCCAGCAGGGCAGAGGCGGCGCAGGCGGCCGAAAGGGCCAGCGCGCCTCGCCGATGGATCCATCTCACGTTGTCTTCTCCCATGCAAATGCGGACTGAGCGTTCGGGCGCCAGAGGATGCCACGCGGGCCTGACGTGCAACTGAGGAAGGCGCATGCGCGGCGCGCAGGCTTGCGGCCGTCCACTGCTCCTATAGCGCCAGCGCCTTCGTCAGAAGGCGCTCTTGACGACGCCGCCGTCGACGCGAAGGGCCGCGCCCGTGGTCGCCGACGCGAGCGGACTTGCCACGTAGGCCACGAGCGAGGCCACCTCCTGCGGCGAAGCGAAGCGCTTGATCAGCGAGGTCGGGCGAACGTGCTCGAAGAACTCTGCCTCGACCTGCTCGAAGCTCTTGTCGCTCGAGCGTGCCATGCCTTCCACGAAGTCGCCGACGCCGCGCGATTTCGTCGGACCCGGCAGCACGCTGTTGACGGTGATGTTCGTCCCGGCGACCGATTCCGCCAGCCCGCGCGACACCGCGAGTTGCGCGGTCTTCGTCATGCCGTAGTGAATCATCTCGGTCGGGATCTGCACCGCGCTTTCGCTCGAGATGAAGATGATCCGGCCCCAGTTCGCCCGCTTCATCTGCGGCAGCACCAGGCGTGCAAGGCGAACGCCGCTCAGCACGTTGACGTCGAAGAAGCGCTGCCAGTCTTCATCGGGAATATCTTCGAAGGCCTTGGCCTCGAAGATGCCCAGGTTGTTGACCAGGATGGCGATGCCGGCGTGGCGGCGCACGAGTTCCTCGGCGGCGTCCGCCCGGCTGAGGTCGCCGGCATGGCCGAGCACCGTGCCTTTCGTTTCCGAGCGGATGCGCTCCACCGCCTCGTCGACCGCCGCCTGCGATCTGCCGTTCACGATCACGCTTGCGCCTTCCTGGGCCAGCGTGTGCGCAATTGCGTAGCCGATGCCGGCGGTGCTTCCGCTCACCAGGGCGAGCTTCCCATCGAGTTGCAGGTCCATTTAGGTTCTCCTTGGTTGATGTGACGGTCGTGTTCGTCGAGCTCTGCTGTTCGTGCCGCACGCAGGGTGGCGAGGTTTCTGTCGCGCCCCTGCCGAGGCGGCTTTGCCGCTAGCCCAGGAAGTTGACCAATGCCGGAATGACCTGCTCTGGCGCCTCTTCCATCAGCCAGTGTCCGGAGCCTTTGACGATCACGCCCTGCACCTGGGTCGCGACCATCCTTGCCTGTTCGATCAGGAAGGTTCCGCCGGCCTTCTCGCCGGAGAGCACCAGCATCGGCATGGGCAGCGGCGTCTTGCCCAGTTCGGCGAACTCGGCTGCATCCTGCTCGAAAGCCTTGAAATATTCAAACCCCGCACGCATGCCGCCGGGTTGCGCATAGGCCCTGGCGTAGAACTGCCGGTCGGCTTCGGGCACCGAGTGCCTGGGGTTGGCCGCGAAGTCGTTCCAGAAGTGCTCGAAGTAGATGCGCTCGCGCCCCTTCACAAGCGCCAGCGGCGTTGCACCGTGGAAATGGAAATGCCACAGGTCGCGCAGGAGCCAGACGTTCTGCCATGCGCCGATGCCGGGCAGGAAGGCGTCCATGAGCACCACCTTGTCGGTCTCCGAAGGAAACTGCGCGGCATACGCGTAGGCCACCATCAAGCCGATGTCGTGGCCGACGATGCTCACGCTGCGGATGCCGAGCGAGCGCACCAGCTCGTGGATGTCGACGGCCATGTTCTTCTTGCCATAGCCCGTCTCGGGCTTGGAGGAATCGCCCGCCCCCCGAAGGTCGGGCACGACCACGGTGTGCGTCCTGGCCAGCAGCGGCATCAGCGGGTTCCACATGTGCCCGGTCTCGGCGTAGCCGTGCAGCAGCACGACGGTCGGTCCGCTGCCGCCGATGCGGTAGTGGATGCGCGTGCCGTTCACCTCCGCGCTGCCCGAGCGGAAGCCCGGCACCGCGTCGGCGGCGGGTGCCGCGTGTGCGGCGCGGCCCAGGGTCAGGGTCAGGGCGGCGCCGACGGCGACCGCGCCGGCAAGCAGCGTACGGCGGGTGGGCACCGGGGCGGCGGGGGTCGAATTGGTGGGGTTCATGCGGAACTTCCTTTCTGTCGGTTGTGGAGTGACGTGAATTTATGATTCAGCTTCACTTCCAGAAAGAGCCCAAAAGTGGTTTACTCATTCAGCTTTCATGAATGATTGGACGAGGCGCTCATGGACCGATTGCGTGCTTACGAGGTGTTCGTCACCGTGGTGGCGCGGGGCAGTTTCACCAAGGCGGCCGACGCGCTGGACACCTCCCCGGCCAACGTGACGCGCTACGTCAACGAGCTGGAGGCCCACCTGCGCACGCGGCTCATCAACCGCACATCGCGCCGCCTGTCGCTCACCGAAGGCGGCGAAGCGCTGTTCGACCGGGCGAAGTCGATCCTCGAAGAAGTGGCGGAGACCGAGGCCCTGGCGACCACCGCGTCGCTGCAGCCGCGAGGGCGCCTGCGCATCAACGCGCCCCTGAGTTTCGGCAGCCTGGTGCTGGCGCCCCTGTGGCCGAAGTTCATGGCGAAGTACCCCGACGTCGAGCTCGACATTGCGCTCATCGACCGCGTGGTCGACATCGTCGAAGAGGGTTACGACCTGGCCATCCGCATCTCGCGCACCACCTCGGGCAACCACATCGCACGGCGCCTGGGCCGCTCGCCCAACCTGGTCTGCGCCTCGCCCGGATACCTTGCGGCCCATGGCATGCCCGAGGTCCCGGCAGACCTTGCCCGGCATCCGTGCCTCGGCTACACCTACGGTGCAACCTCCGACGAGTGGCAGTTCGCCGGCCCCGGCGGAACGCTGGAATCGGTGTGCGTGCGCTGGGCCCTGCGCGCCAACAATGGCGAGACCGCCCGCGCCGCGGCGCTCGCCGGTGCCGGCGTCATCTGGCAACCGAGCTTCGTGATCGGCAAGGATGTGCGGGCCGGCCGATTGGTCGAGGTCATGCCCGGTTATCACATGCCGCCCGTCGACATCCTGGCGATCTATGCAAGCCGTCGGCACCTCAGCGCGAAGGTCCGGGTGATGGTCGACTTCCTGGTCGATGCTCTTCAAGACTCGCCGCTGGTGGAAGGCGAGGTGGCCGCGGTGGACAGGTGAGTCTCTGCCGAACGACGGCTGGGCAGGCCTTCGACAACGATCGGCCGAGGCGGTGTGACAACGCGATGCGGTGGTGCGTGTCGCCAAGGTAACCGTGCGCGCATGTCTCGTCGCGCGCGCGACGGCGGATGCCGGCGGTGCTTCCTAGAGTGGACTGCATTGCCGTCAACCCCAGGACACACCGCCATGCTCGACACCATCCAGGCCATCAACAAGACCGCCGCCTTCAACCGCTGGGCCGGCTTCGAAGCCGTCAGCGCCGCCAACGGCGAAGCCGAGTTGCGCATGAACTTTCGCGAGGAAGACATGGGCCAGTACGCCGGCTTCCTGCACGCGGGGCTGATCGGCGCATTGCTCGACACCGTGAGCGGCTTCGCGGCCGCCACCGTGGCCGGGCGCGTGCTGGCGTCTCATTTCTCGGTGAACTGCATCTCGCCCGCCGTGGGCCGGGCGTTCGTGGCGCGCGGGCGGGTGGTGAAGGCGGGGCGCAAGCAGGTGTTCGCGACCGCCGAGCTCTATGCGCAGGGCGAAGGCGATGCGCTCAAGCTCGTGGCGACGGGGAACGCCATCCTGGTTCCGGTGGACGATCCGAAAGTGGCTGCGGCGAAGCCGGCTGCCCAGGCTTCTTCGCGCGCTTCAGCCCGAACAGCGGCCGTAGGAAGCTGACGCGGCGGATCAGCCCGTCGGTCAGCAGCCAGCAACCTGCAAGCGTCGACGCCACCAGCAGGGCGGGCTCGACGACCGGGCCGAGTGCGAGCGGTGCCAGCACGGTGATGCCGACGACGATCAGCGTCTGGTGCAGCACGTACCACGGGTACACCGACTCGTTGGCCCAACGCAGCCACGGCCACGGCCGGTTCAGGTGGCGATGGGCGTGGCCCAGGATGGTGGCGACCATCAGCCACAGGTAGAGCACGCGCAGCAGGTCGGCCACCGGGCCCGTCACCGGACCCTTCGCGCCGGCGCGCAGTGCGATGAACACGGCGATCACCGCCACGGCCAGCGCCAGCGACACGCGGCGCAGCCGCTCCAGTTCCTTCCATACCCCCGTGTCCAGGCCCATCCAGTAGCCGTAGAGAAACAGCGTGAAGTAGATGCTGTGCAAATGAAAGTCGCGCACGAAGTTGTGGGTGCCCGGAAAGCGCGCGGCCAGCAGCATGGTGAAGACAAGCAACGGCACCACCGGCAGCAACAGCAGCCTCCAGCCGCGCAGCCCGTTGAACGCGCGGCGCAGCCACTGCCCGGCGGCGCAACGCCACAGCGGCAGCGTCAGCGCGACCAGCGCCGTGTACGCGAACAGGTAGGGCAGGTACCAGAGGTGGTTCCATGTGATGCCGAATTCCGCGCCGTCGAAGGCCTGCCTGGGCCAGGGCGCGGTCATCGGCAGGTAGCGCAGCAGGAAGGCGCCGAAGCCCGGCGCCACCAGCCCGTTGGCCACGCCCTGGGCATAGGCCTGGTACGGCACGATCACCGCCATGCCGAAGGCCAGCGGCAGCATCAGCCGCACGCCCCGGCTGCGCAGCAGCGCCCAGGTGCCCTGGCCCCGGCTCAGGAAGCCGAGCGAGACGCCCGAGACCAAGAACACCAGGTCCATGCGCCAGAGGTTGAGCGCCACCATCGGCCATTGCAGCCATTCGGCGGCATGCGGACTCTTCAGGTGCCAGTGCCAGCCGGCCACGTAGTACATGCCCACGTGATACAGGATGACGAACAGGAAGGCCATGGCGCGCAGGGCGTCGATGTCGTGACGGCGGGCGTCCGGGGTGGTGGTGGTGCTCATCGCAGGCTCCTCGAAGCAAAGAAGCCGCGATGCTCCGGCCCATGGACGCTGCGCGGCGCACCTGTGGGACGGACCGCCCCCGCTTTGTGACGAGCGGTGGCCCGGAGGGACGAAACCCGGCCGCCCCTGGGCCCCTTTTCGCGAGAATTCCAGCCCATGGGCGACCCACGCAAGAACCTGTACGAACGCTACGAGCCGATCCGCCGTCCCGTGGAGGTGGCGTTCTGGATCGTGCTGATGGGGTTGCAGGCCGTGTTCGGCACGATGGTGGCCATCGTCGACATGCGCACCCGCGCCGTGCCGGCCGCCAACTGGGAGGTCATCGCCTGGGAAGTTTCGAGCCACCTGATGCTGTTGCTGCTGGTGCCTGCGCTGGTCTTCATCGAGCGCCGGCTGTCGCCGCTGGTTCGCGGCCATCTGGCGCGCTTTGTGGTGTTGCATGCGGCGGGCAGCGTGGCGTTCAGCCTGGCCCACGTGGCGGGCATGTTCGGGCTGAGGGCGCTGGTCTACGCCCTGGCCGGCGCGCACTACGACTTTGCCGGCTGGGCCGCGCAGTGGGGCTACGAGTACCTGAAGGACGTGCGCGCTTACGCCAGCATCGTCTTCGGCATCTGGGCGTACCGGCTGTTCCTGCTGCGCCTGCAGGGGGAGGCGCGGGTGCTCGATGCGCCGGAGGAGGGCGTGTCCCATGTGCCGGTGCCGCACCAGGTGCAGTCGGAACCGGAGGGAGCCGAGCCCTCCGTGCCGGATGCGCCCGCGACATCGCCATCGCCGCCGCCGCCGCTCGCCCGGCCCGAGCGCTTCCTGGTGCGCAAGCTGCGCCGCGAATTCCTCATTGCCGCCACCGACATCGACTGGCTGCAGGCCGAAGGCAACTATGTCGGCCTGCATGTGAACGGCCACGACTACCTGCTGCGCGCCACGCTCACCGACTTCCTGGCCCAGCTCGACCCCGCCACCTTCGCGCGCGTGCACCGCAGCCATGCGGTCAACCTGGGCCGCATCAAGGAAATCGAGCCGCTCGACGGCGGCGACGCCCGGCTGCACATGCACGACGGCACCACCGTGCCCTGCAGCCGCCGCTACCGTGACGCGCTGCGCGCCGGCACGGGCTGATCCGGTGCGCGAAGGGCCCGGAAGGCCCTTGTTTGGTTCATTTCGCACCATCAAAGAGCCATCAGGCACCATTTTTGCTTGGTTTGGCTGCCGCTCCGCGTGATTCGGGTGCGACGCACCAATTCAAACCAAAAACTGCAAGAAGCTTCCATGGACGCACTCAAACAGGGCGCTGACGCGCTGTTCATTCTTCTCGGCGCCATCATGGTGTTGGCCATGCACGCCGGTTTTGCCTTTCTCGAACTGGGCACCGTGCGCAAGAAGAACCAGGTCAATGCGCTCGTGAAGATCCTGGTCGACTTCTCGGTGTCGACCATCGTGTACTTCCTGGTGGGCTATGGCGTGGCCTACGGCACGCATTTCTTCGTGAGCGCCACCGAACTGGCGGCACGAAGCGGCTACGAGCTGGTGAAGTTCTTCTTCCTGCTCACCTTCGCGGCGGCCATCCCGGCCATCATCTCGGGCGGCATTGCCGAGCGCGCCAAGTTCTGGCCGCAGCTCATCGCCACGGCGGTGATCGTCGGCTTCGTCTATCCGCTGTACGAAGGCATTGCCTGGAACCGGCACTTCGGCATCCAGGGCTGGATCGCCTCGCTCACGGGGCACGAGTTCCATGACTTCGCCGGTTCCGTGGTCGTGCACGCCGTGGGCGGCTGGCTCGCGCTGCCGGCCGTGCTGCTGCTGGGCGCGCGCCGCAACCGCTACCGCGGCGACGGCTCGCTCAGCGCGCATCCGCCGTCGAACATTCCGTTCCTGGCGCTGGGCGCGTGGGTGCTGTGCGTGGGCTGGTTCGGCTTCAACGTGATGAGCGCGCAGAGCATCGACAAGATCTCGGGGCTGGTGGCCGTCAACTCGCTGATGGCGATGGTCGGCGGCACGCTGGTGGCCCTGGCCATGGGCAAGAACGACCCGGGTTTCGTCTACAACGGCCCGCTCGCGGGTCTGGTGGCCGTGTGCGCGGGCTCCGACCTGATGCACCCGCTGGGCGCGCTGGTGGTGGGCGGCGTGGCCGGCGCCATCTTCGTCAGCATGTTCACGCTGGTGCAGAACAAATGGAAGATCGACGACGTGCTCGGCGTGTGGCCGCTGCACGGCCTGTGCGGCACCTGGGGCGGCATCGCCGCGGGCATCTTCGGCACGCAGGCGTTGGGCGGCATCGGCGGGGTGAACCTGTGGGCGCAGCTCATCGGCACGGTGATGGGGGTGGCGTGGGCGGGCCTGGCGGGCTGGGCGGTGTACGGCGCGCTGAAGAAGGCGGTGGGGCTGCGGCTCACGCAGGAAGAGGAATTCGACGGGGCGGACCTGTCGATCCACCACATTTCGGCGACGCCGGAGCGGGAGGTGAACTGGTAATGGGCCCTGGCGGCGTGCGAGGCGCGAAACGGCTATCTGTAGCAAACTTGCCTGCTGCTTCGTCCACTCCCCACAGCCTCATGACCCAATCTCCCCCCGCCCTCGAAGTCCTCCCCCGCGATCTCTCCGCCTACCGCAAGGGCAACGTCGGCATCGACTACGTGCACCGCTTCGAGTCCGGCAAGCCCGGCCCGCACGTGCTGATCAACGCGCTCACGCACGGCAACGAGATCTGCGGCATGACGGCCGCCACGCACCTGCTGGACAACAACGTGCGCCCCAAGATCGGCACGCTCACCGTGGCCTTCGCCAACATCGACGCCTACGAGTCGTTCAAGGAAGAGTCGCCCTACGACAGCCGCCAGATCGTGCACAACCTCAACCGCATCTGGTCGCCCGAGTGGCTCGACGGCACGGAAGACAGCCCCGAGCTGCGCCGCGCGCGCATCCTGCGCCCGGTGGTGGACGCGGCCGACCACATCCTGGACATCCACTCGACCAGCCAGCCGGTGGTGCCGTTCTGGGTGTACCCGGCCTTCGAGCGCAACGCCAAGGTCGCGCTGGCCATCGGCCGCCCGTCGGTGCACCTCGTGATGCCCGACGGCCTGGGCTCGGGTACGCCGCTGATCCAGTACGGCAGCCACGGCGGCCCTGACGGCAAGGGCGTGGCGATGGTGGTCGAGTGCGGCCAGCACTTCCTGCGCTCGGCGTCGGAACTGGCGACCGCCGTCACCTACGACTTTCTTGCGTACTTCGGCCTCGTCGACCAGAACCCGGCCAACCCGGCGCCCGAGCCGCAACGGCGCTTCGAGCTGCTGCAGACCTACGTCATCAAGTCGGAAGACTTTGCCTTCGTGCGCCCGCTGATCGGCTTCGAGACCTTCGCCAAGGGCGAGCTGATCGCGACCAACGGCGCGGAAGAAATTCGCGCGCTGTGCGACGACTGCACCATCTTCATGCCGGCGCAGCGCACGATCGTCGGGCGCGAGGCGGTGTACCTCACCAAGCCGCTGTAATGCCGGCCGCTCGATGAACGCGGTGCCCGCCATGAGCCGCTGGCGCGTGGCGGGGCTCGCGTTCGTCTTCCTGTGGTTCGCCATCGGCGGCGTGGCGCACTTCGCCCTGACCGAGACCGAGATGCGCATCGTGCCCCCGTACATCCCGTGGCCGCGCGCGGTGGTGCTGGTGAGCGGGGTGTTCGAGCTGATGGGCGCGGCCGGGCTGCTGTGGCGGCCCACGCGGCGGGCTGCAGGCGTCGGGCTGTTCCTGCTCACCCTTGCGGTGACGCCGGCGCATTTCTACATGCTGCAGAGGCCGGAGCTGTTTGCGAACGTGCCGTACTGGGCGCTCGTGGTGCGGTTGCCGGTGCAGGTGGCGTTGCTGGCGCTGATTGCCTGGAGCACGTCTGCGTGGCCCAAGAAGACGCCGGTCAGCAGATGAGCAGGTGCGTCGGCTTGGCCGCGGTGCCGTAGTCGGCGTGCCAGTAATGCGGGTCGTCGCAGAGGCTGAAGACGGCTTCTTCGTTCGCGTGGCGGTTGTCGAAGTGGTTGTGTAGCGTCACGTGTACCGAGCCCGCATCGGGCCAGTCGATGCCGACGTCGACGACGCGGTTGCCCGAGGCGACTTCGGCGGCGACGATTTTCTGCAGGGCGGGGTGCAGGCGGGTGTTGAGGATTGCCAGGGTTTCGCGACGGGTGGCGCGGGCGAAGGTTGCGTCGAGGCAGGCTTCGGTGAAAAGAGGTTGATCGGCCATGGTTCGCCTGGTGACTCAGGCAGCTGCAGATGCCTTGGACTTCGGAATCGTCCTGCCTCGGCACTTCGGATAGTTGGCGCACCCCCAGAAGCTGCCTTCGTTCCTGGACGAGTTTCTCTCGACCATCTTCGTGCCGCAGCTCGCACAGGTGGGACGCCAGTATTCGCCTTCATAAGCCACCGCGAGCAATGCGGCCTGCTGCTCGGGCGTGCGCTGGCCAATCAGCTTGAGCAGCGCGGCACCGTCCTGCGCGTGGATGCCGTTTTGCTTGGCGAAGGCTGCGGCATCGGCGGAGAAGGTGGAGCTGGTCACGTAGGTGCCGCTCTTCAACTGATGCGACGCCATCACGCCAAAAAACTCGCGCATCTCCTTCACGCCCACGACCTTGCTTTGCCAGTGCTTGCATTGAACGATGCGAGGCACCTCGCTGTGCTTGGAGTGAAGCCAGATGTCGATGCCGCCGTCGGCGCCATGCGACTGGCTGCGCGTGGTGAAACCAGCCTGCGCGTAGAGCGCTTCGCACAAGGCCTCGAAGCGACGCCATTCGATGGCGGCGAGCACGGCGGGGCTCCATTGCTGCACGTGCTGCGGTGCGGGTTCTGGAGGCGGGCGCTTCGGTTCGGATGGCGTTGAAGCAAAGGCGGGTTCCCGCCGCTGGACAGAAGGCGGTGGCGTGGGTTGGGCGACCTTGGCGGTGGGCGACTGCTGCGCCACGCGCTCCGTGTCCGGAAGCGTCGGGATCGCTGCCTTGCGGGCCAGAAGGTAATGCAGCCCCAGCAACACCACGCCAACCGTCAGCGCCCCCCAACCAGCCGGTCGAAGCGCCGGGCCGAGTGTGCCGACGACGGAGCCCTGCATGAAGCTCGGGCCCACAAGCAGCAGGACGCCGACGATGACGACCGTCCACCCCTTGCCTGCCAGTTCATTCCTTGCGCGCTCACGGCGCCGCCCGGCTCTTGTCTGTTTGGCCATCGCACCCACCCGCCCCTTGTTTGAGTAGCGCGAGTTTAGGAGGCGAGGGGAATCCGGAACTCAGGGTGATTACTCAAGCCGCAACGAACAACGCCGGATCCACCATCGCCCGGTTCAGCATCACCGACCAATGCAGGTGCGGCCCCGTCACCCGCCCCGTCGCGCCCACCGCGGCCAGCGCCTGCCCGGTCTTCAGCACATCGCCCACCTTCACGTCCACCCGGCTCAGATGGCAATACATCGTCAGCAGACCGCCGCCATGGTCGAGCCACACCGTGCCGCCGTTGAAGAAATAGTCCCCCGTATCGATCACCTTCCCCGGCAGCGGCGCCAGCACCGGTGTGCCCGTGCCCGCGGCGATGTCCATGCCGCTGTGCGGATTGCGCGACTGCCCGTTGAACACGCGGCGCAGCCCGAACGAGCTCGAGCGGCGGCCCGGCACGGGCACGCGCATCTGCAGCGCGGCGTCGGGGCGGAAGTCGGTGAGCGTGGCCATCACGCCGGTGAGGTGGTCGCGCTCCTTGACGTAGCGGGCCTCGTCCTCGGGCGACAGGTCGACCGTGCGCGGCGCCACGGTCAGGCGTTGTTCGCGGTACTGCTTCGGGGCGACGGTGTAGCCAACCTGGCGTTCGGGTTTGCCTTCGGCACGCACCGTGATGCTCGCCTCGCCAAGTTCGGCCGCCAGCGGAATGCCGACCAGCGCGGTCCATTCGATCGGGTCGCCGAGCACCAGCAACGGCACGTCGCCGGCGAATGCCTTGGGGCGCGTGGCCGCGGGGCCCAGCGAGAGGCGGGCAACGCCGCCCGGCACGAGGGAGGCGTGCGGCCAGACGTCGGGCGCCGGCTGTTTCTTCGCTTTGGTGGTTTTGGTGTTGGCCGAGGCCGCAGCGTTGGCGTGCATTGCGGGCAGCGCAAGCAGGCCGAGGGTGCCAAGCACGGCGCCGCGGCGGTTCAAGACGCTGCAAGAAAGGTCGGGGAAAGGGAGCTTGATGTGCATGGAAAAGATTCGGATGAAGGGTTGTGCGACGGCTCAGCCGCCGGGTTGTTCCAGCCAGGTGCCGGGCGCCAGTCCGTCGAGCGTGTAAGGCCCGATGGCGGCACGGATCAGGCGCAGCGTCGGCAGCCCGACGGCCGCGGTCATGCGCCGCACCTGGCGGTTGCGGCCTTCGCTGATCGCCAGCTCCAGCCACGCGGTGGGAATGCTCTTGCGCTCGCGGATGGGGGGCTCGCGGTCCCACACCTCGGGCGGTGGGTCGAGCAGGCGCGCCCTGGCCGGGCGCGTGGGCCCGTCGTTGAGCTGCACGCCGCTGCGCAAGGCCGCAAGGGCCTCTTGGGTCGGCACGCCTTCCACCTGCACCCAGTAGGTCTTCTCCATCTTGAAGCGCGGATCGGAAATGCGCGCCTGCAGCTTGCCGTCGTCGGTGAGCAGCAGCAAGCCTTCGCTGTCGGCGTCGAGCCGGCCCGCGACGTAGACGCCCGGCAGGTCGATGAAGTCCTTCAGCCCGCGCCAGCGGCCCTCGGGCGTGAACTGGCTGAGGACGCCGTAGGGTTTGTTGAAGCGGATCAGGCGGGAAGAAGAGGTCGGCAAATTCATGGGCGGGTGGCGTCGCGTGGCGCATCGGCCAACTGCGGCAGATAGTCTCGCACCAGTTGCTCGACGGTGTCCGCCTGCAAGGTGTCACGCCCTGACTTGAGCGGGTCGCGATCGGGTCGATGCGCCAGCCACCGCTTGAAGCGCGCGAAGGCCAGTGGATGCACGGTGTTCATCCGCGCCATGTGTCCTGTGGCCCCGACCACCACAGCGGAGAAACGTGGTGCGCTCACCAACTGTTCCACGTTGCAGGCCTGCACGACCCAGAAGTCGTCTTCGACATCACTCAACTGCGCAGGGTAGGGGTCTTTCTCTTGCACCTCGCGTCGCAGGATGTCCACCTCGAAGCCTTTGCTGTTGACGGCCGTGTAGCGTTGATCGTCGATCAGCGAAAAAGTCTTGTCGACCTTGCGCAGCAGAGCCAGCATGGAGGAGTCCAGCCGCTTGAGCTGTGTGGCCAGCCGGAAGCGCTTGCGCGTGTCCCAGAGCAGATCGACATCGCGCGTGGCCACCGCTGCGCTTTGCAGGCGCACGCCCGCTGCCGTTTCGTAGGCGTAGAGCGCGTGGGTGCCCACCACGGTGAAGTGCTCCGAGATGGCGGCGCGCTTCAGCATGTCGAGGATGTCGACGACGATGGTCGGAGCGCGCCCGACGAACAAGGCCCGGTTCATGCGCTGGTGGCGCGTCACTGCCTCGCCCAGGTCCTTGACCCTGCTCTCCGCTTCTTCCTTCCTTCGGACGAAGTTGTTGTGGATGGCTTCGGTTTCAGGGCTGCGGGCCCCCAGGCTTTTTTGTGCGTTGCGGGTGCTGGTGCGAATGAGGTAGTCGACACCGTTGACGGCCTTCCAGTACATGCCGCCGCGCACTCCGGCGGCTTGGGCTTCGGCTGCTTCAAGGGCTTCGAAAGTGGCTCTGGCGTCGATGTACTGGCGGCGAGCGTCGTCACCGATGTCTTGGAAATCCATTGGTTTTCCGTATGAACTTTATAAATCGAAATTTATACGGAAAATTGAAGTAAATCAATGACTTACGTTTCTTTGTTTGAAGTGGCAGTTGTTGCATCGCAAGAGGCGGCAACGGGCCACACAGGGGAGAGCGGCTGTCCTGCACCACGCGGTCCGGCGCACGCGCCCTAATGTCCATCCAAGAGCCAACAGGAGCCCCAATGACGATGCGAAGCCTCATCCGACTCACAAGCGTGGCAAGCGCAACGCTCCTGCTCGCCGCCTGCAACAGCACCTCCATTCGCGTCGGCGGCGCGCCCGAGGCGAGCGTCAAGAACTGCGTGGCCGCGGCCGCGCGCGAACTGCGGGTGCCCGCAGGCAGCATCGCCGTGGACAGCGGCTCCACGCCGCGCGACGGCGTCTACACGATCAACCTGAAGGTCGGGCCGCAGGGCCGCTCGGCGGTGTGCACCACCGACGAGAACAGCGCGGTGCTGGGCGTGGTCTACAAGCGGCCGGAGTAACGCGCGGCTGAAACAGAAAAAGCCGGAGCCATCGCGGCGCCGGCTTCGGCGGCAGGGGACGAACGGACTTACTTGCCCCAGCTGTCCCGCATCCCAGCCGCTCGGTTGAACACCAGCTTGCCATCCGCGCCGGCCTTCGAATCGCGCACGAAGTACCCGTGCCGCTCGAACTGGACCCCGACGCCAGGCGCTGCCGCGGCGAGCGAAGGCTCCACGAACGCCACGCACACCTCCAGGCTCGCCTTGTTCAGCTCTTCCAGCAACTCGCCGCTGCCCGGGTTCGCTTCCGAGAACAGCCGCTCGTACAGACGCACCTCGGCCTGCACCGCGTCCGCAGCCGCCACCCAGGTGATGTTGCCCTTCACCTTGATCGCATCCGCGCCGGGCGTGCCGCTCTTCGTGTCGGGCACCAGCGTGGCCTGCACTTCCACGAGCTTGCCGCTCGCGTCGCGCGTGGCACCGGTGCATTCGATGACGTGGCCATACTTCAGCCGCACCTTGTTGCCGGGGAACAGGCGGAAGAAGCCCTTGGGCTGCACGTCTTCGTAGTCGGTGCTTTCGATCCACACCTCGCGGCCGAGCTTGAACTCGCGCTTGCCCATCTCGGGGTGGTGCGGGTGCACGGGGGCGGAGCAGTCGTCGAGCACATCGTCGCCGCCCATCAGCTCGCCCCAGTTCGTGATGACCAGCTTGACCGGGTCTAGCACGGCCATGGCGCGCGGGGCGACGGGGTCGAGGGTGTCGCGCAGCGCGGCTTCGAGGCTGGCGTAGTCGATCCAGCCGCCCGACTTGGTGGTGCCGCTGCGTTCGCAGAACAGGCGCAGCGCCTCGGGCGTGTAGCCGCGGCGGCGCAGGCCCGCAATGGTGGGCATGCGGGGGTCGTCCCAGCCGTCGACGTGCTTTTCTTCGACCAGCTGGCGCAGCTTGCGCTTGCTGGTCATCACGTGGGTGACGTTCAGGCGCGCAAATTCGTACTGGCGTGGATGCGGACTGGCGATGAGGCCGCCTTCGGCGAGGCGGTCGAGCAGCCAGTCGTAGAAGGGGCGCTGGTCTTCGAATTCGAGCGTGCAGATGGAATGGGTGATCTGCTCCAGCGCATCTTCGATCGGGTGCGCGTAGGTGTACATCGGGTAGATGCACCACTTGTCGCCGGTGTTGTGGTGCGTGGCCCGGCGAATGCGGTAGAGCGCCGGGTCGCGCATGTTGATGTTGGGGCTCGCCATGTCGATCTTGGCGCGCAGGATGGCGGCGCCGTCGTCGAGCTTGCCGTCGCGCATTTCGCGGAAGCGCGCAAGGTTGTCTTCCACGCTGCGGCTGCGGAAGGGGCTGTCGGTGCCGGCCTTGCCGAAGTCGCCGCGATTCACGCGCATTTCTTCAGGGGTCTGCTCGTCCACGTAGGCCAGGCCGGCGCCGATGAGGTACTCGGCCGCCTCGTACATGAAGTCGAAGTAGTTGCTTGCGAAGTACTCGTGCGGCTGCATCGTGCCGGGCGCGCTGGGACGGTCGGCCAGGTAGGTCTCGTAGCCGAGCCACTTCACGGCGTCGCGGATGGAATCGACGTACTCCTGGTCTTCCTTCTCGGGGTTGGTGTCGTCGAAGCGCAGGTGGCACACGCCGCCGTATTCCTTGGCCAGTTCGAAGTTCAGCCAGATGCTCTTGGCGTGGCCGATGTGCAGGTAGCCGTTGGGCTCGGGCGGGAAGCGCATGCGCACCTTGGCCGGGTCGGCCATGCCCTGGGCATGGTGGGAGGCGCTGCCGGGCGATCCGCCCCACTTGCGGCCCGCGTAGGCGCCCTGTTCGAGGTCGTTCTCGATCACGTGGCGCAGGAAATTGCTCGGTGCAGCGGTCGTTTTGGCGCCGTTTTTGTCGGTCGGGGAGGTCATCTGGCCATTCTAGAGGGCGCCTCTTAGGGGTTACCTTTGGCAACGTTCTTCACATTGCCCGGTGCACCCGCTTTGCAATTGCCGCGTTCAATACACACATGGGCGGTTCAGACCCGAACCCGGCCCACTGATTCAAGGAGTCCAACATCATGAGCCTCACACGTTCTACTTTCTTCAAATGGGCCGCCGCAGGTGTGGTGGCAGCCGGTGCATTGTTTGCAGCCACTTCGGCCAGCGCCCGCGGTGACGTGAGCTGGTCGGTCGGTGTCGGCCTTCCCGGCGTGGCGGTGGGCGTGGGCGCTCCGGCCTACTATCCGCCGGCACCGGCGTACTACCCGCCCGCCCCGGTGTACTACGCACCGCCGCCGCCGGTGTATTACCAGCCGCCGGCACCGGTGTACTACCGTCCGGCACCGGTCTACTACGGCCCGCCGGCCTACTACGGACCGCGTTACGGTGGTCGCGGCTACTACCGCGGCCATGGCCACTGGCGCTAAATTGCCACACCATTCGTGACTGAATGAAAAAGCCGGCTCCGCAAGGGGCCGGCTTTTTCTTTGGGCGCGCCCGCTCGGATTTCACATGGCGCGAAACAGATGGGCGTAGAGCCGGCTGACCGGAATCTTCTCGGCCCGCCCGCGCAGCATCAGGTGCATCTTGCCGGCCTCGTCGCGGTGCACCGACTCGATGGCCGCGCTGCGCACCACCACCGCCCGGTGCACCTGCCAGAAGGTGGAGTCATCAAGCTGGGTCAGCAACTGCTTGAGCGGCGTGCGGATCAGGTATTCGTGCGAAGCCGTCAGCACGCGCAGGTATTTGTCGGCGGCCTCGAAGTACAGCACCTCGTCGATGGGCACCATGCGCACCGTGCTGCCCCCGGCGTCGCTGGCGGCAATCATGCGCAGCGGGGCAGGGGGTGCCGTGGCTGACGCGGTGCCAGCGGCCCCGGCGGCGCTCAGCACCTGGCGCCACTGCGCGAGCGTGCGTTCCAGCGCGTCGTCGGCCACGGCGGGTGGGGCCGCAGGCTGCCGCGCGGCCAGCGCCTGCCGGAGCCGCCCCACCGTCTTGCGCAGCCGCTCGGGCTGCACGGGCTTGAGCACATAGTCGATGGCCTGGGCCTCGAAGGCCCGGGCGGCGTACTCGTCGTAGGCCGTGACGAACACCAGCTGCGGCATCGGCGCCTCGTCAACGGGCCAGCAGTCGGCCAGTTCGGCGGCGGCGCCCAGGCCGTCGAGGCCGGGCATGCGGATGTCGAAGAACAGCACCTGCGGCAGCAGGCGCAGCGCCTCGCGCACGGCGCTGCGGCCATCGCCTGCGATCGCCACGACCTGCAGTTCGGGCCAGGCCGCGGCCAGCTCGGCCTTGAGGGCCTGGGCAAGCAGGGGTTCGTCTTCTGCGATGAGGGCGGTGGGTTGCATCTTTGCTGTCGTCAGGTTGTCCGGTTGTCAGTTCGGCCGCGGAAAGCTCAGTGCCGCGCACGTGCCGCCGTCCGGCGCGGGCGCCAGGTTCAGCCGTGCGCCATTGCCGTACACCGTGGCCAACCGTTCGCGCACTTGCTCCAGCCCGAAACCGCTGCCCTCGGAGGGCGCGGCCGCATCGAGCCCGACACCGGTGTCGCTCACCTCGATCACCAGCCGGTCGGCCTCCCGGCGCGCGCGCACCTCGATGCTGCCGCCTTCCACCTGGGGCTCCAGCCCATGGCGGATGGCGTTTTCCACCAAGGGCTGCAGCAGCAGGGGCGGCACGGGCGTGTCGCGCAGATCGTCGGGCAAGTCCAGCGTGTAGCGCAGGCGTTCGCCCATGCGCACCGACATCAGTTCGAGGTAGTCGCCCAGCCGGTCGAACTCCGCCGACAGCGGATGAGACAGCGCGCGCGAACCGCTCAGCGTCATGCGCAGGTAGCTGTTGAGGCGGTCGAGCATGGCCACGGCGCGCGGCGGATCGACGGTGATCAGCACGCGCAAGTTGGCCAGCGTGTTGAACAGCATGTGCGGCTCCAGCTGGGTTTCGAGCAGCTTCAGCCGCGCCTCGGTGGCGGCGCGCTGGGCCAGGTCGACCTGGCCTTGCAGGTGCTTGCTCTTGCCCAGGCTGTAGAAGAAGAAGCACATGCCGGTCGTCGCGGCGATGGTGATGATGACCCCGGTCGCCAGCTTGTGCCCCGCCAGGTCGAGGAAGTCGAAGGTCGGCGCGCCGGTCCAGGCGTCGCCGATGAAGTTGCCGCCCAGGAAGCCGACGGTCACGCCCATGGCCACCAGCAGGTAGCCCCAGGGGCCGCGCGGCCAGGTGTTGTCGCGGTGCCCGGTGATCAGCAGCCGGCTGGTGTCGATGAACAGCCAGCTGATGGTGCCGATCGACAGCGAATAGACAAGGTGCGGTGCCCAGCCACCGCCGTCGGTGAGGGTCAGCGCGCTGGCGATCAGGCAGCAGAAGACCGCGGTGATCAGGCCATGCCGCAGCATGTCCCGCAGGTTTTCGGATCCGAACCTGGAGACCCCTGCGTCCGCTGGGGACGGCGCCACGCTCATCCGCGGTCCCGGGCGCCCAGCGCGCGGCGCTCGCGCTCCACCAGGCGGTCGTAGAAGCCGCCGCCCGGCGCCACGAACCAGACCACGGCGCCATGGACCAGCAGGCCCAGGCCCCAGCCCATGAGCGGGTAGATCGCCCAGGTGTGGCCCCTGGCGGCCGACAGGCCGACCAGCCCGAGGTTGACCAGCACATAGACGAAGGCATGGATGTACCAGCCCATCTTGGCGCCGGCGCGGCGGCGGGCAAGGCGTTCGACGTCGGAAAGGGAGGGGTTCGAAGCGGTGTGGATCATGACAACTCCTTGTTGTACTGCACGGGAACGAAGTCGGGCGCGGGCACCGAGTGTGACGGTGCGGCCTGAAGCGCCGCGCGTTGCCGCAGCTCTTCGGTGGTGTCGCCCGGACCGTCGGGCTTCCACCCCGGCGGCTTCACGAGGTAGCCGACGAAGGCGCGCACCGAGCGGGCCGAGACCAGGTCGCGCAGCAGCGCGCGCCACTGGGTGAATTCGATCTCGAGCAGGTTGTACGAGGTGATCGGGTTCACCAGCCCGTAGCGGCAGGGCAGGTCGGCGCGCTCGGGAATGTAGGTGCCGAACAGCCGGTCGAACACGATCAGCACGCCGCCGTAGTTGCCGTCCAGGTATTCCAGGTTCGAGGCGTGGTGCACGCGGTGGGCCGAAGGGGTGTTCAGCACCCATTCGAGCGGCCCCAGGCGCGGTATCCAGGCGGCGTGGATCCAGAACTGGTACAGCAGGTTCAGCGTGAACATGAGCAACACGACCCGCGGCGGCATGCCCAGCAACGGCGCCAGCATGAAGAAAGCCAGCGTGCCGGTGAGGCGGCCGGTCCAGCCGAAGCGGTAGGCGGCCGACAGGTTCAGCTGGTTTGGCGAATGGTGGATGGCGTGGGTGCACCAGAACCAGCGCACCCGGTGCGCCGCGCGGTGGTACCAGTAGTAGCAGAACTCCTGGCCGATGAAGCACGCGGCCCAGCCGCTCCAGTGGTCCATCGGCAGGGTGAACAGGCGGTGGGCGTAGAACCAGTCCATGGCGCCGGTCCAGAACGCCAGCGGCAGCAGCCAGCGCAGCGGGTATTCGCGCACCAGGAAGTCGACCACCGAGAGGGCCGAGGCTTTCCAGTCGTAGCTGCGCCAGCCATGGCGAAAGGACAGCACCAGCGCCTCGGCGATGGACGCGGCGAGCACCACCGTGACGGATATCTTGAGGATCAGCAAGAGCGCGTTCATGGTGCGGTTCCTGGAAGCGGTAGGGCCGGGCGGAAATTCCAGGCAGGACTTTAGGCCGGACGCACGTTCGCCGCCATGGCGTCGGTACGGATGGCCAGCTTCCACAGGCGCACGGCACGGGCCACGAAGACACCGCTGAACGCGCCGTAGATCACCGGCACCACGAGGCCGAGAAGGGCTTGCTGGCGCAGCTCCGGGTGCATGGCCAAGGTGGCGCCCACCACGTACTTGGTCACGAAGATGCCCATCATCAGCATCAGGGGCACCGGGCTGCCGGCCAGGTGGAACCGGCGCTCGGCGGCGTCGTAGCGGGTGGTGGCGGGCAGCGGGCGCTGCAGCACCAGCGCCAGCATCACCACGGCCGCGGCCGCCCACCCCAGCAGCGGGCCGAAGGCATCGCCGAAGACCGAGATCACGCCATACACCGACAGGCCGCCCATGGCCACGGGCATCAGCGTGACCCGGCTCAGGCTCACGTCGTTGGCAAGAAGTTGCTTGGCGCCGAGCCACAGCAGCAGGAAGAACACGGCGAACACCCACTTCGGGGTATGGAGGATGACTTGCATCAGCATGGTGGCGCTCCGTTGAAAGTTGAAGGAATCTGGAAGAAGGACGGGAGGGGAATCGATGGGCGGACTGTGCCGGCGCCCGGGCGCCCGTGCCACCGGCGTGCGACGGAATGCCCGACGGCGGCGCGAACCGCAGCCAGGCGGCGCGAATGGGGGGCAACATGTGGCAGCTTTACCGTCGCTTTACGGCCCAGCAAAGAGCGCGACTACCATTCCGCGTGTACTACCCGGTCCGCACCTCCGTCTTCTCCGCACGCAACGTCCATGGAACAAGAAAAACAACCCGAGCCCCTGCCCGCCAACGTGTCGCCCACACACCCACCGGTGCGCAGGCGCCGTTGGGTGGGAGGCCTGCTGACTCTGCTGCTGCTCGCGGCGCTGGGCGGCGGCGCCTGGTATCTGATCCAGCGCTCGAAGACGCCCGTCGCCGGCCCCGGTGCGGGACCGGGGGGCGGCCCCCGCCAGGGCGGGCCGGGCGGCCCCGGCGGTCCCGGTGGAAGGGGCGGCGGCGGCGCGGCCTCCAGCACGGTCGGCATCGCCACGGCCAAGCAGTCGGACATTCCGGTGCAGCTTGAGGCACTGGGCACGGTGACCCCGTTGGCCAACGTGATCGTGCAGCCGCAGGTGTCGGGCGTGCTCACGGCCGTGCTGTTCCAGGAAGGGCAGATGGTCAAGAAGGGCGACGTGCTCGCCACCATCGACCCGCAGCCGTTCCAGAATGCGCTGGCGCAGGCCTCCGGCGCGCGGCAGCGCGACGAGGCGCAGATGGCCGCGGCGCGCGTCACGTTGCAGCGCTACCAGACGCTGCTGGGGCAGGACTCCATCGCCCGCCAGGACGTCGACACCCAGGCTGCGCTGGTCAAGCAGCTCGAAGGCACCGTGGCGATCGACCGTGCCAACGAGAACACCGCCAAGCTCAACCTCAGCTGGAGCCGCATCACGGCCCCCGTGAGCGGTCGCATCGGCCTGCGGCCGGTGGATGCGGGCAACTACATCTCGACCGGCACCACCAACGGCGTGGCGACCATCACGCAGATCGCGCCCATCGACGTGGAGTTTTCCATTCCGCAAGACCGCGTGCCCGAGGTGCAGGAGCGCCTGGCCCAGGGCGCCAAGCTCGACGCCACCGCCTTCGACCGCACCCGCACGCGCCGGCTGGCCAACGGCACCTTCGCCACGCTCGACAACCTGGTCGACACCGCCACCGGCACCGTCAAGGCCAAGGCCCGCTTCGCCAACACCGACAACGCGCTGTTCCCCAACCAGTTCGTCAACCTGCGTCTGCTGCTGCGCACCGTGAGCAGCGCGGTGGTGGTGCCCGTGACGGCGCTGCGCCACGGCCCCAACGGCGACTACGTGTACGTGCTGAACGACGACAGCACGGTGTCGCAGCGTCCGGTGACGCGCGGCGAATCGAGCGTGGACAACGTGGCGCTCATGTCGGGCCTGAAGGCCGGCGAGCAGGTGGTCACTGAAGGCGGCGACCGGTTGAAGGACGGCGCGCGCGTGCAGACCGCGGTCGACCGGCCGGCGGTGCCGGCGTCCGGTGCGGCTTCGGGCGCGCGGCGTGGCGCCCGGGGCGAGCGAGGTGAACGCGGCGGCGAGCGCGGCAGCGGCCGCCGCGAAGGC